>NZ_CAMTTF010000003.1:329598-659197 GCF_947077765.1 Salinibacter grassmerensis | reverse complement strand
GACAACGCGACGTTTGAGGGGAGCTTGATTGAGCCGGTGGCCCTGGAGGAGGGGCTTCGGTTTGCGATTCGGGAGGGCGGGCACACGGTCGGCGCCGGCGTGGTGACCGATATCCTGGACTAAGATTCTTGCGGCTTCAGGAGGTCGGCGAGAGCGTCTGCCTCCTGTTCGCCAACACTCTGCATTCGAAAACCGATACGGACACATGGCTGCGCAGCAGGACATACGGATCAAGCTCAAGTCGTACGATCACACGCTGATCGACAAGAGTGCGGAGAAAATCATCCGCACGGTCAAGTCGACCGGTGCGGTTGTGAGTGGTCCAGTGCCACTGCCAACCGAAAAGAAGATCTACACCGTTCTGCGAGGGCCGCACGTGGACAAGAGGAGCCGCGAACAGTTTGAGCGGCGCCACCACAAGCGTCTCATCGATATCCTTTCGTCAAGCAGCGACACGGTGGATTCGCTCATGCAGCTCGAGCTGCCCAGTGGCGTAGACGTGGAGATTAAGGTGTGACGCCACTGAGCCCCTCTCGCCCAGCGCTTTTCGGAATTGCCGGAGCGCTTCTCTGCGCCGGAGGACTCCTGCTCGTCGGCTGTGACGGATCGGGTTCCAAGCAGGCCTCGCTCTATGAGCGCCTGACAAACACGGGCCCCTGGACGATCGGGCGCCTGGAAGGTAGCGGGTTTGACTTTGAAAGTCGGCTCGATCGTCGCTACCCTCGTGGAATCGAAATTGTATTCCACGAGGGCGACGAAACTCGAACATACGAAATCCGGAGCCAGCGACCTGACGGTTTGGACAGTACAGTCACCCGAGGGCCTGTGAGGCTTTTCAGAGACAACTCGCTCCAGATGGCCTCCGGGTTCGAGGGACAAGGCTCAGTGACTTGGCGATACAGTTTTCCGACAACAAGTCGGGCAATTTTTGAGGTACGACGCGGCTCTGAGAACTTCCTGAACGTGTTGTTTTCGGAGAGCAATCGCACCCCGGATCTGAAAATGACCCTAGTGGCCGGTGAGGATTGAGGCCGAAGACTTTCCAACGACGGATATACCATTGCACGGAGACCAGATTTATGAGTAGCGGACTGATCGGAAAGAAAGTCGGGATGACCAGCGTCTTCGACGACGAGGGCAACAACGTGGCCTGTACGGTCGTGGAGGCGGGGCCCAATGTCGTGACGCAGGTGAAGTCGGAGAGCCGCGATGGATACAGCGCGGTGCAGCTCGGCTTCGACAACGTGAAAGAGAAGAACGTGACGCAGGCCATGCTGGGCCACTTTGAGAAGGCTGGATGCCCGCCTAAGCGCACGCTCTGCGAGTTCCGTGACTTCGGCGAGGATGTGAGCCTTGGCGACGTCCTGCACGTCGAGGATGTTTTCGACGAGGAAGAGCGAATCGATGTGGCTGGCATCTCGAAGGGAAAAGGCTTTCAGGGTGTGGTGAAGCGACACGGCTTCAGTGGCGTTGGCATGATGACCCACGGCCAGTCGGATCGTCAGCGTCACCCAGGGTCGATCGGTGCCTCGGCGGATCCCTCGCGCGTCTTCAAAGGTGTGCGCATGGCGGGCCAGACCGGAAGTGAGCGCGCCAAGGTTCAAAATCTCCGCGTGGTCCGGATACTTGGGGACCAGAACGCCATCCTCATCAACGGCTCCGTGCCGGGACCTAAGAGCGAATACGTAGAGCTGTACAAGAAATAGAAGTCGTGGAATTCTGGACATCCGTTCCAGTTTCCGCATCGATGCACTGCAAACTGTTGAGGCCACGAACCCATGGACGTTGAGATCTACCAAGAAGACGGGGTAGAGTCGGGAGAAACCGCCGACCTCGACCCGACGGTCTTCGACATTGAGCCGAATGATCACATCATTTGGCTGGACGTGAAGCGCATTCAGGCCCATCAGCGACAGGGCACCAGCAAGACCAAAGAGCGGGGCGAAGTGCGAGGATCTGGTCGAAAGCTCTATCGCCAGAAGGGAACAGGGAACGCCCGGGTTGGCGATGCGCAGTCGCCCATCCGCCGGGGCGGAGGACGGGCCCACGGGGCTCGGCCTCGTGATTACGCCCACGATCTAAACCAGAAAGAGAAGCGCCTGGCCCGGCGATCGGCCCTTTCGTATAAGGCCGCGAACGACAACATCCGGGTGACTGAAAACTTCTCGATGGATCGGCCTGACACGCGGGGGCTCACAGACCTCTTCGAACTTTTGGGCGTGGAGGGACAGGACATCCTGCTTGCAACCACCGAGGTGGAGCGTGAGATCTATTTGAGCTCCCAGAACCTTCCGGACGTGAACGTGCAGGAGGTCCAAAGCATCAACACAGTCGACATCCTGGACGCCGACGTCGTTCTGCTCCAGGAGGGTGCGCTCGACTGGCTCACGGGTGTCCTCTCGACCGAAGAGGCCGTGCCGGCGTAGCGCCCGCTCTCTCTACTGACTCTCCCTGTTGCACTCCCCAACGAGTAGCGTTGACCCATGAGCAAACGCGTACTGATTCGCCCCTACGTGACCGAGAAGACCACCCAGCAGATGCAGGAGGGCAAGTACTCCTTCATGTGCGGGCTCGACGCCACGAAGATCGAAATCCGGAGGGCGGTAGAGAACCGCTACGAGGGCGTTGAGGTCGAGGATGTTCGGACCCAGGTCGTCCCGGGGAAGCGCCGTCGCCAGTTCCGCGACGGAAACATGATTGAGGGCCGGACCTCTGGCTTCAAGAAAGCCATTGTGGCCCTAGACCCGGACGGCGAGCAGATTGATTTCTTCGAGGGCATTTGAGCGCCCTCGCCTGAGCTTATACAACCCTTTGAACCGCTGACAACCCAGCGCCATGTCGATTAAGAAGAGAAAGCCGACCATAAATAGCCAGCGCCAGTATTCGGTGGACGACAAGGAGGACGTCACCACCACCGACCCGGAGCGCAGCCTGCTGGAGCCGCTCTCGAACAGCGGGGGCCGCAACAACCAGGGCCGCATGACGATGCGCTACCGAGGGGGCGGCCACAAGCGCCGCTACCGCAAGATTGACTTCAAGCGGCGCGACAAGGACGGCATTCCGGCTGCGGTGAAGACCATCGAGTACGACCCCAACCGTTCGGCCCGCATTTCGCTGCTTGCCTACGCCGACGGAGAGAAGCGGTACATCATCACGCCTGACGGGCTGGAGGTCGGGGACACGGTGATGAATGGCCCCCAGGCGCAGGCTAAGGTCGGCAACTGCCTTCCGCTCACCAGCATCCCGCTGGGGACGAGGATCCACTGCGTCGAGATGACGCCGAAGAAGGGTGCTCAGATGATCCGCGCCGCGGGCACACACGCACAACTCACGGCCCGCGAGGGAGACTACGCGACCCTCGAGCTCCCGAGCGGCGAGACGCGGCTCGTGCCCTCGAAGTGCCGGGCAACCGTCGGCACGACGAGCAACGTCGAGCACGAAAACGTGGTGCTTGGCAAGGCCGGTCGAAGTCGGTGGCTTGGTCGCCGGCCCCGCACCCGCGGGGTGGCGATGAACCCCATCGATCACCCCATGGGCGGCGGTGAGGGCCTGAAGTCTGGAGGCCACCCCCGCTCCCGAGAGGGCGTCCCGGCGAAGGGGTACAAGACCCGCAAGCGCAACAAGGAGTCAAACAAGTATATCATTCGGCGCCGTACGGAGTCGAAGCAAGGAACCGGAGGCCAATAACCGCCCCGTTCCGCTGGGACCTTCGACCCCACTCGCGAGCCGCCTACACTCTCGGATTCAAATTCCCTCGACGACATGCCCCGCTCTCTACGGAAAGGCCCGTACGTATACTACAAGCTGCAGCGCAAGGTCGACGCGCTCAACGAGTCCGATGAAAAGAAGGTCATCAAGACCTGGAGCCGAGACTCCATTATTACGCCGGAGTTCGTCGGCCACACGTTCGCCGTTCACAACGGACACCAGTTCATCCCGGTGTACGTGACGGAGAACATGGTGGGGCACAAGCTCGGTGAGTTTGCCCCGACGCGCACATTTGAGGAGCACTCGCAGGCAAAGGTAGACCAACGGATCCGCAAGCCCGGCCAGTAGTGCCCGGCCAACGGCGCTGACTGGATTCCAGTGAGCGCTCCTTTGCCCCGCGCCCCCTGATTTTCCCCGCAAACCGCACGACGAGACATGCAAGCACGAGCCGTCCGCAGGCACATTCGGAGCTCTCCCCTTAAGATGCGTCGCGTCATCAATTTGGTACGCGACCGGAGTGTGCCCGAGGCTGTCGCGATTCTGGATTACATGCCGCAGAAGGTGACCGGCGTTGTTGAGAAGACGATCCGCTCCGCCGTCTATAACCTGATGGACCAGAACGACGAGCGCTTCGACGAGGGGGCATTGAAGCTGAAAGAGATTCAGGCCGACGAAGGGCCTACATTTCAGCGTCACCAGGCCCGTGCTCGAGGGCGTGCGGCACCCATCCGCAAGCGCACGACTCACCTGAAGGTGGTCGTGGCGGTCGAAGAGGAGGAGGCTGAAGAGGCGACCGCGTAGCCCAAACGCCGCTTTCAACATTACACGTTGCTCTCTGAACTAACACACGAGGTACACACCCGTGGGCCAGAAAACACACCCCATAGGCTTTCGCCTCGGCGCCATCCGTGGTTGGGACTCCAACTGGTACTCTGAGACCAACTTCCAGGACAAGCTCGTCGAGGACGAGGAACTGCGCCGCTACCTGCACACGCGCCTCAAGCGCGCCGGCCTCAGCCGAGCCGTCATTGAGCGCACGCCGGAGCGGGTCATCCTGACCCTCCACACGAGTCGCCCGGGCGTTGTTATCGGCCGGGGCGGGTCCGAGGTTGAGAAGCTGAAGGGGGAGCTCGAGACCCTTACGGGGAAAGACATCCAGATTAACATCAGCGAGATTAAGCGTCCGGAGCTCGACGCCACGCTGGTGGCGAAAAATATCGTGCAGCAACTGGAGGGGCGAATTTCCTTCCGGCGGGCCATGAAGCAGGCCATGCAGGCCGCCATGCGGATGGGCGCCGAGGGCGTGCGCATCCGTGCCGCCGGGCGTCTGGGTGGGGCAGAAATGGGACGCACCGAGGAGTACATGGAGGGACGCGTTCCGCTCCACACGATTCGTGCGGATATTGACTTCGCCCAGGAGACCGCCCTTACAATCTACGGCACGATCGGCGTGAAGGTCTGGATCCACCGCGGTGAGATCCTCGGCAAGCCGGACCTGAGCCCCAACGTGCAGGCGCAGCAGCGCAAGATGAAGGAGTCGCCGCAGCAGCGCCGCCAGCGCCGTGGGGGCTGACAACCTACGCCGCTGATTCCCCCTTCTTGAACCGACCACACGCACCCGCTTTTACGACCCATGCTTGAGCCCAAAAATACAAAACACCGGAAGGTCCAGCGCAATCAGGGCCTGAAGCGGAACAAGTACGCCGTGAAGGGCACCCGCCTCAGCTTTGGCGACTACGGCCTGAAGTCCCTCGAGGAGGGTGAGGTCAACAGCCGCCAACTTGAGGCGGCCCGTGTGGCAATTAACCGCTACCTGAAGCGAGACGGGAAGGTATGGATTCGCGTGTTTCCGGACAAGCCCAAGACCAAGACCCCGGCGGAGACGCGGATGGGGAAGGGCAAGGGGGAGCCCGAGCAGTTCGTCGCGCCGGTCCAGCCGGGAAACGTCATCTTCGAAGTGGGGGGCGGCGCCGACGAGGAGGCGGCACGTGAAGCCCTGCGCCTGGGCAAGCACAAGCTTCCGATCAAAACAAAATTTGTGGTCCGTCCGGGCTCTCGCGCCGAGGAGTAGGTTCTTGCGTGCGTGTTCGGGACCGTTCACCTAAGCCATTCAGACTGATGGATGCCGACCAGATTCGAGATCTTAGCATCGCGGAAATTGAGACGCGGATTGACGAGGAGGAAGAAGAGCTGGAAGAGCTTCAGTTCCAGCATGCCATTCGGGGGCGCTTGGAAAACCCGATGCTCCTCCGCACCAAGCGTCGTCTCATCGCCCGCCTAAAGACGATTCGCAACGAGAAGCAGGCGGTCGAGGAAGAGCCCGCGTAGCCGCCCTGGCGCACCCGCCGATGCACCCATTCAGACGATCAAATTGCCGATAGGGTATTATGGAGCAGACTGAGAACAACACCGACACGCACACGGACGACCACGACGAGGCTCTCGACCGCAACGACCGCAAGGAACGCATTGGGGTTGTCGAATCGGCCAAGATGGACAAGACTATCACCGTGTCCGTCCGCCGTCAGATGAAGCACCCGATGTATGGAAAGTACCTGGAACGGTCTTCCACCTTCATGGCCCACGACGAAGACGACGAGGCCAGCGAGGGGGACACGGTCCAGATTATGGAGACGCGCCCCATTAGCAAGAACAAGCGATGGCGTCTCGTCGACATCGTTGAGCGGGCCAAGTAGCGCCCGCACCCTTCGCTGGCGGTCCGGAGTCCTCCGGCCTCCACGTGGCCTTTTAACTTCGAACACTGACCTGGACGACACCCATGATTCAACAAGAGACGCGACTCAACGTGGCCGATAACAGCGGGGCCAAGGAAGCATTGTGCATCCGCGTGCTCGGCAGTAGCGGACGCCGCTACGCGGGCATCGGAGACCAGATTGTGGTTTCCGTCAAGTCGGCCATCCCGAGTGGAGAGATCAACAAGGGCGACGTGAGCCGGGCCGTTGTGGTGCGGGCCGCCAAGGAGACGCGCCGCGACGACGGCACCTACATTCGCTTCGACGAGAACGCGGCCGTGCTCATCAACCAGGAAGAGGAGCCGGTGGGGACGCGCGTCTTTGGGCCCGTGGCCCGGGAGGTCCGCGAGAAGCAGTTCATGCGCATTGTATCCCTCGCCCCCGAGGTGCTGTAGACCCGTCGGGGCACCCCGGTTGCACTTGCGAACCAACATTTACCACGAAGCTCATGGCTCAAAACAAGCTACACGTCAAGCAGGGCGACATGGTCATGCTTAACAAGACCGTCACGTCCGCCAAATCTGCCGGCGAAGACCGGGAGTCCGGTTACGTGGGGAAGGTTCTAAAGGTATTTCCCGACGAGCGACGGGTGATTGTGGAAGGCGTGAACGTACGCGTTTTCCACGAAAAGCCGAGCCGGTCCAACCGAGAGGGCGGGCGTACCGAGCGGGAAGCCCCGATTCACGTCTCCAACGTCAACCCGATCGACAGCAACGGAGACGCCACGCGGATCGGGCGGAAAAAGGTAGAGGATCCGGACACCGGACGGTCCCGCTGGGTGCGATACGCCAAAACGACGGGCGAAGAGCTCGACGACTAGTCCGACGCGCTGCACGGCGTGAATCGCCCGTGCAGCAGGAACTCCGCTTGTGCATCATCGATTTTCAACGTCTGCGGTCGCCAAGCTACTTTGGGTGCCGCGGCGCGAATTCTGAGCTTTCACTCCTTGAGCTATGGCCGACGCTCCGCGACTTCAAACACAATACCAAGACGAGGTCCGTCCATCACTGACGGATCAGTTCGGGTACGAGAACCCGATGGAGGTGCCCCGCCTCGAGAAGATCTGCATCAACCGCGGGGTTGGAGAGGTCTCGGAGAACCAGAAGGTCCTCGATCAGGCCGTGGAAGAGATGCGGAAGATCACGGGTCAGCAACCGACCATCCGGCGTGCGAAGCGAAGCATTGCAAGCTTCGACGTGCGGGAGGGAATGCCCGTTGGGGTGAAGGTGACGCTCCGTGAGGCTCGGATGTACGAGTTCTTTGACCGGCTCGTCACGCTCGCCCTTCCCAACATTCGCGACTTCAGGGGCGTGCCTGATCGAAGCTTCGACGGCCACGGCAACTACACACTTGGCGTTGACGAACAGATCATCTTCCCGGAGATCGACGTGGACAACGTCGATCGCATCGACGGCATGGACGTCACGTTCGTGACCGATGCGGAGACCGACGAGGAGTCCTACGCGCTTCTCAAGGGACTCGGCATGCCGTTCGTCCGGCGTGGAGACGAAGAGCCAGCCGAGGCGTAGTGGCAACTGGCGTTCTGGCGACGCCCTCCGTGCGCGCTTAGATCTATATTAGGACAGATTCTACACACCGACGATATGGCCAAGAAGAGCTGGATTGCCCGCGAAGAAAAGCGGGAGAGACTCTACGAGAAACACAAGGAGGAGCGACGGCGGCTCAAAGAGGAGGAGAAGTGGGTAGAGCTGCAAAAGCTTCCACGGGACTCCAGTCCCGTTCGCCAGAACAACCGATGCAAGCTTTGCGGACGGCAGCGCGGGTACCTGCGCAAGTTCGGCGTTTGCCGAATCTGCTTCCGCGAGCTTGCCCTTGAAGGCAAGATTCCGGGCATCCGGAAATCGAGCTGGTAGTCGCTGCCCCCCCAGGTTGCGAGCACAGCCAGAGCGATCCCTTTCCTCTTGGCCCCCGAGTCCACTTCCGAACCGACGATTCGACGCCCGAAATGAGTGGTATTTCCGACCCCGTCTCAAACTACATGGCCCAACTCCGCAATGCGCAGGAGGCGGAGCAGACCTACGTGGATATTCCGGCTTCGAAGCTGAAGCGGGCCATGACCCAGATTCTCCTTGAAAAGGGGTTCATCAAGAACTTCGTCAACATCGACGATGAGAAGCAGGGCCTGCTCCGGGTATACCTGAAGTACGACGAATACGACCAGCCGGCCATTCGGATGCTGGAGCGTGTTTCGCGTCCGGGCCGCCGCGAGTATGCGGACTCGGACAACCTGCCGGAGGTGAAAAACGGTCTCGGCATCGTCATCTTGTCGACCTCCCGAGGGGTAATGAGTGATAAGGAAGCCCGCCGGTTTGGTGTGGGCGGCGAAGTGCTGGCCAAGGTCTTTTAATCACGACCTCGCATTCACGGGCGTGCTTGCCCGCCAACTCCGTTGCACGAGATGAACGACTGAATCCATGGCTCGAATAGGAGACAACCCGATCCCGTTCGGTGACGAGGTGACCGTATCGGTTGACGACCAGAATGTAGTGACGATTGAAGGGCCGAAGGGCACCCTCACGGAGCAGATTGATCCGGAGATGACCCTGGAGATTGACGACGACCACATGGTCGTCCAGCGCCCGACAAACCAGAAGCGGCACCGTTCGCTGCACGGTCTCAGTCGCTCCCTCATCGTGAACATGGTTGAGGGGGTAACCGAGGGGTACAAGAAAGAACTGAAGATCATTGGGGTAGGCTACCGGGCCCAGATGTCCGACGAAACCCTCGAAATTGCCCTCGGCTACTCGCACCCGATCTATTTCCTTCCGCCGAGTGATGTCTCGGTGTCGGTAGACTCGGATCGGGGCCAGGATGACATTATCATCGTGGAGGGCATTGACAAGGAGCTGGTGGGACAGGTTGCGGCGAAGATCCGCAGCCTCCGTCCCCCCGAGCCGTACAAAGGAAAGGGGGTCCGGTACGTGGACGAGAACGTGTCCATCAAGGCCGGCAAGACGGCGGCTCGCTAGTCCCTTCTCTTCGGCCGTGTCTCGCGCCGCGAGGCCGGTCTGCTTCAATCGAACGACCACGACGACACAGCGGTTATGCCAAAGGGTAAAAAGGAAAAGGTCGAACGCCGACAGCGGATTCATGACAGCATCCGAGAGTCCATGTTTGGGACCTCGGTGCGTCCCCGCTTGTCGATATACCGATCCAACGAATACATCTACGCCCAATTGGTCGATGACATGGAGGGGCACACGCTCACCTCCGCGTCGAGCCTAGCGGACGACGTACAGGGGGAAACCCCGACGGAAGAGAGTCGGTCGGTCGGCGAGTTGCTTGCCGAGCGGGCCCAAGAGGAGGGCATCGACAAGGCGGTCTTTGACCGGGGCGGGTATAAGTATCAGGGGCGCGTCCAGGCCTTGGCGGAGGGGGTCCGCGACGGCGGCCTGCAGCTTTAGTCCCCGACGATCGTAACAACTATCCTCGCACGGAGCACCACGCATAGACATGGCGGATCGAAAAGAACAGAAGCGCGTCAACGCCGAGAAGCGGCAGGAGAACTGGGTTGATCGACTCGTGTCGGTCAACCGGGTCTCGAAAGTCGTGAAGGGTGGACGTCGATTTTCCTTCAACACCGTCGTGGTCGTCGGAAACGAGGACGGCCTCGTCGGCACGGGCCTGGGCAAGGCCAATGAGGTCTCAAGTGCCATCTCAAAGGGGGCGGACGACGCCAAGAAAAACGTCATCCGCGTTCCCATGCGCGACGGCACGATTCCCCACAAGGTGGTGGGGAAGCAGGACGCCGGCAAGGTGCTCCTGAAGCCAGCCGCGCCGGGTACCGGGGTGATTGCGGGCGGTGGCGTCCGTGCCGTGCTTGAGTGTGCCGGGTACCGAAACGTGCTCACGAAGTCGCTTGGCACGTCCAACCCGCACAACCAGGTCAAGGCGACGATCAACGCCCTTGCGGAGACCGAAGATGCTCTGGAGGTGGCCCGGCGCCGCGATATTCCCCTCGAAAAGGTGTTCAACGGGTAGCGAGCGAAAACCCGCAGTGATGCTGAGGGGCGCCGGGGTGCCGCGGTCTGAATCCTGCCGAGCCCCACTCTCAGTTGAGTGCAGCCCGGACCGACACGGGCCGGGCTTTCTCAGCTGATCTACACCGCGATCCGTGAAAAGGATTGTCGAACACGTCCCGAGACCGAAAATTTGATCATCGGGCCGGGGCCCGAACGGCCGACGCAGAAAGAGAGTGCTTTCAACGCGGTGCTTGGATCCGACCAGTACGTGCACACGTCATTCGAGTTACCAAAAGAACGGAAGGAACGACATGGATTTGAGTAACCTAAAGCCGGCGGAGGGGGCGACCCAAGCGGGACAGCGCCTCGGTCGAGGTGAGGGCTCTGGACGCGGTGGACACAGCTCGACCCGCGGGACGAAGGGGCAGAGCAGTCGCTCGGGCGCGGGAACGCGGCCAATCTGGTTCGAGGGCGGACAGACGCCGCTCTTTCAGCTAGTCCCGAAGCACGGGTTCAGCAACGCCCCCTTCCGCACCGAGTACGCCATTGCGAACGTCAAGCGTCTGCAGCGGCTTCTGGACGAGGAGGTCCTCGACGAGGACAAGCCCGTCACGCCGGAGCTGCTCGCGGACCTTGGGGTGGTGCGGAACGCCAACCGTGTCAAGATCCTGGGCGACGGCGACCTGTTCGACGCGCTTGAGGTGAAGGCGCATGCGTTCAGTGAATCGGCCCGACGGAAGATCAAGCAGGCGGGCGGCACGGTATCGGTTGTCGATCAGTAAGCTGGTCGGCATCGGGACCCTCTTTCCCGTGGCTTATACATCAACGAGGCTGACTCATGGCTGGCTTTGCCGAGAGCATCCGTAACATCTGGAGTGTACAGGAACTCCGTGAGCGCATCCTGTACACGCTCGGAATCCTTCTCATTTACCGGCTGGGCACGCACGTGACCCTGCCGGGTGTGGATGCGGCCGCCCTCGCGCAGGTGCGGGCCCAAGAGGGAGGCGGAGGCTTGTTTGGGTTTCTCGACATGTTCGTTGGCGGTGCGTTCAAGCAGGCCGGCATTTTCGCGTTGGGCATCATGCCCTACATTACGGCGTCCATCATCATTCAGTTGATGGGGGCCGTCGTCCCCTACTTCCAAAAGCTACAGCGGGAGGGTGAAGAGGGGCGACGACGGATCACGCAGCTCACCCGGTATGGAACGATCGGCATTACGGCTTTGCAGTCGATCGGATACTCGATCAACCTTCTGGCGGGGGCCACCGGGCGAGCGGTCGTGATCAACTCAACCCTGTTTACCATGACGACGGTCGTGGTGCTGACCAGTGGCACGGCATTCGTGATGTGGCTCGGGGAGCGCATCAGCGAGGACGGCATCGGGAATGGCATCTCGCTGATCATCACGATTGGCATCATCGCGTTCCTGCCGCAGGCCCTCTACAACGAAATTGGCCTGGTCGGCGATAACTTCTTTATCCTGCTCGTGGAGATCGGGGTCTGGGTGCTCGTGGCAGGGGCAGTGGTCCTGGTGTCACAGGGCATGCGCCGAATACCGGTGCAGTACGCCAAGCGTGTGGTGGGGAAGAAGGTGCAGGGAGGAACGACCCAGTATCTTCCCCTCCGGGTGAACGCGGCGGGTGTGATGCCGATCATCTTCGCGCAGTCGATCATGTTTATCCCGTCGACGATCGCGTCGTTCTTCCCGAACAATGCGACGATGCAACTGGTCGGCGGCTGGTTCTCGGACATTAGTAGCATGAGCTACTCGGCAGTCTTCTTCGTGGTGGTCGTGTTCTTCACGTACTTCTACACTGCGATCACAGTGAATCCGCAGGAGATGGCCGACACGATGAAGCGGCAGGGCGGGTTCATTCCGGGCATCCGGCCTGGGAAGCAGACCAGCGAGTTCATCGACACCGTACTAACCCGGATTACGTTGCCAGGGTCTATATTCCTTGGCCTTGTGGCTATTTTCCCGGCCTTTGCGATGCAGGCGGGGGTATCACAGGGATTTGCGATGTTCTACGGGGGAACGAGCCTGCTCATTCTCGTGCAGGTAACCCTTGACACGCTGCAACAGATCGAGAGCCATCTGCTCATGCGCCACTACGACGGGTTTATGAAGAGTGGTAAGATGCGCAGTCCCCGACAAGGCGGGGGCCTGTAGACCCTTTGCGACTGAATGAGTCCTTTCATGCGGTGGTTGTCCCGCCTCTGGAATCGAATCTCCGGAGCTTCTATGGTACATCTGAAAAGCCAACGCGAAATTGACTGCCTGCGCGAGAGCGCAGACCTCGTCGGGCAGACGCTCGCTGAGGTGGCCCGCCACATTGAGGTGGGCGCAACGCTGCAGGAGCTCGACGCCGTCGCGGAGGACTACATCCGAACACAGGGAGGGGAGCCTGCATTTAAGGGTTATCAGGTGGGAGACAATGTTTTTCCCAACACACTGTGCACGTCCGTGAATGACGCGGTTGTGCACGGAATTCCGAACGATTACGCGCTCCAGGATGGCGACCTACTGTCCATCGACTGTGGCGCGAAGTTGAACGGCTACTATGGTGATTGGGCGTATACATTTGCCATCGGTGACATCGCCGAGGAGGATGCGGCGCTCTGCAGCGCGACCCATCGAGCCCTCTTGGAGGGCATCGAACGGGCGGTTGCCGACCGGCGTGTGGGAGACATCAGCAACGCTGTGCAGTCCCACTGTGAGTCCCATGGATTCAGCGTGGTCCGCGATCTCGTGGGGCACGGCATTGGCCAGGACCTGCACGAGGATCCCCAGGTGCCAAACTTTGGAGAACCGGGCCGCGGGCGTTCGCTAAAGCCCGGCCTCTCGATTTGCATCGAACCGATGATTAACCGGGGCACGGCCCGGGTCGTCACCGACGACGACGGATGGACCGTGCGGGCCGCCGACGGGCTTCCCTCTGCCCACTACGAGCACATGGTTGTTGTGCGGGACGGTGAGCCGGAGGTCCTGTCCGACTACGGGTACATTGAAGACGTGATTGACCCTCCTTACGAGATTGACGCTCTTACAGAAACCACGACTCGCTAATGGCAAAAGAAGAGGCCATCGAGAAAGACGGAGAAGTCATCGAAGCACTGCCCAACGCGCAGTTTCGCGTCCGACTGGAGAACGGCCACGAGATCCTCGGGCTTCTCTCCGGAAAGATGCGAATGAACTATATCAAGATTTTGCCGGGGGATCGGGTCAAGGTCGAGATGTCCCCGTATGACCTTTCCAAGGGACGCATTGTGTATCGCTACAAGAACTAGCTCTCTCCCTGGAAGAGCGGGAGACATTGCGCGGTGGGGGATCGTGTAATGGTTGCTCGGACTCTAGAACGAAACCAACTGACAAGTCATGCCGAGAATTGAAGGAATCGACGTGCCGGACGACAAGCGTGGAGAGATTGCGCTCACCGAGATCTACGGTGTTGGACAGTCGCGGGCCAGTGAGATCCTCGGAAAAGCGGAGATCAACGAAAACAAGCGCCCCCGCGAGTGGACTGAGAGCGAGACCAAGCGTGTGCGGCGCATCATCGAGGAGGACTATACTGTCGAGGGGCAGCTCCGCACCGAGGTGCAGATGAACATCAAGCGGCTGAAAGAAATCGGGTGCTACCGCGGCAAGCGGCACCGCGAGGGGCTGCCGGTCAACGGTCAGCGCACGCGGACCAACGCCCGAACCCGAAAGGGCAAGCGGAAGACCGTGGCGGGCCGCAGCCAGTCGACCCAAAAGAAGTAGATCGGTTTCGGCACTTTGCATTTCCACCCCGGCATGGGCAAACGCTGCGTGCCGGACTCTACCCTAAGATAAACACTGAACAGTTCCATGGCTGACGGAGACGATCGAGGAGGCAAGCGCACGCCCCGAAAGAAAAATGTTGTCGTTGAATCCAACGGTCGGGCGTACGTGAAAGCCACGTTCAACAACGTCATTGTGACGCTGACCGACCAGTACGGCAACACCATCTCGTGGGCGAGTGCTGGCAAGATGGGCTTTAAGGGAAGCCGCAAGAACACGCCCTACGCTGCGCAGAAAGCCGGAGAGTCCGCGGCGAACGAAGCGTACGAACTGGGCCTCCGACGCGTGGACGTGTACGTGAAAGGACCAGGCTCGGGGCGAGAGGGAGCAATCCGGGCCATGTCCGAGTCTGGGCTAGAGGTGGCGAGCATCCGCGACGTGACGCCTCTTCCTCACAACGGCTGTCGCCCCCCGAAGCGCCGCCGCGTTTGATTGCTTTTACGCGATGAGTGTGGGCATCGACACGGGTCGACACGGCCCGCCGCCCGCTCCGCACTTATCGTCTGCTTGTACGTAACACCTGACACCTGATACCGAATATTATGGCTCGCTACAGAGGTCCGAAGCAAAAAATCGCTCGCCGCTTCAAGGAGCCCATCTTTGGGCCCTCCAAGGCGTTGGAGCGAAAGCCATACCCGCCCGGGCAGCACGGCCAGTCGCGCCGCCGACGAGAGAGTGAGTACGCCGTGCAGCTGAAAGAGAAGCAAAAGACGAAGTACACCTACGGGCTGCTCGAGCGTCAATTCAAGAATCTGTTCGACAAGGCGTCCCGCACGCAGGGCGTAACGGGCGAGAAGCTCTTGATCCTGTTGGAGGCACGCCTCGACAACTCGGTGTTCCGGATGGGCATTGCCCGGACACGCCGTCAGGCTCGTCAGTTCGTGGCGCACCGCCACATCATGGTCAACGACGAGGTCGTAGACATCCCCTCCTACGAGATGTCCCCGGACGACGTCATATCCGTGAAGCCGAGCAGTCAGGACCTCGAGGTCATCCAGACGAACGTGGAGCATCGGCAGCGGACCTTCTCTTGGTTGGAGATGGACCGTCAAGAGATGAAGGGAAAGTTCATCGACTACCCCAACCGGGAGGAGATCCCCGAAAACATTGACGAGCAGCTCATCGTCGAGCTTTACTCGAAGTAGAGCCGGGCGGCGCCCCGCGCCCACTGCGCCGAGCGCATCATGACGCGCTCGATTCAAGACACGACATTATTCCTTACAACTTGCTGATCCGAGCGTATGAGTAACCACGGGCTTCAGATGCCGGAAGGCGTCCACGTTGAAGAGGTCTCCGATTCCGAAGGACAATTCGTCATGGGGCCGCTCGAACGTGGCTACGGCGTGACCATCGGAAACGCCCTCCGTCGCGTGTTGCTGTCGTCCCTGCGCGGCCTCGCCATTACGGCCGTCAAGATCGACGGCGTCCAGCACGAGTTCTCGACCATTCCGGGCGTTACCGAAGACGTGGCCGACCTGATCCTGAACCTGAAGGAGGTGCGGTTCCAGGCGGACGAGATGCAAGAAGGGCACCTGCACCTGAACCTCGAAGGGCCCGGCAACTGGACAGCCGGCGACATTGATGAGGCCACCGCGGAGTACGACGTTCTGAACCCGGATCAGCACGTCGCAACCCTGGCCGAAGATGCCGTTGTAAACGTGGACCTCCGGGTCGGATACGGACGTGGATACGTTCCGTCTGAGGAGAACAAGCGCGAGGACGATCCGATCGGCGTGATCGCGATCGACTCCATCTTTACCCCGATCAAGAACGTCAACTACGAGGTCAAGCCGACCCGCGTGGGCCAGAAGATCGACTACGAAGAGTTGCTTCTGGACGTGGAAACGGATGGGTCCCTCACACCGGAGGAGGCAATCACACAGGGGGCTTCGATCCTTCGGGACCACGTTAGCTTCTTCATCCAGCTTGAAGAGGAGCCTGAGCCGGTCGTGGAGGAGCAAGAGGTCGACGAAGAGGTCAAGCGTATCCGCGAGCTTCTTGCGCAGCCGGTCGACGAGCTCGACCTTTCGGTGCGTTCGCACAACTGCCTCAAGGCGGCCAACATCAAAACGATTGGGGACCTCGTACGTCGCGAGGAGGATGAGATGCTCAAGTTCCGCAACTTCGGGCGCAAGTCCCTGCAGGAGCTCGTAGAGGTCCTCGACGAGCGCGGGCTTCAGTTCGGCATGGACGTGGAGGAGTACCTTGAGGAGAAGAAAGCCTCTTAGCGTTCACCGAGACCGTCCTCGGACCCTCATCCTCGGATGCTTCCGGTCCGCACCGCATCGCGATTCGTCACCCGTTAGAGACTACCAATGCGACACCGCAAGAAAGGAAAAAAGATTGGGCGCACGGCGTCCCACCGCAAGCGCACCCTGCAGTCCCTCTCCAACGCGCTCATCGAAAACAAGCGCATCACCACGACCGTGGCGAAGGCGAAGGCACTCCGCCCGTTCGTGGAGCCGCTGATTACGCGGGCCAAGGAGGATACGCAGCACAACCGCCGAGAGGTCTTCCGGCACCTCCAGAGCAACGATGCGATCGAAGAGCTCTTTGGGGATGTATCCGACCGGGTGGGCGACCGGCCCGGCGGCTACACCCGAATCATCAAGCTCGGGCAGCGCTCCGGCGACGGCGCCGAGCTTGCTCTGATCGAGCTCGTCGACTACAACGACGTGCCTCCGACTGACACCGGACAAGGAGGGTCCGGGGGAACGCGCCGCGGAAGTGGAAAAGGTCGTCGTACACCGGCTGAAGAGGAGCAGGCCGAGCCGGAAGAGGCCGAAGATTCCTCGTCGGGCGACTCGCCTGGAGAGGAATCGGGGTCCGCGGACGAGGAAGAGACTACCGCAGAGGACGCGTCCGCCAGCGCCGAGCAGAGTGAGGACGAAGAGGAGGAATCCGACGATACTTAGTCACCGGAAGGCCCTCACTTTTTGGGATACCGCAGGGCGTCGTGAGCCAATCACGGCGCCCTTTACTGTTTGGGGACGGGCGTTGGGAGAACGGGGGATTCCCCTCGGCCCGACCGGGATACGGAAACCTGTAGTCCCCCTGGAATTTAAAGGCAGTGTGAGTAGGATCCCCAAGTCATTCCCGCCACCCCGTCCATGATTCAGGCGTCGGCCGTCCCGCAGAAGAGCGAGATCGAGATCGACCCGAAGTACGAGGAGCGTCTCGAAGAGCTGTTGTCGTGCTGCCGGACCCATCTCCCCACCGTCGACGAGGACATGATCCGGCGGGCCTTTCGGCTGAGCTACTGGGCCCACCGGAACGACTGGCGCGAGTCGGGGGAGAAGTACGTCAGCCATCCGCTTCGCGTGGCGACCATCGTCGCCCGCGACATCGGGCTGGACGACACCAGCGTGGCGGCTGCTCTGTTACACGACGTGGTGGAGGACACCGAGCTCTCCCTGGATCTCATCCGGGACGAGTTTGGCGATACCATGGCGACCATCATCGACGGGCTCACGAAGATCGAGGGCGTCTTCAGTAGCCAAAAGCTCGGACAGGCCGAAAACGTCCGCAAGCTGATGCTCTCGATGGCGTCGGACCTCCGCGTCATCCTGGTCAAGTTTGCGGACCGGCTCCACAACATGCGCACCATCGAGGCGCTTCCGAAGAAGAAGCAGCTCAAAAAGGCCAGCGAGACGAAGGAGTTGTTCGCGCCCCTTGCCCACCGGTTTGGTCTGTTCAAGATCAAGAGCGAGCTGGAGGACCTCAGCTTCAAGGTCTTGGATCCCGAGGCGTACACCCACATCGTGGATCGGCTCGAAGAGATGGCCGAACAGCGGGAGGCCTACATCGCCGAGTTTATCGAACCGCTCGCGAAGCACCTGGAGGAGGAAGGGTACGAGTTTGACGTCAAGGGGCGGGTCAAGAACGTCTACTCCATCCACCGCAAGATGCAGCGGAAGAGCAAGCCGATCGATGAGATCTACGACATCTTCGCGATCCGCATAATTCTGCAGAGCGACGGTCGGCGTGGAAAGGAGGACTGCTGGCGCGTCTATTCACTGGTGACCGACCTGTACAAGCCCCTTCCCGACCGCTTTCGCGACTTCATCTCCGTGCCGAAGTCCAACGGGTACCAGAGCCTCCATACGACCGTCTTCGGACCCGGAGGGCGCCGGGTGGAGGTGCAGGTCCGGACCCAGGAGATGCACGAGGTGGCCGAGCGGGGTGTGGCCGCGCACTGGAAGTACAAGGAGGGGACGGAGAATGTGGACGAGGAGATGGAGCGCTTCCTGGAGTGGGTGCGTGACCTCCTCGAGAACCCGGAGCCGGAAGAGGCCACGGAGTTCGTCAAGGAGTTTCGGCTCAACCTCTACGACGAGGAGATCTACGTCTTCACACCGCAGGGCGACCTGCTCACAGTGCCGCAGGGGGCCACGCCGGTCGACTTCGCGTTCAAGGTCCACACGGAGGTGGGAATGCAGTGCATCGGCGCAAAGGTAAACGGAAAGATGGTGCCGCTCTCGCAAGAACTGGAGAGTGGGGACCAGGTCGAGGTGATCACGTCCGAGAAGCAGAACCCCAGTCCGGACTGGATTAACTTCGTCGTGACCCACAAGGCGCGGAGCCGGATCCGGAAGTGGACGAATGAGGAGCGGCGCAAGGCCGTGGAGCTGGGCAAGGAGGTCTGGGACAAGACGAAGGACCAGGCGGACCTTGAGATCAGTGGCCAGGACCTGCAGGAGGTGGCCCACGAGCTCAAATTCCCCGATCTCCAGCAGTTGTTCTACGAGATCGGGAAGGGGCTTTACGACCCGGATGAGCTCGTCGATTACATAAAGGGCAACACTCAGTCGGAAGAGAAGACCGTCGAAGAGTTCGACGAAGAGTCGCTCCGGGAGCAGTACGAGCAGTTCCTCGATGCGGCCCAGGAAACGGAAAAGCAGGCCCTCGTCATTGACGGGGAGGTGCAGAAGGACCTGGCGGTCAACTATGCCTCCTGCTGCAACCCGATCCCCGGGGACGAGGTGTTCGGCTTCGTCAGCAAAACAGGCACGGTGAACATCCACCGCTCCAACTGCCGCAACGCCTCGGACCTGCTCGTCAACAAGGCCGATCGCATCCTGGACGTGGACTGGAGCCACCAGAAGGACGTCCAGTTTGCCGCGGCACTGCGCCTCATGGGCGAGGACCGCGTGGGAATGGTGAACGACATTACGACGGTGATCTCGAAGAACTTGAAGACAAACATCCGGTCCATTACGATCGACACCGAGGATGGCATTTTCTCGGGCACGATCATGCTACACGTTTCGGACCTAGAGCACCTGCAGCGCCTCACCGAACGCCTCAAGCGCATCGACGGCATCCAGGGCGTGTACCGGTTCAAAGAGTAGCTCAGGGGCCTCGCTCGCATTCTGACACACGTTCCTCTCTCGATGGCAGACCAAGTCGATACGGCAACGAAGAAAGACGTGGCCCGCCGCGTCGCGGACATGCAGGATTGTCCCCTTTACGAGGCCAAAGAGCAGGTCCGGTCCGTTCTCACGGCCTTGGGCGATCTCATGATTGAGGCCGACCCGGAGCGGCGGATCGAGCTCCGCAACTTCGGGGTGTTCGAGGTGAAGAAGACGAAGGCCAAACCGACGGCCCGCAATCCCAAGACCAATGAGCCAATGTTTGTGCCCAGCCGGCGCAAGACCCTATTTCGACCCGGCAAGCGGGTGGAGGAGGTCCTCAAGACGCCGCTCCGCGAGCTGGGGTACGAGGTGCCGGAGGGAAGTGCGGAACGCGACGACGGAGACGCCGATGACGAGTAGTGCCTGCCCCAGAACCGCGTTAGCCTGTCCGATACACCGTGTCCGTTCGTCTACCGTGAGCACACTCTCATCGGAGGCCCGCGTCGTGGGGGTTGATGTGGGCACGAAGCGCGTCGGTTTAGCCGTGGCCGACCCCTTGCGCCTGTTTGCGCAGCCCCATGGCACCTACGCGCCGGATGAAGCCCTCGACGTGCTCCGGACGCTCCGGGACGAGAAGGGCATCGATCGGGTTGTCGTGGGGTGGCCGCTCACTGAAGAGGGCACCGCAGAGGAGGCTACAGAGATGGTGGAGGCGTACGTAGAGCGCATCCGCAAAGCCCTCGGGGACATAAAGATTGCTCGGGAAGACGAGCGGTACACCTCTGAGATCGCGAAGGATCTTCTCCGAGAGGCCGGGGTGAGCCAGCCGGGGCGGTACGATAAGGGACGCGTGGACGCGGCTGCCGCGGCCGTCATTCTGCAGGGGTTCCTGAATCGCGTGGGGTAGAACAGGTCGCGACGGCGATCACCCTACGCCTGGCTCTCCACGTGGTCCAGGATGCGGTGCGCAACGGTCCGGTTGAGGTCTGGGGCGTTGCCCCATGCCCGGTTGTTCGCGATCACGTTGAGCGTCGCGTTCTGGGCCTCGGCCCGGAACGCCAGGGCCGTCACGTCGAGCACCATGTCGTGGGCCTGCTCAGTCTCGCTGAGCTCGGCGACGGGCTCCTCGAAGGGATGGGCCGTCGCGTAGGCCTCCGCGTACTTCATGTCGCGCGGGGTGAGCAGGCGGGTCACGGCCTGTCCGTCGGCCGCGGTCAGCCGCTCTCCGCTCATGGCCCACTGTCGGCGGAGGGGGGGCAGCCAGGTCCAGTGGCTGAAGACGTGTCCCAGTCCGCGCTCGGCGAGCCAGTCGAAGTACGGACCGCGCAGAAGGTGCTCCGAGCGCAGTTCGATATGGGGTTGCGGGGCCTCGGGAAGAGCCCCGAAGAAGTCGTCGAGCTGGCGAACGTTCTCGTCGGGACGAGGACTGTCGGCCACGCGCTGGTATTCCTGCTGGAAAATGATTCCGTCCAGCTGGTCGCCCAAGATGTCGAGGGCCGGCTCGTGGAACGTGTTCACGTAGCCCTCCGCGTCAAGAAAATTGGGATTGTCGACGAACTTTCCGTCCCGGCGGAGGGTGCGGGCAAAAAACTTCTGCGGGGCCTTGACCAAGAACGAGGCGTCCGCAGGAGCGTGCTCGGCGTAATTGGAGAGGACGTGGTAGTTCGATCCCCGCTCGTCGTTTTCCTCTAGCAGCGGACGGTAAAAGGTGAAGTCGAGTTCGAGCACCGCGAAATGCTCGAAGTAGTCGCGTACCGACTCGATGGGCACCCGTCGTTCCGTGAAGGTCTCGCCGCCCATCTTACGAGACCGGGTCGAGACCTGATCGGCGTACCGCTCGGGGGGATAGATCTGCCCGACCCAGCCGCCGTATCGGTTGCTGGCCGTGCCGAAGCGGACGTGCGGGTGTACTTCCCGGAAGTCGTACGCGTCGACCGTGGTGCGGCGGTCGTCAATGGAGGCCGTACTCATAGAAGGGGAGAGCTGTGTGGGTCACTCAGAGGGCTCCTGTACGCCAGACCTCGTCGAGTCGCGGGCTTCGGGGGACATGGACGCGCGGAGCTTGCCGTAGGTGGTGTGCAAGTCTTCGGGGAGCACCTTCGTGTTCGCGGTCGTGGCCATGAAGTTGGTGTCCCCATCCCAGCGGGGCACGACATGGGCGTGAAGATGGTCCGGAATGCCGGCCCCGGCTGCGCGGCCCAAGTTCATTCCGACGTTGAAGCCATCGGGGGAGAGCGCCTCGCGGAGCCACCCCATGCACCGGTCCAAGGTGGCGGCCACGGCCTGCTGTTCAGAGACGGTCAGGGCGTCGTACTGTGTGACCTCGCGGTAGGGGAGAGTGAGTAAGTGGCCGCTGTTGTAGGGATGCCGGTTCATGATGACGAACACGTGCTCCCCCCGCCAGAGAATGAGGTTTTCTTCGTCCCGTTCCTTACGCAGAAGGGCCGTAAAAATTGACTCGTCGTCGGCGGGCTCACGGTCGTTGGCCTCGGACACGTAGGCCGAGCGCCAGGGGCTCCACATGCGATCCATCGGCCGCGAAGGGTGGGTGAAAAGCAACATGGTGAACTACCAGTTTTACGAACCCGCCCGGACAAGTTCGGTTCGATAGCCTCCAGAGAGTTGTCCGCTTTTTCCGGAGCAGACGACCCCAAGCGGGTTCTCTCTCAGTGCTGACTCACGCCCCGCCCAGTTATGACGTCCGACGCACCGGTCCACGCCGACCTACACGCCCACACCCAGTGCTCCGATGGGTATCTCTCGCCGGAGGCGCTCGTGGCTCGGGCGGCCGAGCAGGGTCTTCAGGCATTCGCCGTGACGGACCACGACACCGTAGAGGGTCTCCCGGCGGCCCGCGACGCGGCAGCGGCCCACGGCCTTCGATTCGTGTCGGGCGTGGAGCTCAGTGTGGAAGTGGACGATCGTGCCGTTCACCTCCTGGGCTACGGGTTTGATCCGGAGCATCCGGCCCTCACCGACTACCTATCGGACTTTACCGCCCGACGCCGAGAACGCCTCCAGCAGATGGTTCGACGGCTCGCGGACCAGGGGGTTGATGTCTCCGCCGACACGATCGAGCAGCACGTCGGGGCGAGTGCGGCACCGGGCCGCCCCCACCTGGCGCGGGCTCTGGCGGCGGAGGGGCATGTTGACGACTACAGGGATGCGTTCGAGCAGTACCTGGGGATGGACCAGCCGGTGTACGTGCCGGCGCCGACCCGGTCCGCAGGGGCGGCCATCGACACGCTGCACGCCGCAGGGGGCGCTGCGGTGCTGGCCCATCCCGGCCAGTGGATGCCGAGTCCCGTGCTCCGGGCCCTCCGTGAGCAGGGACTGGACGGCATCGAATGCTATGCCTCAAGCCACCCCGATTACCTCGTCGACTACTACCGGAAAATCTGCCGGGCCCACGATCTGCTGATGACCGGTGGCTCCGACTACCACGGCGGGCCGGAGGCGGAAGACGATGGGCCGGGCAGCGTGGGGCTCGTGCGGGGCCGCTGGGAACGATTCCGGGACGCTGCCCTGTAACAGCGTCGCTCAAATACGCCGCCCTTTGCCCTTGCCCGTCCGCTCAATGCCCACGCACCTCGAAGGAGACCTCGTCATTGACGACCACCGCTTTGCCCTCGTCGTGGGGCGCTTCAACGAGCACATCACCGAGGACTTGCTCGACGGCGCCCTCGACACGCTAGAGCGCCACGGGGCCGACCTAGATGAGGCCACGGTGGTCCACGTACCGGGCTCGTGGGAGATTCCCGTCGCGGCCCAGAAGTGCGCCCGCACCGGCGATTACGATGCGGTGATCTGCCTGGGCGCCGTCATCCGGGGCGAGACGCCTCACTTCGACTACGTGTGCTCGGGGGCCACGAGCGGGACGATGCAGACATCCCTCGACACGGAGGTGCCGGTGCTGTTTGGGATTCTGACGACCGATACCGTCGACCAGGCGATCGCTCGGGCCGGATCGAAGGCTGGCAACAAGGGGCGCGAGGCCGCCGAGGCTGCCATCGAGATGGCGACGCTCATGCCCAAGCTCGGAAACTGACGGAGTGCGCCCCAGCGAGTCTGAAGGGGTCACGGAAAGTTCACGGCGGGACCGGGGGCGCGGCCGACCTCAGAGGAAACGTATCGGCGCAAATGTGCGTCCTAAGAGACACAAAAGCGATGAGGTCTGTCGGTTTTAAATGGTGGGTGTAGCTCAGTCGGTTAGAGCGCTAGGTTGTGGTCCTAGAGGCCGTGGGTTCAAATCCCACCACTCACCCAGCCTGCGATCCTGAAAGGATAGGATCGACACCATTGATGCCGCGTTCGTCTAGCCTGGTCCAGGACGCCGGCTTTTCACGCCGGTAACACGGGTTCAAATCCCGTACGCGGTACCATTTCCTTTGTCCCAGAGCCCCGGAGGCATTTCCTCCGGGGCTTTTTCTGTTCCTGTTTGGACACAGTCGCCTACGCCGGTGTGAGAGACTGCTCAGCAACCGTCTCGAACAACTCGTCGTAGTTCTGGGCGTGGGTGCGCCAATCGAGGGGCTCAGGCATCTGGTGCAGGGTATCGGGGGGAAGGGGCCGTTCGTCCTGCTTTAGAATAGAGCGGAGCACCTCGAAGAGATGATCCTCGTCGTCATAGAGGACCGGGGCGTGGAGGAGGGGCCGGTGGTGCGTCTGGGGGATCAGCTCCGGATAGCTGAGGCGATTGGGCAAAACCGGGTGACAACCGCAGTAGATGGCTTCCTGGATGGCAACCCCGAAGAACTCGTGTCGGGCGGTGGAGACGACCACGTCCGCCCGGTGCAGCAGGCGACTGTACTGGTCAAAGTCCTCCGCGTAGCCGTAATGGAGGACGCGCCCGGCGTATCGTTCGAAGGCCCGCTCAAACTCCTCCGGCTGCTCGTAGAAGTGCTTCCCCGCCAGGATGAGTCGAAACGGCACCTTGACGTCGTCGAGCCGGTTCATCATCCGAAAAAAGCCCGACGGGTTCTTGTCGTACTCCCACCGCTGGTTCCAGAGCACGACGGGCGGGGCGGTGCCGCGTGGCGTTCGGTCCGCGCCCGTGCTTTTGTACGTGTCGTGGGCCGCGAGATCGATGCCCGGATGCAGCACCGTGCTCTTGTCGCGGATGTCGCGCACGGTGTGCATATTGGTGAAGTCGGGAAAATTGCGGAGGAGCTGGGGAAGTGCCTCGGTGAACTCGTCGAAATGCGACTGGGTGTTGAAGACGACCCGATCGGCGGCCAGGGCCGACAGGTAATTCGTGATGGCGTAGGCCCGCTCCCGCTCCTCGTCAGGGGGCACCGGGTAGGTGAGCTGGTTTTCGTGGAAGTACACGATGGCCGGCACGTCATCGAGGTGAAGGCGGGCCAGGGACAACACAGCCGGGAGGTTGACCATGTCCGTGGCAAAGAGCAGGTCGGGCCGGAAGCCGTCGTTCACGACCGAGCGCACCTTCTGGGCCAGGGTTACGCCGCCGCCCTCCATCCGCCACTGCCAGAACCGTCCCGGCATGGTCACCGAGCGGATATCGTGCGCGCTGTGCTCAGCAAGCCCATCCAGAAAGCGGCGGCGGGACCCGCTGTACCAGGGCTCCAGGGCAAGAACATTCATCGGGGAGACGGACGAGGGTGTGAAAGAGGGGCAGCGTCGAATGGCTACTGGTCGTCGAGGCGCTCACTCAGGGCCTCGTCCTCGGCGGAGGTCGCTGGACGAACGATGGCGATCGACCGTTCTTGGAGCGCTACCCGAAGAGTAGAATCCCGCACCTCCTCGGCCGTGATGAACGACGCCTCGCCGGGATTGAGGTGGAGCCGGCGGGATGACATGGACACTTCCACGGCCTCGGACCCGGTGTTCTTGATCAGCATGCCACGTCGAATCCGTTCGGACATCGGCCCCGCTGTGTTCTTGGGAGATGGAGTGATGGAGGCCCTTTCGGGCACGACTGGGAGCCCCAGGCCGCTTCATGTTGACTCCACACTCAAAAACCTATACAATGCCGGGTACGGGTGCATCCCGTCGGCGGTATTTTATTGAAAATCAGTCCTGTCGGTCGAACGGTGCGCTGGCTGGAGGGGGAAACCACAAGATGCCCGAACGACTTTCCACTTCTTCGAGCGTTGTCCGGTTCGTGCGCGATTGTGCACAGGGCCTGCTCGACATCGTCTACCCGCCGCGGTGCCTCGGGTGTGGGGGCCGGGCCGAGTCGCCACAGCTTCCACTGTGCCCGGCGTGTCTACAGTCGCTAGAACGGGCGCCCGAGATGGGAATGGCCGCCCGGCTCGATCGGCTGCCGGTGGGGAAGGGCGTCTTTGATGGAGCACTGGCCCTGTGGGTCTTCGACAAGGAGGGAACCTTGCAGGCCGTCCAGCACGCGCTCAAGTATCAGAACCGCCCGCGCTACGGCGTGCCGCTAGGGCGACTCATGGGGGATGCGTTTCTGGAGCGATACCCGACGCCCGATGGCGTGGTGCCGGTTCCGCTCCACCGGACGCGCCGGCTGGAGCGGGGGTACAACCAGAGCGCCGCACTGGCGGAAGGCGTAGCGGAGGCCTTAAACTGTCCTGATCGCCCTGATCTCCTGGCCAGACCGCACCCCACTCGTTCACAGACCGGACTGTCTCGCGGGGAGCGATGGCGCAATGTGCGTGACTCTTTTTTGGCCGACCCGGCGGCGGCTGGGGGGCGTTGGTTACTGGTGGACGACGTGCTCACGACCGGCTCCACTGCCGTGGCCGCCGGGCAGACGCTGGCGGACGCTGGCGCGGAGGGCCTTCACCTCATGACCCTCGGCCTCGCCCGACAGTGACGCAACGCCCATCCCCAACGGGCATCGGCGAGGGTGCCCCGCGGGGGTATCCCTACAAGGTTAGGAGGTTGGACTGGTGGCCTGCCCCTGCAGCTTGTCGGCGTGCTTCTTCCGCAGCTTGGCGACCTTCGGAGAGATGACGGACTGGCAGTAGGGCTGGGACGGATTGCGCTCGTAGTAGTCCTGGTGCTTGTCCTCCGCTTGGTAAAAGGTGTCCAGGGGCTCCACCTCGGTCACGATCGGATCTCCAAAAACCCCGTTGGCCTCCAAATTTTCAATGAGGCCCTCGGCGATCTCTCGCTGCTCATCATCGTGGTGGAGAATGATGGATCGGTACTGCGGGCCCACGTCGGCCCCTTCCTGATCCTTGGTGGTCGGGTTGTGGATCGTAAAGAAGATCTCCAGGAGGTCTTGGTACTCGATCACCGACGGATCGTAGGTCAGCTGCACCACTTCGGCGTGGCCGGTGGTGCCGCTGCAGACCTGCCGGTACGAGGGACTTTGAACGTGGCCCCCGGCGTAGCCGGAGACAATCTCCGTGATGCCGTCCACTTCTTCGTAGACTGCTTCCAGGCACCAAAAGCAGCCGCCACCGAGGGTTGCGTGGTTGAGGGTCGACACAGGTTGCGTGGGGGGTTGTGAGAAGAGTGGAATAGCTCTAATGCATGGGGAGAAGCCCTGTTGCCCCGAGGATGGGGGAGTGCAATGTGGATGGCACACTCGTTACGAGCAGACTTCTGGGATTCACGGATGACTAACACCATTGGGACTGCAAAGAGCCGTACATCCCATACTTTAAGCTCATCGGCTTGTGAACCACATTGCAAAGTCACAGTCGAGTTCAGTTCATCATCTCTCGCTCTTTTACTCTTCGATCACCATGGCCATCGAACGCACGCTCGCCATTCTCAAGCCCGACTGTGTCCGCAAGGAAAAGGTCGGTGAGGTTCTTCGCCGCATTCAAGACGCCGGGTTTCAAATCCGCGCGATGAAGATGGTTGCGATGTCGAAGGCCGAGGCCGAAGGCTTCTACGCGGTGCACGAAGACAAGCCGTTCTTCGATGACCTGACCGACTTCATGTCGAGCGGGCCGTGCGTGCCTGTCGTCCTGGAAAAAGAGAATGCCATCGCGGACTTTCGTGACCTGATTGGGGCGACCGACCCCGACGAGGCCGCGGACGGAACCATCCGGAGCGACTTTGCCGGGTCCATACAGGAAAACATCGTCCACGGCTCCGACTCCCCGTCGAATGGGCAGAAAGAGGCCGGCTACTTCTTTCCCGAGCACGAGATCGTCGCCCACACGTGAGTGCCCTCCAGGACCTTTTTGAATTGCGGCGCAGGGCACAGTGCGCGCTGCTCCTCCTGGGGGCGATGGCCGCGGTCGTGGTCGGGTGTGCGCCGGATGCGGAGGAGCCCGCCCCGGTGCAATCAGGGGCCGAGGTGCTCGCCGAGAATGACTTCGCGTCCTTGTCCGGCCAGCGGGTCGGGCTGATCGCCAATCACACGACGCGGGTCGACACGTCGCACCTGGCGGACCGCCTCGCCGCCGCCCCTGCAGTGGAGCTCGGGGCCATCTTCGCACCGGAGCACGGCTTCCGGGGGACGGCCGGCGCGGGGGAAGCAGTGGGGGACGATCGCGATCCCCGCACAGGGGCGCCGCTCTACAGCCTCTACGGCGACACGCGGCGGCCGACGCCGGCGATGCTCGAGGGACTCGACGTTCTGGTGTTCGACGTACAGGACGTCGGGGCTCGGTTCTATACGTACATCACCACGATGGGCCTGTCGATGCAGGCCGCCGCCGAGGCCGGCCTGTCGTTCGTGGTGCTCGACCGTCCAAATCCGCTGGGGGGGACGTACACCGATGGCTTTGTTCTGGAGCCCGCCCACGCCTCGTTCGTGGGGCGCTACCCGATCCCAGTCACCCACGGCCTGACGATTGGGGAGCTGGCCCGCTACATTCAGTCCGAGCAGCTGCTCGCGGGCGTCGGGGCGCTGGATCTATCGGTGGTAGAAATGAGAAACTGGTCGCGCAACACGCAGTGGCCGGACACAGGGCGCGACTGGAGGCCCCCAAGCCCCAACTTGCCGACCTGGGAGACCGCGCTGCTATACCCGGGAATGTGCTTCTTTGAGGGTGTACGGGTGAGTGAAGGGCGCGGGACAGAGCGCCCGTTTCGTCAGATCGGTGCACCGTGGCCGCCGGAAGCAGCCCAGCGGGTGGTCGACACGCTCCGCGCCCGGGATCTGGCTGGGGTGGCGGTGGACACGGCGGCCTTCACGCCGCGATCCAGGCCGGGGGCCCCGGCCCCTCGATTCGAAGGAGAACAGCTGTACGGCTTGGAGGTGCGGATGACGGATCGGCGTGCCGTGGAGCCGGTAAAGGTCGGCCTTCACGCCCTTCATGCCATGCATCAGCGCGCACAGGTGCGGGGAGACACGGCGTTCGTGAGCCGGCCCGAGCACCTCACGCGACTGGCAGGCACCGATCGGCTGCTGACGCAACTCCGAAACGGGGCGTCCCCGGAGGCAATCATCGCGTCTTGGAGGAAGGAGGTGGAGGCCTTCCGTGACCGACGGGCGTCCGCCCTGCTTTACAGGGCCGAGACGGCGGGCCGTTAGCTATTGATCCTCCGCCGCAGACTGTTCGTCGGGGGACCAAAAAAGGGCGTAGATGATCTCGGCGTATCCGCCGACGATGAGGACCGGGGAGACGTAGAGAGAAACGAAGCCCTGATACGCGCCCTCGAGGTACATGGCGGTGAAGCCCACCACGATGAGCGCCACGCCGATCAGAAGGAGCACGTAATTCCAGTTCTCGAAGACGAGCGTCCCGGATCGATTCTGGCGCCGAGAGGAGTTAGGCATGGGTCGGAGGGGCCTAGATGCAGGGCGACACGGCCGAGGCAACGACGGAAGGGGGCCGGTTAGAGGCCGGCAGAGAGTGTTTTTCGTCAAGCACAAGAAACCATGGATCATTGAGGAAGGTTCCAGCCGTCGTCTTCTGTCGCAATCTTAACTGCCCTCATACATGTACCGCCGGTGCGTCCTTGTCGTGGGGCTTCTGCTCGCCATGGGGCTTCTACCGAAGGAAGCCGTGGCGCAGCCCCTCCCGGCCCAAATCGATTCGCTACTCCAGGAGCGCCGTGCCGCCCACGCGTTCTGGGGGATCAGCATCTACGACCTTGAAGGCGATAGCCTCCTGTACGAGCGGAACGGAGGCCGGGGATTTCTGCCGGCGTCCAATCAGAAGCTGTTTACCACGGCCGCGGCGCTCGATCTGCTGGGACCGGAGCACCGGTACGAGACGACGCTTTCTTTTGACGGGACGACGCAGGACTCGGTGATGCAGGGCGATTTGCGGCTCGTCGGTTCCGGTGACCCGACGTTCGGGAGTACGGCCCTGGAGCGAACGGATCCCCTCCGTGAATGGGCGGAGCGACTGGCCGAGATGGGGGTGCGTCGGATCGAGGGGCGCCTCATCGGGGACGACCAAGCGTTCCTGGACGGCTTCTATCCGGACGGCTGGAGCGTGAACTATTTGACCCGGCAAAAGGGCCAGCAGATGGGCGTCCGTGCCGGGGGGCTCAGCTACCGGGACAACACGGTGCCCGTCACGGTCCGCGCGACGACGCCAGGGACGCCGCCCGAGGTGCGCATCCAGCCCGAGGGTGTCCTGTCGGTGGACAACGAGGCCGTGACGAGCGAGCGGTGGCGGGGGAGCACGCTGCTAATCAATCGCACCTTTTCGACGAACAAGATTGTGCTGACGGGGTCGGTGGCGCGGTCCTACGGCGGGGTGCGCAACGTACCGGTCAGCGACCCGACGGCCTTCACGCTTCGCATTTTCCGCGAGCGTCTTCAGGCCGCGGGCATCGAGACGGACCTGGAGCTCGTCAACGTTGAGGCACTCGACACGCCGCCTGGGGAGGGGGAGCCCCTGTTCGTACACGTCTCTCCCCTGTTGTCGGAGATCGTCACCGAGATCAACAAGCGCAGCAACAACTTCTACGCGGAGCAGGTCCTTCGGACGTACGGATGGGGAGGGGCCACACGAGGAGGCATCCAGCGCACCGAGTCGTTCTTGCGGCGGGCCGGCATCGACACGCGGGCGCTCTCCCTCAATGATGGGTCGGGGCTGTCCCGCAAAAACCTCGTCACGCCCCGGTCTCTTCGGGGGCTTCTCGCCCACATGAATGGCCATACGGCCGGCGACGTCTTTCGGGCGTCGATTCCACGCGGGGGCGAGCGCAACACGACCCTCAGTGTACGCCTGGGCCGAACGCAGGTGCGGGCCAAGACGGGATCCCTTGCCTTCGTGCGGGGGTTGAGTGGATACGCCGAGCGCCCGGACGGGGGACGTGTGGCGTTTGCCCTGTTCGCCAACAACTACACCGGGCCGTCTTATCAGATCACCCACACGATGGACGACATCGTTCGGCTGTTGTCGGCCCCGCCGTCTTAACGGACTCGCGGGGGCCCCGTACGTTGCGTCTGTCGCCCCTTCTCCTGTATGTCCCGTTCTGCCCGTCGACTTCTCACCGCGGTTGGAGTGTTTGGGCTGCAGTGGCTCATCGTAGGCCGCCTGCGGATCTACGGCGCCTACCCCGACGCCGTGCTCCTCTTCCTCGGGTGGTACGCGCTGCGGGAGGGGCGTCGGCGCGGCACGCTGGCAGGGGCGGGGCTGGGGCTGGCCATGGACGTGGCCTACGGCACATGGGGGATCCACATGTTTGTGAAGGCCCTGATTGGGTTTCTGGTGGGTCGGTTTGCGGTGGAGGAGCACACGCCCCTCATTATCCGACCGCAGCAGGCCCTCCTGGGGAGCCTCGTGGTGGCCCTGCTACACAACGGGCTGTTCGTTGCGCTCGTCGCGCTGCAGACCCAGGCCACGACGAGCTTTTTGCTGTACGGCCTGTGGCTGGGCTCGGCCTGCTACACGGCTGCCGTTGGTGGAATTGTTGCGCTGTTCGCCCGGTGAGGGCGCCTCCGCGCCCGTACGGCGGGGCAGCGCGAGGGGGCCGATCAGGCGACCGTGACGTCAATCAGGTCGTCGAACGCCGACAGCACGCGCTGGCGGACGGGGGAGCGTTCATCCATCGGCGCGAGGGGAAGGCGCACATGCGGCTCCATCCAGCCAAGCGCGGCGCAGACGTCCTTGATGGGCACCGGGTTCGTCTCCAGGAAGCAGGCCCGCATGGCCGGAAGCAGCTCGGCGTGCCGTTCGCGCGCCGTCGCTAGGTCGCCGCTGAGCCCGGCCGCCACGAGCTCGCAGAAGGGCTCCGGCAGGGCGTTGCTGATGACAGAGACCGCCCCGTCCCCCCCCATGGCGAGAAGGGGAAGCGTCATTTCGTCGTCGCCCGAGTACACCCCGAAGCCGTCCGGCCGGTGGGCCAACAGGTCGTCGATCTGTTCGATGTCGCCGGAGGCTTCCTTGATGCCGACCACGTGTGGGACCTCCTCGCCCAGGTGCAGTGCGGTGTCGGGGGAGATGTTAAAACTGGTGCGACCGGGCACGTTGTAGAGAAGGATCGGTGCCTCGGCGCCCGCCGCGATGGTCTCGACGTGGGCCGCGAAGCCTGCCTGGGAGGGCTTGTTGTAGTAGGGGCCCACCACCAGCAGGCCATCGGCCCCGGCGTCCACCGCTGCCTTCGAGAAGGCGACACTTTCGTCGGTGTTGTTCGTCCCGGTGCCGACGATGACGGGCACCCGTCCGTCCGCCGCGTCCAGGGCGGTATCTACGAGTCGGTGGCGTTCAGCCTCCGTAATCGTGGGGTTTTCGCCGGTGGTGCCCAGTACGACGAGGGCGGAAACCCCGCCCTCAATTTGGGTGTCGATCAGGCGCCGAAAAGCGGCCTCGTCGATCTCGTCGTCGGCCGTGAAGGGGGTGACGAGGGCGGGGGCGACGCCGCGGAAGAGCAGATCGTGTGCCATGAGAGAAGGAGTCGGGTTGGTCTGTGGGAAGAGGGTGCAGTCGACAGAGTGGGGTCAGGCGTTGAGCCAGTCGTCTAGCACGTCGTCCAGTGTGAAGAGCCCGCTGCGCCCACGGAGCCACTTCGCGGCCCGCAGGACGCCCGCGGCAAATCCGCGGCGGTTCTTGGCGCGGTGGCGGAGCGCAACGCGGTCGAAGGGACTATCGAACGCAACCGTGTGCTCACCGAACGCCGTGCCGGCACGGGTGGAGCTCACGTGCACGGCCGAGGGATCGATGCGTCGATGCTGCGTCTCCGGCTCGACATGGTCCTTGCGGTCGAGCCCGTCCACAATCTGCTCGGCGAGCATCTGGGCCGTTCCGCTGGGACTGTCCGCCTTCTTTGTGTGGTGCAGCTCCTGGACGAACGCGTCGTAGTCGTCGAGCTTGTCCATGAGCGCGGTGGCACGGTCGAGTGCACGAGACAGGACCGCGACGCCGATCGAAAAGTTCGGGGCGTACAGCACGCTGGCGTCATGCCGTTGGACGACCGCCTGAGCCTCATCGAGGGCATCGTACCACCCGGTCGTACCCATGACCAGGGGGATCTCCCACTCACAGCAACGCCGGAGATGAGGGACGGCCAGGTCGGGCAGCGAAAAGTCGACGGCCACGTCTGCGTCCTCGACGGCGGAGCGGGATGCCTCCAGAAAGGGTCGGTCGGAATGAAAGCGGGCGACAACCTCGTGGGACTCCGCCTCGGCCTCCCTCGCCACGGCGTGTCCCATCTGTCCGGTGCCAACGAGCGCGAACTTCATAGAGTGGGTGTGTGGTGAGCGAATACATGACCACATTTATACGTGTCGTCGAGTCGTCTTGTTACCCTGCCTTCCCCCCAATGCGTTCATGGGCGGCCCGAACAAATTCGATGAAACGACTTCCAAGTCCCGCCGCCCTGGAACGTGAGAAAAGGCTCGAAGTAAAGCACTCTCGCAGATAGCGACAGGGCTACGAGAATTGGCTTGGTCGCAGTTGACATTCGCTTGGGGCCATAGCTCAGTCGGTAGAGCGCTTGCATGGCATGCAAGAGGTCCGGGGTTCGAATCCCCGTGGCTCCACTTTTGGGTGCCCTGAGCCGTGACCCTCCCCCCGCCCCGCGGCTCTGGGGCACCTATTTTTTTGTTTAGACGCATCGTTTCGGGGCCTCCGGTCGCCTGCCCCAAGTCTCATCGTCGTCGTTTCACGCACTTCCCCTGGGCGCGTCAACGTCATGCGGGCCTCCCAAGACTCGGGTAGTCAGGGCAGAAGACAAGTGCCGATACACGTCTTGGGCCATGGTACTGCCCAGGTGAGCGGCTGTCGTTTGGACGATGGGCGCCGAAATGGTGTGCCTCGATGGAACGGATGAAGGCTGGAGCCGGTGAATTCCCAGAGTTGTTTCCGGCGTGCCTGCGTCCGCGAACGGGGGCTCGATAGTTTCGCCCGGCTCAACCCTGATCAGATATCAGCCCCGGTACAGTGCCAGACCGCAGTCTCTTTCTTTTCCGCCGGGACCTCCGACTGGCCGACAATGCAGGACTGGATCGGGCATGCCGAGAGTCGGGCGAGGTCGTGCCGGCGTTTATCTTCGATCCGCGACAGTGCGACCCCGAGAACAACGCCTTTTTCAGCGAGCACGCGTTTGCCTTCCTGGTCCGCTCGCTAAAAGAACTCCAACGGCGCTTGCGAGAGCGAGGCGGGCGGCTTTTCGTCTTTGAGGGCGACCCGGCCGAGATTCTTTCCGAGCTTGTCTCCGCCGGCGACATTTCGGCGGTTTACGTCAACAGGGACTACACGCCGTTCTCCCGGCGCCGGGACGACCAACTGCGCTCGGTGTGCCACGAGGAAGGGGCCCAGTTTCAGTCGTCAAACGCGCTTCTTCTCACTGAGCCCGAAGAGGTCCAGCCCAGCGGGGGCGGTGCCTACCACACCTTTACCCCGTTCCGGAGGCGTGCACAATCCGTGTCCACGCCCCTCCCGAGGGGCAAGGCGGAAGGGCCGTTCTGCGACAGTGCACTCTCGGCCGAGACGATTCAGCTGGAGAAGTACGATCGCTACCCCACAGACAACCTCCGGGCGAAGGGCGGACGGGCGGAGGGAATCGAGTTCCTCGAAGAGATCGAGACGCTTGGCTCCTACCGAGACGCTCGTCACCAGCCGGCGCAAGAGTCGCTGACGGCCCTCTCGGCGCACCACAAGTTCGGCACCATTTCGGTCCGGGAGTCCCTCTATGTAGTGAAGAAGGCGTTCGAAGACTACCACAAGCTAATCAGCCAATTCTACTGGCGGGACTTCTACACACATCTCCTCTTCCACCGCCCCGAGCAGCTGACCACCTCGCTGCGCCCGATTGGCCGGCACATGCCCTGGCGCAACGAGCGGGGCGAGTTCGACCGGTGGCACACGGGCACGACGGGCGTGCCCTTTGTCGATGCCGGCATGCGCGAGCTCCGCGAAACCGGCTACATGCACAACCGGGTGCGGATGGTCGTCGCCAGCTTTCTCACCAAAGACCTGCTCGTCGACTGGCGCTGGGGCGCGCAGCACTTTGCGCGAACGCTTACCGACTACGATCCCGCCGTGAACGCCGGCAACTGGCAGTGGGCCGCCTCAGTGGGCACCGACTACCGGCTTCGCATCTACAACCCCTACTCCCAGGCCGAGAAGCACGACCCGGAGGCCACGTACATCAAACGCTGGGTGCCGGAGCTGCGGGACGTCGAGGCCGACCGGCTCGCCTCCGGAACCCAGGAAGACTTCTCGGAGGCTGCCCCGGACTACCCAGCGCCGATCGTGGACCGGAACGACGCCTACCACCGCGCGAAGGACGCGTTTAAAGAGGCTGGCCAAGCCCTGGACGAAGCCCGCTGAGGGCCCGTCGTCGTGTCGGGTTTACCATATGGTTCCAGTGGAGAGGGGCCTGCCCGCGGCGATTCAGAACTTCTGAATCTGGGTCGAAGACATATGATGAACCAGGTGGACAGACGGGGACCTGGCCTGGAGAACACACGTGGGGACTGAGGCGATGGCCGGGTACAGATTTCGATTCTGGTTCTGTGAGGACGCTCGTCCCTGCGTGCGGATGCGCGCGACACTGCACTCGTTTTTCCCGCGTTGCCCCAGCCCGTATTCACTCTCTCCGTCGAATCTACTTGGTGCCTACGCGAAATCTTTGTTGGGGAGCTCTTGCACCATCCTCCACGATCCCCTATAGTGTGGTTGTGCGTTGCGCACAGAAGTTGACTGACTGTCGACCTTCGGGTCGACTGGTCATCCATACTTCTCGCGTAGCGCCGTTTAAGCCTGCTCGACAGCGCCCTCCCCCGCCCAGCTGTCGATGCAGGCTTTTTTGTGTTGGGGGCCACTTCGAAAGAGTCCTCCCTCGCTCGTGTTTTATCTAGGGGGTAAGTCCAGGCACAAGATGTAGACAAGCTTCAGCCTTGGTCCCTCGGCTCTACATTGTCTGGAAAGGGCCAATCCTCAGCGTCTTGCGGGCATCCGCTAGCGAGGACGAAAAAAGCGCCCGAAAGATTGCGCCGAGAGGCACGGGGCCGGTTGTGCCACTGGAGAGGTTATCGGGGGGACCGCGTCGTAGGGGGGGAGCGGTCCTGGCGGTCCGAGGATTCTTCCTCATCCCAGAAGTAATGAACGAACACGGCATACAGGACCGATGCGACACCAATCTCAACGAATGTCCCAATCGACCACGCAGCGGGCGTTCCCGCGAGGTAGTTGAAGAGTGCGGTAACGGGAAGCAGAAGTACGAAAAATATCCCGCCGCGAACAGCCCCTCTCTGAAGTGGAGGCTTGGTGCGGATATTAAAGAGATAGTCAAGCATTGGGGTCGAAATGGTCTTGGGAAGGCCCGTCAAGGAACGGCACTGAACACAGATACGGTCGACGGAGACAGTCTTTCCCGTCCGAGGAGCCGGACCCGCGTGCTCTTCTAGCGCCCTGCCGCCTTCCCGCAGTCTGGACAGTAAAGCTCATCGTTCGGACCCTTGAACCAGCCCCGCTCCTGAAGAACAACCTCCGGTGCGTTAGTCGAGTCCGGATCGGGATAGAGGCCCCGGGCGTCCTCCCGTGTTACAGTTAACCCCTCGGCGCACCCGGAGCACTCGTAAGTAGAGGGATAGGTAACATCAGGCATCACGTGTGGCGGATTGAACGTGTGGGGGACTGAAGAGGACAACTGCGGCTGTTCTATTGCGCTTGCTGCCACAAGGCAGACTCAGATTCTCTTGTGCTGAGTAGCTTTTCGGACAAGAAACCAGATTGACATACCTTTTTGGGTTGTACTTGCGTAACATACTAAAATTCCCCCCCGGGTCGTCAAGGAATATCCGTAACGGAGTCAACAACTCGGGGCCACGATGCGGCACGAGTGTGGGAAATACCCCATGGACGGACGGCCCTCGGAGGTTGTGAGAGCGGCACGATGGAGGTGCTGACCGGAACCCCCGTTCCTATCGATCTATGAAAGCCCGTGATATTGGAATGCACCTGATACACTGAAAACTCCTTTCGGCCGGGTCCGGTTTGTTCTCGTGCGGCGCCCTGTAGAGCGCTGCCACAGGCAGGGCAAAAGCGAATCAAGGCCGAGTCGTCTCTGTCTTTCCGAGTGCTCTTGCCCCATGACTCAACCGGCTTCTCCGGAAGCGTCTTCGCCCTCATCGTCTTCGTCTACGGGCTCGCCCCTGACCGGCGCCCAGCAGATCGTGGACACTCTCCACGAACCTTTGCTCGTGCTGGATCGAGATCTTCGGGCGCGGCAGGTCAACCCGGCGTTCCACCGGGCATTCGGGACCACCGACGAAGACCCGATCGGCCGGCCGCTCTCTGACCTTGGGGAGGGACACTTCGACCATCCGGCCCTTCGGGACGCGCTCGAAACGTTGCTCGATGAGCGCGAGCCGTTTGAGCAGGTCGAGCTGGAGGATGCGTCTGCGGAGCGAGGGCGCCGGGTCTTTCAGGTCAATGGACGCCTTTTGGACGCCAATGAGAAGACGTCGGAGCGGATCCTTCTGGCCATCAACGACATCACCGAGCAACGAACGCTCGAAGAGACGCTCCGCCAGCGGGCCCGCGAGCTGAGGCGGTCGAACGAAGACCTTGAGCAGTTTGCGTATGCGGCCTCCCACGACCTGCAAGAACCGCTTCGCATGGTTTCGAGCTACCTGCAGCTGCTGGACCGGCGCTACGAAGAGGACCTCGACGAGACCGCCCAAGAGTTTATCGACTATGCCGTCGACGGCGCCGAGCGCATGAAGGCCCTGATCAACGGCCTACTGCAGTATTCCCGCGTCGGGCGCAAGGAGGGAAAATTTGAGGAGGTGGATCTCGAAGAGGTGCTCGATGAGATCCTGAGCGACCTGGGGCGCCGGGTCCAAGAGCTTGGCGCGACGGTCGAGCGAGACTCCCTGCCTCGGGTCTATGGCAACCGCGATCAGCTCAGACGGCTTCTCCAGAATCTGATCGAAAATGCCCTGACCTACCACGGGGAGGACCCGCCCTCGATCGCCGTCTCCGAGATCGAATCGGGGGAAGGCGTGCACCTTGTGGTTCGTGATGAGGGGCCTGGAATTCCGTCGGAGGGGAAAGAAAAGATTTTTCAGATCTTCAAGCAGCTCGATCCGCACGGCACAGGGCGAGAGGGTTCCGGCATGGGACTTGCCCTCTGCAAAAAAATCGCTAACCGGCACGACGGCCAGATTTGGGTCGAGTCGGATCCGGGAGAGGGCTCTGCCTTCCACGTTACCCTCCACTTGTCTCCGCCCATCCACACATGAGCGACTCCCTCGGTGAATTTCCATCGTCGAGCCCCGAAGACGAACGACCCATCCGCATCCTTCTAGTTGAGGACAACCCGGCCGATGTTCGTCTCACCCACGAGATGCTGCGGGAGTCGAAGGTCCGAAATGATCTCCTGGTGGCGCACACCGCCGAGGAGGCGGAGGACATTCTCGGGCTCCCCGACGAGGACGCCATGGCGGAAGAGCCAGGCCCCCGGCCCGACCTAATGCTTCTGGATTTGAACCTTCCGGTGAAAAGCGGCCACGATCTTCTGAAAGAGATGAAGTCCCATCCTACGCTGCGCCGGATTCCAGTTGTCATACTCTCTAGTTCGGAGGCGGAGGAGGACGTCGTGAAGAGCTACGACGAGCACGCAAATGCTTACGTCACGAAGCCGGTCGACTTGGGCGAGATTACGACGATCGTGCAGTCGATCGACGAGTTTTGGTTTCAGGTGGTCCGTTTGCCAGGGAAGTAGAAAGAGCCTGCCCGCAAGCCGCCCCCTGTAGCGCCCGAGGGACGACCGATTTGGGGACGCCCAACGCGGACGTCTCCACAGAACAGCATTTTAGGCACTGGTACGTCGCGCATCACATGCCTGCCTCACGCCCGCCTTCGACGAACGCCCACCGCTTCGACGCCGAGGCCCTCCAGGTCCTTCTGGTGGAGGACAACCCAGGGGATGCTCGCCTTTTTGAGGAATACCTGGACGAAAGCACCACGGACGCCGTCCTGCACCACGAGAGCACCCTGCAGGCTGGCCTTCAGGCCCTCAGTGCGTCCCGCCCCGACGTGGTTGTGGTCGACCTGGGGCTTCCAGACAGCCAGGGGACCGAAACGGTACGGGCCACCGCCGGTGCCGCCGCAGGGGTCCCGATCGTCGTGCTAACTGGGCAAAACGATTTGCAGGCGGCCCTGAAGGCGCAGGAGGCCGGGGCTACGGAGTATCTCCAGAAAGAAGAGCTTACGCCGGCCTTAGTGGGGCGGACCTTGCGGTGGTCCGTGCAGCGCCGGGGCATGCAGGCCAAGCTCCAGCAACGAGACGCCTGGATCCGGTCGATTACGGAGGGGCTCTCGGCGGGGGTCTTCCGGGCTGGCCCGACCGGGCGGATTGACTACGCCAACGAGGCGCTCGCCGACATGCTCGGGGCCGGACAGGTGGAGGAGCTCACTGGTCTGGACCTCACGACGTTCTGCACTGACCCGCTGAAGAGGGGCCAAATGTTGGTGGAAGAGGGGGCCAGTGATGTGGAGATTGAGTTTGAAGGGCAGGACGGCTCGGTGTTCGTTGGCCTCCTCAGTGCAACGGCCGCCTATGACGAAAGTGGAAAGGTCATTTACTACGACGGGGTCGTAACCGACATTACCGAACGGGCTCGTCGGAAGAAGAAGCTCCGCATGCTGTCGGAGGCGGTCGACCAGGCGGCGGAGTCGGTCCTGATTACGGAAGCGAGGCCCCTAGACGAGCCTGGGCCCCGGGTCGAGTACGTCAACTCCGCCTACGAAGAGATGACGGGTTACTCCGAGGCGGAGATGATCGGAAAGACGCCCCGCATCCTGCAGGGCCCAGAGACTGATCGGGACGCGCTCGACTCGCTGCGGGAGGCCTTGGAGGCCGGAGAGGCGTGGACTGGGGAAACGGTCAACTACTCCAAGAACGGGGACCCTTACCAGGTTCAGTGGAACGTATCGCCGGTCCGGAACGACAGGGGATCGATCGAGCACTGGGTCTCCGTGCAACGAGACGTCACCGAAGAGCGGCAGCGTCAAGAGGAGCTCCGCAACACGAAAAACTTCTATGAGCAGATCCTTGACGAGGCCCCAATCGACCTCGCGGTCTTCAATCTCGACGCCGAATTCCAGTATGTCAATCCCGAGAGCGTCGGGGACCCCGGCGTGCGGGCGTGGATGCTTGGACGCACCAACGAGGACTACTGCCGAGAGCGAGGCCTGGATCCAGAGTTGGGCCGACGGCGTGACCAAGCAATCCGGCGGGCGGCTGAGGACAATGAGACCGTGCAGTTCGAGGAAGCCATCGAGACCGATGGGGGAACCCATCATTACCTTCGGGTGCACAGTCCCGTCACCGACTTGGATGGGGAGGTCACTCAGGTCGTAGCCTTCGGGCTCGACATTACTGAACGGAAGGAGCGTGAGCGCGAGCTCGTCGATGCGAAGGAGGAGGCCGAACGCATGAACCGGCTCAAGAGCGCCTTTCTCGCGAACATGAGCCACGAGATCCGCACACCGCTGACCTCCATCCTTGGCTTTGCGGAAACCATCGGGCGGGAGGTCGACCCCTCCCAGAACGTCAGCGACGTCGACCTTTCGACACTTGCAGAGTTTTCGTCGCTCATCGAACGGAGCGGGCAGCGCCTCATGAACACGCTCACCGGCGTGCTGAACCTCTCGAAGCTACAGGCCGGGGAAATGAATCTTAGTCCCGGACCGGTCGACCTTGCTACCGAGGCCCGAGAGACGGCCGACCAGTTTGCCCCGCAGGCAAAAAGCGCCGGCGTTGACCTCCGGCTACAGGAGGACGACAATCCCGTCCGGGCGTGGGCGGATGCGAGTGGACTGCAGATCGTCGTCCGCAACCTGTTGTCCAACGCGGTGAAGTATACCGAGGAAGGGGGCGAGGTGTGGGTCCGTGTTCGATCGGAAGAGGGGGCGGCAATTCTAGAGGTGGAGGACACGGGGATCGGGATGGACCCAGAAACCACAGATGGGCTTTTTGAGGCATTTAAGCAGGCCTCCGACGGGGTAGGACGAGAGTACGAGGGCACTGGCCTGGGCCTGACCGTCACCAAAGAGGTGCTGGACCGAATGGGGGGCGCCATCGAGGTCGAAACGGAAGAGGGGGTAGGAAGCCGGTTCACGGTGCGACTGTGCGCGGCCGAAGAGGAAAATCCCGGGAGGCAGCCCGTTTCGGAGAAGCTAACCACATGACCTTTTGTCCATCTGCGCTCGACGACGCCTGCGTTGATCGGTGTATGGAGGAGACTCGACAGCGGTGGAAGAACGATCAGACTCGTCCGGCCGGCCGGGTGTTTTTCGCAACGCCGAGCGCCCACGCGGAGCAGTTAAGCCGGCTCTATCTCAAGTCCGCCCTCCTACAGCCAATCTTGCGCGCCGTCCACGGCTCGACTGTACGTCCCCTCCAGTGGAGGTGTTATCGCTCGGGGGATGCTCTCGACCTCGTGGTGTCGCCGTGCTTTTCGGCCGATCAGACTTGCCCTGATTGTAGTGGGAAGGCTCCAGGGGGACAGGCTCAACCGCATCCACGGAGGACCCGAGTGGGAGGGGGACGTCCTCCTTGCTCAGCCCCAGTAGTTTCAGGCATTTGTCGTGGGCTCTCTCGAGGGTGCCTTTTGAAGGGGAGGCACCTTCAGGGTGGTGTCGGGCCCTCTCGTTTTCTCCTCCCAAGCACTGGGCAACATTGTCCGCCCAGACCTCACGGTGCCACCGATACGTGCGATCCACGTGGCCACCTTTGACCAGCTGCCCTCGCAGGCGCATCGGCGCCCACGTGATCTTCAGGTCGGTCAGTACGTTCTGAAGAAGTCGGCTCGCGCTGCTCGTACAGACGCCCGTCAGCAAAAACGCCCCGGTCCCGCACGACCGGTCAAAGTCTTTCTGGATCTGTTTGGCATCTGATTTTGGGACGTCGAGGACCTGCACCCACGCGCCCCGCCACTCGTTGTCTTGCTTGTATTCCGCCTTCGTCTCGCCACATTGCCAGTCGGCCTCAAAACTGTGGACCTCCCCGTCAATGATCACTGCCGTATGACCCTTGGGCCAAAAGCGGACCGGCTCAAGAATCGGCGGATCGAATCTGCCTTGATTAAACGTGACGACCTTAATCTCCAATTTCTTTGATTCCTCTGCGCCGAAGGGGGCCTTTTCGGCGGGGTCTTTCCTGCCCTTCTGCGTGGGACCCGGTCCTGGTTGACCCGGGGTGCCGCGCCGCCCGTGACAGATTGAGGAGCGGTGGTCCGGCCCCTCTGCATTGCGCGGCGGCTGGCATTGGGCTGTGAGGGGCTCCCCCTGTTGATGTGGGAGCGGCAGAAAGATCAGGGACACGAAGAGAACGACCGACGGAGTCCCACCAGACCTGACTGACATCATCGAAACTTGCTCGTGGACTCGCTCAGCACTGATTCGCTCCGATGATCACAACCGATGGTGGGCCCTCGGGTCGTTCCTCCCCTTCGGCGCGTCCGTGCCGAGAGCGCAACCGGGTCCCACACCGAAATCTCTTCAGTTTGAATTTATGCAAATCAAGCGAAAAAAGTCAATTTCTCTGATATCGAGTCGGGGCGGACGCTCCAGACCGGAATGGGACCTCGAAAACACACGGCTTGAGCATGGCCGGAGTGGAGCCCAAAGCCGATGAGGAAGAGTTGCGGGCCCCCACTTTCGCCCGGTCCCAATCCTCTTTGGCCTTGCAGTACTAAATTTGCACAAGTCGCCCGAATCCCGCGTTCTGCAACTTTGTTCACGGTACCTGTCCGAACCTTTCCACCACTTCCGCCAAGGTTTTAGTGCCACGTTCTTCTCCTGAAGAGTCCTCGCCCGGTTCGTCCGAAGAGATCACGGGAGACCGCGAACCTGAGGACGCGACGTCCCCCCGATCCTTCGCGTACGAGGAGCGGTTTCCCGACGCCCAGTCTGCGTTTGGGCTTGACCTGAGTCCGCCTGAGGCAGCGTCGTCCTCGGCACTGGTGTTTCTGGATACTTCGGCCCTCCTTCTTCTGTACGACGCGACCGAGGCGGCGGCCCGGGCGGCCCTCGAGGCATTTGGTCAACTGCGGGAGGAAAATCGGCTGATTGTGCCCGGGCACGCGGCCCGAGAGTACGCCGTCGTGCGCTCCTACAAAATCACGGATCTCTACGACGACCTATCCCGGCAGGTGAGCCCCTCGGCCATGCCGAAACGATCGGGAGAGCTCTCGAACCGAGCGCTCGTCGAGAGCCTCGGGTACGCAGACCGGCTCGATGAACTTCGTCGGCAGATTGCTAAGCTAACGGAAGCATACCACCATGAAGCCCGGCAGCTCATGGGGGACCTCGAGGCCTGGGCGGGCGACGACTTCATCAGTGAGGCCTACAGCACACTTTTCGAGGACGAGGCGGTTCAGGACCTGGATGCCACCGTTCGGGACGTGACGGCGGAGGTCCAGCGTCGGGACGACATCAGCCGTCCCCCCGGCTACCTCGACAGCGGCAAGGACCAGAACGCCGCCGGGGACTTGCTGATCTGGAACACCCTTCTGGAAGTTGCCTCCCGCCGCGACCGGGACGCGGTGTTGGTGACACAGGACCGGAAGTCCGACTGGTGGCATCAAGGCGGCAAAGGCACTGCCCTCTACCCCCGGACGGAGCTGATTCACGAGTTTGACCAGCAGACCGGCGGCCGATCGTTCGGGATGCTGACGCTGCCGGGCCTGCTCCAAAAAATGGACGTCGAGGCCGCCCACGTACAGCGGGTTCGGGAGGCCGTCGGTGAGGCGCCCTCGACGGAAACCATTGAGGTCGTGGGACCGGCCGAGCGGGTTCGGACCGTGGCCACTGTGGCCACCAGCGCACACGACGCCCGGTCGATCGGGGGCGGGCGCCTTGGCACCCGACGGGCGACTAGTTTGCGGGTGCGGGAAGACGAGGCAGACGCGGTTGCACAGCTTGCCCGAGACGCTGGACTAGACGTGACCCGAGGCGCCGACGGCCGGGTGGCCCGAGCGTTTGAGCGGCAGGAGAAGGAGGCCGCGGAGGAGGAATCTACAGAAGAGCAGTAGCCGCCCGTCGAGACGGTGCCTGACGGAACTGGATACAGGAAGCGCCCGAAGACGAGCTTGAACCATCATGCCATCCAACCCTAAAGTCCCCAACTCATGGAAGTTGATCTAGACCTGCTCGCCGACCTTCTCGAAGCCTACGAGGGGTTCGACCACCACGACGCTCTTGATTTTCCGGCGGCCCCCGGCGTTCTCGTTGACGAGAGCGGGGCTGCCGTGGCATCGGAGCAACTGAGGCCTGCCGATCAAGTCGCAAAAGACCGTGCAGACGAGTCTGAGTCGGATTCCCCGGAGGAAGAGGTGCGACACCGAGAGCTCCAGACTGTCTATCACCACGTCGGTCTGCTGGTGGATGCCGAGTGCTTCACCAGCCAGGAGGACTTCTACGAGGCCCTGCCGGCCCTCGAGAGTCCCGATAGCCACGACGTCCACGTCCTTACGATGAAGGGGCACCAGCTCCTTGACCGGCTCAGGGACGACAGCGGAGGAGGCGGGGAAATTGGCTTTGCGGCGTCCTGAGCATCTCCCGAGGATGCCTCGCCCGGGCGGTGTTCCGAGGTGCCGGAGTGGGGGGGCATACCTCGCCCGTCCGAGCGACCGCGGCTTGTTAGGATCGTTCGGACGCGGGTTGCGCTTGGTCACGGCTGGGGTGCTTTTGTGGCTCGAAGGTCGTGATCACAAAGACAATTAGGGGCTCCGGGCCGGTGTTGCGGACCGCATGGAGCGCGTCTCCTCGCACCGTTGTGATCGTGCCCTCCTCGATGGGAACGCTGCGCGCCTCGGCCCCGCCGTGATCCTTTTCGAGGTAGGTCCCCTCGCCCCTCATCACAACGTAGAGCTCCTGCTCGTTGCGGTCGCCGTGCGTATGGAAGCCGGCGCTGTCTCCCTCGTTGGGAAGCACCATGTAGGCCCCGATTCGGTTGTTGACGAGCTCTCCGTCCTCGAACATCTGCAACAAGTACGTGGTGCCGGAGCCGCCGTACATCTCTTCCCGCTTGTCGTAGCGGACGGCCGACCGCGGCTCGGCGCCGTAGTGGTGTACAGTCGTGTCCATGACCTCGTCGAGCATGGCGTCGAGGCGCTGCTTTTCGTCGGGAGAGAGGGGGCGGCGCTTGCGTGCCATAGAAGAAATGGGATAACGTGGGTGGAGGGTAGACAGAAGATCGGGCCTATCAATCTCCGAAACGCGCTGTGCTTCGGAACAGAGGACGTCGTGGTTCTCCTGCGAGGCAGCCTCAGAGACAAGGAGGAAAAGAACGGGAGCCAGAAAGGTTCACAACCACTCTCCACCGTCTCGTGTCGGGCGTGAACCTCCGCCCATCGAGGGAGGCGTACTCTCCGCACAGAAGTCGCCTGGCAAGACGTGGAGGTGGAGACGCGCATGCTCCACCTCGTTTGGAGCATACTGCTCGTAGTGCCAGACCAACCGGTCTCGGGTAAGCATGGCCTACAGGTCGCCGCCTTGTACGTGCACAGAGGCCACAGCTCGGCCGTCGCGGCTGATGTGTCGACGATGACGCGACCTTCTTTCCCCCCAACGTACCGGCGTGCAGTCATGGTGGCGGCCCCTCCAAACGGCTGGGCGGCCTCCGAGGCATGGACGCTGTGGAGGCGGACCGTTCTCCCTCCGCATCCGGAGTGCCGGACGTCGTGGGGGTTGCCGTCGGTGACCTCGATGACGCGCGCACTGAACGACCCCCGGCTTGACCGGGGCGTAGCTGCCCGGTGCAGAAAGCAGGAGCCCGACCAGAACGAATGTGATGCGGCGCGTGTGCAGGGCAACGAGACCAATTCGGGCAGATTGGTGGATACGGTTTGAGGCCAATTAAGCCCCATTTTTTCGGGGGAGTCTCGTTGTCTCCGACACGAACAAAAAGAGCCACGGGTGCTCCGAGGGTGACGGGAGCAACTGTGTTGGCGAATTTCTGGGACCGGGTCCTCGGGGGCAAGTGCCAGAGCTGGGCAGTTGGCCGTTCAGAGCGGACTCGTTCGGCATGTTAAAGGGGACCGGAGCCGTTCGATCTATGCTGCTATCTGGATTGCCAATGCGATCTCCGAAGGCAGCGGCAGCATCTACTGGGCCGCTCCCTCAGGCGAGATGCCCTGCGGTTGCTCCCAGAGGTGACCACGAGAGGCGTTGACCCGGGAGACGCTGGCCGACCAGGGAGCCAGCCAGAGGAGACGCGCCCGTTCAAGACTCAGGTACAGGGGGCAGTTGCCCTTGGACCCAGGGGCAAAATCCGCGCTGGAAGTTTTGAGTGGGCCCTGAGCTGCGGCGGGGCGGCTCAGGTGTCCCAAACATGAAAAACCATGGGCGAGAACCGAACGTCGCCCAGTAGCCCGAAGTGTCTTTAACACATGCACACATTCCCGTGAAAGCAATCTGCAAAAGCCTTGCGCGCTTCCCCCGACTCCACATTCTTCTAAGCACATGTTCTCACAGGCATGGGCCAGCAGCAACGTCTCCTGCTCGCGCTTTCTGCGCTGATCGGTAGCCTCGCTGTCGTAGCTGGGGTCGAGGCATTCGGCGAGGGCCGGCGGCAAGCTACTCAAGATGCACTTGCCCAGAGAACCGTTTCGATCGGCACCGACATCCTCGCGGCCCACAAGATGTCTTCTGAATTTGGACGGAGGTTCCGCTAGCACGTCGCTGCAGTATTTGTGGCGTCTCCAATGGCCGCTCCCACAGCTGCACCGATAGCTTCTCCCTTGAGGGAATTCCGGTCGCCAAACCGCTCTAATTCTATCTGTGCTCCGGCAATTCCAGTTGCGTCCTTTTCCCATAAGGCGAATCCGGTTCGATGGACATGTCTCATCGTTGCCTTGACTGGCAGAGATCTCTCATGCCGGGCTCACGCCCAGAACGCGTCCACTGTGCCCGCAAAAGTTTGAAACCTGAATCGCCGGATGGACTGGTCTGCTGACGAGCGCCAATGTTTAGCGTTCGCTGACAGCTGGCGTTCAGCCAACCGGCCGCCACAGGACTGAGTCACGGGACTGACTGGCCTATGGCGTCTTGCTGGTCTGTAGCGTCTTAGGGTGGCAATATCTGAGCGTGGACTTCGTTAGTCAAGTACGATTCTCAAAGAAACCTGTCCACGTCGCACAGATCCATGTGGCACAGGCCCTGATCGAGGCAGGGTCCCCCGCCTTGAGAATCTTTTTCTCCGGGAGCCTTCCCCCAGCGATTGAGACACACCGCTCAGAGCGTCAACCTGCGCCAGCACGTCCATCAAGACAGAATCAGCAAAATAGAAATTAGCGAGACGAACGTCAGTGAGGAGAAAACCGCAGAGGCGAAAGCTGGCAGGGTGAACGTAAGTCGGCACCTACCGTGCCTGCTGGTGCTTTGGGTTTTTCTGGGGGGCTTCTCCCTGGGGTGCTCTCCGCAAGAGCTAATTAGGCCCACGCCCAATCCCAACGGCGCTGCCAATGCCAACGGCGCGACCGATTCAGAGGACGATCTGGTTTCAGAGGCGCCGCTGGTATCCCCAGGTGCTTCGGCCGTGGACACGGCAGCGGTAGACACGGCAGCGGTAGACACGACAATGGAGGAGGCAGTACGCCCAAAACCACCCGTCGACCGGAGGATGGTTATCAGGCCAGATACGACCGTAGACCCAAAGATCGTGAACGTCCCTGTTCCTGGCAGTATTGACCCGAAGATGATCCGTCCGCCCCGGCGGCCGTCGGGTCAGGGGAGAGCTCCGGCGCGACCCGTCCCGGAGGGTCCTCCGGAGGCAGACACCCTCGAGGCCGGTGACCTCGACCTGGAGTAGATCGAAGGCAGGGTGGGTTCTGGCCGAGGGGGACCTGGGGGAGGGCGGCTGCATTCTTCCCAAGACTGAGTGCAATACCAGGGACAATATACAGTTTCCCCTGTCGCCCGTAGAGCGAAAGTGAAGTGCGAAACGGGCCGGTGACCGGGCCGATATTGCCGATTCTGTCGGCGAAGCGCGCAGTTCTTGCGCGCCAAGACACTGAAAACGAATCCTAACTCTACAATACCAGGGAGTATCTATCCAATTTGAGGTCCTCGTTACACGAGCACAAACGTGGGTAGAGCCGCTCTGGATCTCCGTAGAGGCGAAGTTGCCGGCTGGGGAACCCTTGACCCGAGCGGAAGACGACGGAGAGGCCGTTGACCTCTGCGAGACTCGCCGTATCCCCGCAAGCCGGCACGCAAAAAGGAACGATCTGCCCTGGGCGGCCATGGCCTCCTCATGGTTCCGTGGCCGTGGCTTAATGGACATCTCGGTAGAGATTCTTTTCCTGCAAGCTTTCAAGTCCTTTCTTTGAGCGCTTCCTGACAGCACGCGCAAACCACCGATGCATCACTACTGCTTGAGAGCACCGGCTTTGGTTCTAGTCCTTTCGGCCGCGTCGCTACTCGCCCTATCGCCACTGGAAGCACGAGCACAACCGGAGCCCGCCGAGGTTGGAGAGCCGGTGCCCGGCTTCCAGATCGAGGCGCTCCGGGACTCGGGGCGTGCCGTCACTCCTTCCAGCTTCGAGGGCCGCTACGTGCTGATGAACCTCTGGGCCTCGTGGTGCGCGCCCTGCATCAAAAAAATTCCCGACCTCCAGGAGGCGCGGCAGCGCTACTCTTCGGAAAGGCTCGCCATCCTGAACGTCTCGTTCGACCGGCCCAAGTCGGAGGCAATGGCGTTTTTGGAGGAGCGGAAGATGCCGGGGAGCCACGCATACGCAAGCGGAGGACTCATGGGGGAATTTGGCGGCAAGTTCGCCCGCATGCCCAGCGAGTCTGCCTCAACGGAGGTGCGGGGACTCCCCAACTTGACCCTCGTCGGACCGGAAGGAACGGTCACGGGCATCATTGCGGCCGAGGATTCGACCGGCCTTCTGGAGATGTTGAGTGCGCATCTCTCGGGTCGCCGGTCCAGTGGCCAGTCTGAGTGACTGAAGCTGGATCGGGGCACAGGACGAGATCGTCTCCGTCCGGCTGAGAGACACGGCCAGGGCCCCGAGACTGGTGCAGGCGGTAGCGAGTCTCCCCTAAGTCCCTGCCGCACACGGTCAGTATATCAGGCATGACGGCAATCGCCCTGGAAAGCGAGATGCGGGAGGGGAGTTCCTCCCGCAGTTTCTCGGCCACGAGGGCCCTGGAGACGACCCAGCGCTACTACGAGCCGAAGCGGCCTAGAGCGGAAGAAGCCCTCCAAGAGGCGATGAGCGAGGAGGCGGTGGGCGAAAAGGCAGCAGTGGGGAGGCACCGGGGGACTAAAACAACTCGTCTCGCAGGCAGTGGGCTAAAATGAAGGTTCTGGCAGCCGAGAGCCCTTCCAAGATGACATCCCCACCAGGCGATGGCACTGCCAAGTGATAGCCCCGACAGGTGGCAGCACTGACAAGTGGCAGCTCGACGTCCGTTGGCAGAGGCCTCCAGGTTAGATTACAGACCTCCGGGTGGCTGCCGATAAATAAATGCCTATCGGCGAGCCAACTTTCTGCCGGGAACTGTCTGGTCACTGGTAACCGACTGCTCACCGATACGCAACTGCCCTCAGCACTCGACTGCCCTCAGTGGTCGACTGCACAAAGACTCCGCTGTGGGCGGCTCCATCGTAGAACAAACCCGCTTCCGCTTCAATGGACGCATTGTTTTTCGGAGGCCCGGCATATCCGCTATACCTGCTCGTCTTCGCGGCCGCGGCGGCCGGCTGCCTGGCCAGTGCCTTCCGGGCCCGGGGCGTGTCCCTTCCTGGCGTGCGCCGGGGACTGATCGGTCTACTTGTGACCAGCGGTCTGTGGGCCCTTTGCCACGTTGGGGTGCTTCTCTCCCCAGGGCTCGGCCTGAAGACGGCCTTCTACGAGGCGGGCCTGACCATTGGCTTCGGGACGGTCTTTACCTGGCTTTGGCTCTGCTCCGCCTACAGCGGCCGCTCGCTGCACCGGAGCCGAGGCGCCCGCTGGGCCGGGGCTGCTGTCTTTACGGTTGTCACGCTGGCGAAGCTGACCAACCGGTGGCACGGCCTGTACTTTTCGGTCGAATGGGGGGCGAGTCCGTTCCGTCATCTTGCGGTGGACCACCACGGGATCTACTGGGGAACTGCGGGGCTTTCCTATGCCCTGGCGGCGGTGGGTTTTTTCATGCTGTCCGAGCCGCTGCGGCAGGCAAGGGTGGGGGGACGGAAGCTGGCGGGCCTGTTCGCGCTGACGGCCCTGCCGCTCGGGGCCAATGCAATCGGGTACGCCGGGGGAGGGTACCTACTGGACCTCAGCCACGAGCCGGTGGGGGTGGCGGCGTTTGCCCTCGGGGCCCTGGCCCTGAGGGATGGGCAGCTAGAGGAGACCAGCCAGGCCGGGCGGGCGGAGCGGCCGAGCCTGCTACTGTCAGGGGGCGGACGGATTCGGAACTACAATCAGGCGGCGGCCCGGCTTTTTCCAGCCCTTCAAGAGAAAGCGGCCCAGAGGCACCTGGAGGGGGGGCGCCTGGAAGGAACGCTACTGGAGGAGGCGCTGCCGGAGCTGTCGGAGGCGCTGGGCAGGGGGGCGGAGGAGAACAGAGATCTTCCGGGGAAGGAAGAAATAGGGGAGGGCAAAGCAGGAGGAAATGTGCCGGAGGGAGACGTGCTGGAGGTAACCGGCACCGAGGGAGAGGCCCGGTACGTTCGGCCGGTAGAAACGGTGGCCCGCCGGGGCGAAGACCGCCTGTCGGCTGGCCGCTCGTCGGCCAGTCGGCTCGTGACGCTACAGGACGTGACCGAGCAGGAGCTGCGGCGCCGGGAGCAGGCCTCCCGCTTGGAATCGATCTCCGACAGCATGCCGGGCGTGACGTTCGAGCTCCGGGCGGGCCCGGGCGGGGAACGCTCCATCGAGTTCGTAGGCGCGAGGGCCGAGTCGTTTCTCGGCCTTTCCTCCGGGCCCGGCCAGTCATACGAGCGGTTCGTAGGCCGCATCCCGGAGGGTCACAGGGAGGCGTTCCTGACGTCAGTGCAGGAGTCGGTAGAAGGCCGGTCGGAGTGGAAGCAGGAGTTTCCGTTCGAGCGGTCGGGAGGAGAGCGGATGTGGATTCTTGGGTCTGCGCAGCCGGAGATCTTAGAGGCAGGCGAATCCTCAAAGGCGGATGAGGGGAACCTGGCCCTCCTGTTCCGGGGCCTGCTTCTGGACGTCACCGAGCGAAAGGAAGCAGAGCGGAAGCTCCGGCGGGAGCGAGACCGGCTGGAGACGCTCTTCGAGAGCCTTCCGTCCCCGATCGTGCGGTGCCGGGCGGAAGGCGGGAAGGCCACCGTTGAGGAGGCCAACCCTGCTTTCGTCAAGACCTTCGGCGCCGGCCAGGAAGAAGCAGAAGGCCAGGACTCAGAGGAAAGGGACCTGGAGGGAAAACATCTGGAAGGGAAGGACCTAGAGGGTCAGGACCTGAACGATCTCCTGGTGCCGCCGGGCCGGCGGGAGGCGGCCGCCGAGATCGACCGGCGAGCCCTAGAGGAGGAGCCGTCCGAGCACCAGGTCCGCAGGAGGACGGCCAGTGGGGAGATCAGAGACTTTCGGCTACAGGTAGCCGGGCGGCAGCCAGCGGAGGGTCCGCCGGAGATCTTCTCCATCTACACCGACATCACCGGCCAGAAGCGGCGGGAGCGGCGCCTCCAGCAGGCCGAGACGCTGTTTCAAAACGCGCAGGACGCGCTCTTTCTCATCGACGTGGAGCCTGAAGACGTGACAGACAGCGCAGATGCCGCAGGCGCAGAGACTGCGGGCAAGGAGGCTGCAGGCGGGGAAGCCGTAAGTGAAGAGTTTTCAGGTGAAGAGAAGACCCAAGAATTCTCCGTCCGGCGCATCAATCCTGCCTTCGAGAAAAAGACCGGGCTCAGTAGCGGGGATCTCTGCGGGCGGTCCCCTCAGGACGTGTTCGGGGAAGAGATCGGGGCGGAGATCGAGGAGAAATACCGAAAGTGCGCCCGCGAGCGAGAGCCGCTCACCTACGAAGAGGAGGTGCCCCTGGAGGGGACAATGACCTACTGGACGACCTGCATCGCGCCGGTGATCGTGGAGGGGGAGGTGCGCCAGATCGTCGGGACGACCCGAGACGTGACCGAAGAGCGGCGGCGCAAACGCGAGCTCCGCCGCCAGAAGAGCCTCTTGGAGCAGACCCAGCGGTTGGCCGGGGCGTGGGAGGCGAATCTCCAGACCGGAGAGGTGTCCTGGTCGGAGAAGATCTACGAGATTTACGAGATGGACCCCTCCGCGGAGGTGAGCCTGGAGGCGGGCCTTGAGTTCTACACGCCGGAGTCAAAGGAGAAAATAACAGAAGCAACAGAAGCGCTGACTGAGGAGGGGGAGGCTTACGACCTGGAGCTTCAGATCGAGACTGCGGAGGGAAACCGGCGGTGGGTCCGTTCCGTCGGTGCCCCAGCCGAGACGAACGGCGTTGAAACGAACGGCGCCGAGATGAAGGGCGAAGAGGTCACGGAGGTGGCCGGTGCCCTCCAGGACATCACCGGGCGGAAGGAGGAGGAGCGCCGCCGGCAGGAGGTCATCCGGCGGGTTACCGACGGCATCATTGAAGTGGACGAGGAGTGGCGGGTCACGCTGGTCAACGACCAGGCCGAGAAGATCTACGGAATGGGTGAGGAGGAGATGCTCGGGAAAAGCGTCTGGGAGGTGTTCGGGGGGCTGGAAGGAACCGAATTTGAGGAGGCCTACCGGGAGGTGATGCAGTCTAGGGAACCGGCGGAAGTTGAAGAATACTATGCGGGCCTGGGCGAGTGGTTTGCCGAACAGGTGTACCCAAACGAGGGCGGGGGGCTCGCTATCTACTTCGAGGTAACGACCGAGCGGAAAGAGCGGGAGAAGTCTCTCCGCAGGGCGAAGAGAAGGTATCAGACCTTGATCGAGCATTTTCCGGATGGGGGGGCCTACCTCTTCGGCCGAGACCTCCGCTACATGCTCGCCGGAGGGGAAAAGATCGGCGTGCTGGGCGATCCGGAGGACATCATCGGGGCCGGGCCTCGCGACATCCTGCCCGAAAAGCTCGCCCGCGAGCAAGAGCGGCATTACCGCCGGGCGCTGGAGGGGGAGCGGGCGGAATTTGAGCAGGAATACAAGGGCCGCCACTACCGCGTCCAGACCCTTCCGGTGCGGGGGGAGGACGGGACAGTAACCTCAGGGATTGTGTTTTCCCAAGACATCACCGATCAGAAGCGCCGGAAGGAGGAGCTAGAGCGGCAGAACGACCTGTTCGAGCGGGCCCAAGAGATTGCCAGCGTCGGCGCCTGGGAGTACGACGTCGCGTCCGGTGAGGTGACGTGGACCGACGAGGTGCACCGGATTTACGGGTACGGGGATCCGAGTGGCCCGGACCAGTCGGCGGAGGATGCGATCGAGGCATACCACCCCGACGATCGCCCGGTGCTTCGAGAGGCACTGGCTGCGGCGGTCGAGGACGGAGAGCCCTACGATATCGAGGCTCGTCTGGTGACCGAGACAGGCGAGGAACGGTGGGTTCGCACCCGGGGCAAGCCACAGTGGGAAGGCGAAGACGAGGAGGGCAAAGTCGCCAGGGTCCGAGGGACGATTCAGGACATCACCGGGCGGAAGGAGCGAGAACAGGCCCTCCGCGATACGCAAGAGGAGCTTCGAAGCACCAAAAACTTCTACGAGCAGATCCTAGAGCAAACGCCGATCGATCTAGCCGTCTTTAGCCCCGAGGCAGAATTTGAGTACGTGAACTCTCAGTCCGTGCAGGACCCGGAGGTTCGAGAGTGGATTCTCGGGCGCACCAACGAGGAGTACTGCCGGGAGCGAGGAACCCTGGACCCAGAACTCGGGAAGCGCCGGGACCGGGCGATTCGGGCGGCTGCTCGGGAAAAACAGGTCGCCGAGCTAGAGGAGCGAATAGAGACTGAAGAAGGGCAAACCCATTACCTCCGCGTGCACAGTCCCGTGACCGGCCTTGATGGCGAAGTTGAAAGCGTGGCTGCTTTTGGGATCGAAATCACCGAACGGAAAGAGCGAGAAGAGGCCCTCCAAGAGCGGCAGGAAAAGCTTGGGGGCCTCTACGAAGCCACCAACCACTTGCTTCAGGCCGAAGACCCGGAGGACTTGAGTGCCCGGCTGGCAGGCCTTGTCCGCCAGGCGCTTGGCTACCAGGCCACGACCGTCCGCCTCGCCAGGGGCGGTGAGCTCGTGCCTACCCACGTGCCAGGTGTCGTGAAGGAGCGAATGCCCGAGCGCCCCTCCTACGACACCGACGGGGACACGCCTGCGGCCGAGGCGTACCGATCCGGAGAGACGCGGGCCTTCGAGGATCTTTCTGCCGAGTTGGAGGCAATGGACCGTGGGGACATTCGGGCGACAGCGTACGTGCCGATGGGCGGACGGGGCCTCATCTCGGTCGGGAGCTTCGAGGCTGGGGGAGTCGAGGCGTTCGACTTGCGCCTGCTGGAGGTATTGGCGGGCTACGCCGCCCTCGTGCTGGACCGTCTCGAGCGAGAGGACGAGCTTCTCGTGGCAAAAGACAGAGCTGAAGAGGCAAGACAAGAGGCGGAGGAGGCCGCCCGGCTTAAATCTTCGATGCTCGCGAACATGAGCCACGAGATCCGCACGCCGCTGACCTCGATCATCGGCTTCGCGGAGGCGATCGGCACCGAGTTCGCCGAGTTGGAGCTTCCGGGAGGCAGTCCCCTCCCGAAGTATGCAGACTTGATCGAGCAGGGCGGGAAGCGCCTACTGAAGACCCTGGAGGGGGTCTTGAACTTGTCCAAGCTGGAGGCCGGGCAGATGGAGATGGAGTCCAGGCCGGTTTCTCTGGAAGATCAGGCCTGCCGGGCCGCCGATGAACTTCGAGCGAGGGCGGAGGAGAAAGGCGTTGGTCTGGAACTGAAGACCAGCCCCGCAGCCACCGCCGAGGCCGACGAGGGGGGCGTGCAGATCGTGCTTCGCAACCTCCTGTCCAACGCGATCAAGTACACCGAGGAGGGGACCGTTCGGGTGCGGACCTACCAGGAGGGGACCTACCGGGAAAACGGCCAGGAGGAGAGCCGAAAGGAGGAGGGCCAAGAGGAGAACGGCCAGGAGAAGGGCCAGGCGGCCATGGAAGCGACCACGGGAGCGGCGGCGGCGGTGTTGGAGGTGGAGGATACCGGCATCGGGATGGACCCGGAGGCGGCGGAGAGCCTGTTCGAGCCGTTCCGGCAGGCGTCGGAGGGCTGGAGCCGGGAGTACGAGGGCACCGGCATTGGCCTGGCGGTGACCCGGGAGGCGGCCCAGCAGATGGGCGGCACGATCGAGGTGGACACCGCGGAAGGGGAAGGGACGCGGGTGACCGTCCGGCTTCCGCTGGCCAGGCAGGCCGAGACGGCCTGAGCTCCTGAAGGGCACCTTGGGCTGCGAGGCACTCCCTGCGCTTCGTTCGTCTTTTTTGTTCTCGCCCCCCTGCCCGCCTGCTGCTGTGCCGAGCGTTCTGCTGTTGCACTTGCCATTGGGATCTGCTATTGGCGCGTTTGAAAAGTGACTTTTAAACGAGGCTTTTGAAGGGTACCTTCGGTCAAAGCGACAGGCGGCCGCTGAGTGAACCTGTTGGAGTACGCTCATCCGAACATCCCACCCACACGGGCTCACCTACACGAGCCCATTCACGCACGTCCATCCGTATGAGCTCGACCGACCTGCCCTCCATTCTGTTTGTCGACGACGACCGAGAGGTGAGATTCCTGTTGGAGAAGACGCTGGAGGGGACTTTTGAGGTCGTCTCCGCCGGAAGTGCGGGGGAGGCGCTGGCCGTTCTCGGGAACGAGGAGCCTGGTGATGGGGAGCGGGAGTCCGGGAACAGGGAGCCGGTGTTTTGCGACAGTCAGCCGGACCTGTTTCTGCTGGACATCCGGCTCCCCGGTGGGCGAGATGGAGTGGAATTGCTCCACCTACTTCAAGACTTCGGGCTGGCCGAGTCGGCCCCGGCGGTGGCACTTACGACCTACGCGCGTCGGGAAGAACGGAGAGCACTTCTCGCGGAGGGGTTCGATGGGCATGTGAGTAAGCCATTCCGCCGGGAGGAACTGGTGGGGGCGCTCCGGCGCGCCCTTCGGCCTGCAGATGCCTGCAGGACAGGTCTGCAGTAGTAGGGAGCGAGGAAGCCTCCGCAGAAAGAAGTCGCTAGTGGTGAAGAAGGACCTGAGCAATAGGGGGAACCAACGACGAGGAAGGCCAGGATAGGATCTGCGCCACTCCGAACATGCGCCACTGCAAACATGCTCCATTGCAACGGTGCGATCCTGCAGGAGAAGAGTCCTTGGGGGGATGTGTCGTCACCGGCGTGTCTTCACTGGACGAGAAAGCCGCAGCTGCGTAGACGGACCCAATCGGGGGCTCCGCGTGTCTTCGGGGCCCGCCTGATGGAGCACCTGCCCTACTCAATTCAGTGTGTAAGCAGTAGTCTCGATCCCCTCGCAGGAGCTGGCTGCACGGCGGGGCGTACTACCCGCATCGGCTTTTGGGAAGGCAGAGTTGTCTGGAGCCACGGCCCGAAGCCACCCCTTGATGGCATCAAACCGGGTTATGCGATGCCAGAAATTTGCCTGCTCCGCGGACCCGTGTCACCGAACCCGTGGTGTGAGGTTCGCGCGCGGCCGACCGCCGCTTGCCAGTCGACCGGCTGATTATTGGCCTCTCGCGAGCGGCTTCCTGTGGGAATATCCAGTTCCGACTCACCTTCTACGGATGAGACGGGCTGCAGGGCCTCCCTGGTGGGCCGTTCTTCGAGTCCTTCGAGTGACCCCACTAGCGGTGGCAGCGGCACAGGGAATCGGCAGTGGAGAACGACAAATGGAGAACCACAAGTGGGAAAAAAGATTCGTTCCGCGGTCCTGCAGGAAACAATCAGCGGAGGGTTGAGCGTCTTACTTACCTATGCAATCACACTCCTCTGCTTATCGAATCGGGGCTGTGCTGCTCAGTGTGGCCCTTCTCGCCGGGTCTGTACTTCCGGGGATACAGCAGTTGTGCGCGGAGGAGACGCCCGCGTCGCCGCCTGCCCTTCAAGCGGAGGCGAGGCCGATGCATCACAGCGCGCACGCCTCACATCGTGATGCGCATGCCTCTGGTCATGGCCATGCGAACGGACATGCGACGGACTGTACGACCGACTGTGCGGACGTTCTGTGCTGCGAGTCGCCTTCTGCGCTGACCGACATTGTCGACCTTCGCCTGCCGGTCCAACCCGCGACCGTCGGTACTGAGCACCTCCGTTCGGCCGGGTCCGTGTCCCTTCCGGCGCCCGAAGATGAGGAGAACGTCTGGGACATTGAGGTCGGGCCTCTCTCTTCAATGGCCGTCCGCCTTCACGTCTGGACGGCTACCTTTCAGTGTTAGCATTGGCATCGGTTTCCCGGAGCTGACACCGGCGATCCGGGAACTAGACACGGACGCCGTCGGCTCCGTGTGGTTTTCGTCTACCCGTTCCGATGCCATTCCCGATTGATGTCACGTCGCCCATTTTGGATGGGGGCCGTAGGCCTGTGGGGGTTCTTGCTGGTACAGGCCGTTGCTGCCCAGCCTCAGCCCAACACTGTCCCCCCGGCCCTGCTCGACCCCACACCGCTCGATTCTACGACTGCCGACGCCTCGGCAACGCCCCCGCTACGCCTGGATTCTTTGTTTCACGCTGCCGCTCAGGGAAACCCATCCCTACGGGCGGCCCGGCTCCGCAGCGACGCCCGTGAGAAACGAGGAGATCAGGTGGGAGCGCTCCCCCACCCTACCGTCGGAGGCACGGTCTTCTCCTTTCCAATTGTGACGGCGCGGGGCGAGCAGCGTACGCAGTGGCGCGTCCAACAGGCAATTCCGTTTCCCGGTAAGCGCTCCCTTCGCCGGACAGTGGCAGACCTCGGGGCTGACGTCGCCGCGGCAAATGCGGACGCCCTTGAGCAGGACCTTGCCCTTCGCATCCGGCGGGCCTACTACACCCTCGTCCGGGTGCAGGCTCATGAGCGCTCCATCCGTCGCTTTCAGGCCGATCTGAAGCAGTTCGAGCAAGCAGCGACCTCGCAGTACGAGGTCGGAGAAGAGGGACAATCGGCCATCTTAAAGGCCCAGATCGAGCGTCAGCGTTTGGAGACGCGCCTCGAAGGGCTAGCGGCCGACCGGCAGTCGGCGCTGCAGACGCTGTCTCGGCTAACGGGGCAAGAGGGCCTTGCGCGGCGCGATCCCGTGGCCGAGATCGGCACCCGGCCCGAGACGGACCCCGTCGAGCCCGCCCGGGCCCTCGACCGGCGCCCGGAAGCAACGAAGATTCAGCGCCGCATCGAGCGGTCCGAGCGTGAAACCGAGCTCGCGAAGAAGGAGCAATGGCCGGACGTTACTGTCGGCGTGCAGTACTTCGACATCGCGCCGGCCGACCTGACCCCTGCGATGAACGGCCGCGACGCGCTGGCCTTGAGCGTCGGCATAAAGGTGCCGCTCTGGCGCAGTAAACAGACGGCAGCGATCCAGGAAGCGGAGATCGAGCGGCAGCGGGCCAGGACGGAACTGGCCTCGTTCCGGCTAGAGCTGCGCACGCGGCTGTCCGACCTTCAACAGCAGATGGAGCGGCGGGAGCAGCAGCTGACGCTGCTGGATGAGACGCTGCTTCCGAAGGCCGAAACCGCCCTCGAAACGACCCTCAGCGGCTACCAGACTGGGCAGAGCGACTTTTTGGACCTGCTCGACGCGGAGCGGACACTGTTTCAGCTCCGGCTTCAGCGGGCGTCCGTCCACACGCGCCTTCTCAAAACCGAAGCGAAGTGGGAGCGGGCGGCAGGACGGGTGGACCTCACCGGCGCGGCCGAGTAAGCTCTAACTTGAGCGGTTCTTCGTTATAGGCGGGCTCGATTACAGGCGGGCCCAATCAAGGGCGGGAAATCCGAAGGGGGCGGAAAAAGCCCATGTGTGCTCCCCCAGCGTCTTCCCACACCGCCCTCCGAGACTTCTTTTACCGCATACTTCTACCGCATGCGAAGTGACATGATGTTAAGCGTTCGATCAGTTGCTAGCAGCACGGGTGTGATTGCCGGCCTTGCATTGCTCGTCGGCCTCGTTGTTGGGGGCGGGGCTGTGGTGTGGTACGGCGGGCCATACGTTGTGGAGCCGGCGGCGCACTCGTCCCACGACGACATGGCGAGCATGGATGGCTCCAGCGAGATGGGCACGGGGGCCGACTCCACCGGTGAGATGACCATGGAGGACGACTCCACGGGCCGGGCCAGATCCTCAAGCGGACAGGCGGCCGGTTTGGCGACGTACGACACCGATGGGGACGGGTACGTTTACCAAGGGGGGATGCACCCAGACATCGTCCGCGACGAGGCTGGGCAGTGCCCCATCTGCGGCATGGATTTGACCCGGACCCCGGTAGGCGAGCAGGAGGGGGGCACGGTTAAGGTCTCGCCAGCGACAATGCAGAACATTGGCGTGCGGTCACAGACCGTTGCGGTGGAGCCGCTGGCCCGCACGGTGCGCACGACCGGGCGGTTCGAGGCCAACGAGCGCCTTGCGACGGCGGTAGCGCCGAAGGTAGGGGGCTGGGTGGAGACGCTGCACGTAGACTACGAGGGGGCGCGGGTGCAGAAAGGCGAGCCCTTGTTTGACCTTTACAGTCCGCAGTTGGTGGCGACGCAGGAGGAGTACTTGGCCGCGTTGCGGACGGCCGACCGGCTTGGCTCGGACGACGGCGCCCAGCGACTGGTGGACGCGGCCCGGCGTCGGCTCAGCTACTGGGACATCTCCGAGGATCAAATCAAGCGCCTGGAAGAGACGCGGACGCCGATGCGGACGCTCACGTTTACTGCCCCGTCCACCGGCACCGTGACGACGAAGAAAATCACGGAGGGAGAAAAGCTTTCGCCGGGGCAGACGCTCTTTCACATCACCGGCCTGAGTCCGCTCTGGCTCATGGTGGACGTCTACGAGCAAGACCTGTCCTGGATCGACGTAGGTAGCCGGGCGCAGGTGGAGTTGCCTTACAGTCCGGGGCGGACGGTGACCGGGCGGGTCGAGTACATCTACGACGAGGTGGACACTGACACTCGCACGGTGCGGGCCCGCATTGCGGTGCCGAATCCGAATCGGATACTGAAACCGGGGATGTACGCGACAGTCCGGCTGTCGGGAGGCGAGGCGACGCCCCGCCCGGTCGTCCCGTCCTCGGCCATCGTAAGCAGCGGCGAGCGGGAGATTGTGATTCGGGCGCTCGGGGACGGGCGCTTCCGGCCGGTGCCGGTGCATACGGGACGCTCGGCGGACGGACGCACGCAGGTGCTCCATGGACTGGACGGGGGCGAGCGGGTGGTAACGAGCGCGCAGTTCCTCATTGATTCGGAGGCGCGGCTAAGCGGCGCACTGGCGGCGATGGACGATAGCACGTCGATGCAGGGTGCCGGCCACCAACACTAGCAACAGGTCCACTGGTCGTTGACTCGTTGACGCAACTGGTCATTTATTGTGCTGAAATCGATTATCGAATGGAGTGCCCACAACCGGCTGCTAGTGGCGCTGGTGACGCTGTTGCTGGCGGCAGGGGGGACCTGGGCAACCGTTAACATGCCGGTAGACGCGTTTCCGGACCTGTCCCCGACGCAGGTGATCATCAAGACGGAGTATGCGGGGCAGGGACCGAAGGTAGTGGAGGAGCAGGTCACCTATCCGCTGACGACTTCCCTCATGTCGGTGCCGTACGCCAAGACGGTGCGTGGCTACTCGATGTTTGGGACCTCGTTCGTGTACGTGATTTTCGAGGACGGGACCGACCTCTACTGGGCGCGGAGCCGGGTCCTGGAGTCGCTGAGTACGGTAGAGGAGGAATTGCCGGAAGCGGCCTCGGCAGCGCTGGGGCCCGACGCGAGCGGTGTAGGGTGGGTCTACCAGTACACCGTCCGCGACACCACCGGGCGGCACGACCTAGCAGAGCTCCGGTCGATACAGGACTTCTTCTTGCGCTATGAGCTGCAGGGCGTGCAGGGCGTCTCCGAGATCGCGTCGGTCGGCGGCTTCGAGAAGCAGTATCAGGTGGTGGTGGACCCGCAAAAGCTATCGGCCTACAACGCGACGATCAAGGATGTGCGGCGGGCGCTCAAGCGGTCCAATCAGGACGTGGGAGGGCGGATCATGGAGATGGGAGAGCGGGAGTTTGTGGTGCGAGGGCAGGGATACCTGGAGGGAATGGGCGACATCCGAGCCGTCGGGCTCCGGTCCGATCAGGGAACGCCGCTCACGGTTGGCGACGTGGCGCAGGTGCGGGCGGGGCCGGAGCTGCGGCGCGGCATCGCGGATGTGAACGGGGAGGGGGAAGCCGTGGGCGGCATCGTGGTGATGCGGTCCGGAGAGAACGCGATGGAGGTCATTCAGCGGGTGGAGGACCGAATTACGGAGCTCCGGGCGAGCCTTCCGGAGGGCGTCTACATTGAGCCGGAGTACAACCGGCGGCCCCTCATCGAACGGGCGATTAGCACGCTGACGACGCAACTGGCGGAGGAGATGCTGGTGGTGGCCGTTGTCGTGATGTTGTTCCTGTTGCACGTGCGAAGCGCGTTCGTGGCACTGGTGACGGTGCCGGTGGGCATCGTCGTGTCCCTACTGGTGATGTACCTGCTCGGGATCAATGCGAACGTGATGAGCCTGGGCGGCATTGCGATTGCGATTGGCGTAATGGTGGACGCGTCGCTCGTGATGGTAGAGAATGCGCACAAACACATCGAGCGGCTGCGAGAAGAAGATGGGCAGATTGAGGATGATCAGATTGAGGATGGGCAGACCGAAGACGGGGAGGTGAGTGGGGTGCGGAGGGTGCTCAGCTGGATTCCGGGGATTTCTGAGCCATCAGAGCTCGGAGGTCGACATTCGCAACTCGACAACGAAACGCGGGTGGAGGCGGTGGTGGCCGCGGCGAAAGAGGTGGGGCCGAGTCTCTTCTTTTCGCTGTTGATCGTGACGGTGAGCTTTCTGCCGGTCTTTACCCTGCAGCAGGTAGAGGGGCGGCTGTTTCGGCCGCTGGCGTTCACGAAAACCTTTGCGATGGCCGCGGCGTCGCTGCTGGCGGTGACGCTGGTGCCTGCCCTCATGGTGACGTTCGTCAAAGGCCGGATCCGGCGGGAGGCGGACAACCCAATCGCCCGGTTCTTTATCCGTGTCTACCGGCCCGTCATTCGGCGGGTGCTGCGGTTTCCCGGAACCGTGCTGGTGGGGGCCGTGCTGATTCTGGGGGTCACCGTTCTGCCCCTGCAGCGCATGACGTTGGGGGAGCCGGTGGTGCCGTTCCCCCAGATCGGATCGGAATTTATGCCGCCGCTGAACGAGGGCGACCTGCTCTACATGCCCACCACCCTGCCGGGCGTGTCCCCGCAGAAGGCGAAAGAACTCCTGCAGCAGACCGACCGCATTATCGAGAGTTTTCCGGAGGTAGAGTCGGTGTTCGGCAAAGCGGGGCGGGCAGAGACCGCCACCGACCCGGCACCCCTGTCGATGTTGGAGACGACGATCATTCTGAAGCCAAAAAGCAAGTGGCGAGAGGGGATGACGAAGGAGAAGCTGATTAGCAAGCTGGATCAGTCGCTGCAGATTCCAGGACTCACCAACGCGTGGACCCAGCCCATTGAGGCGCGGACCGACATGCTGGCCACGGGGATCAAGACGCCGGTGGGCATTAAGATTGCCGGGGCAGACCTATCTACGCTAGAGCAGATCGGGGAGCGGGTGGAGGGGGCGTTGTCGCCGCTGGACGGGACACAGTCGGTCTACGCCGAGCGGGTCATGGGGGGCACCTTCCTCGACATCAGCGTGAACCGGTCCGCGGCGTCCCGCTACGGCCTCACCACTGGGGACGTGCAGGACATCATCCAGACGGCGGTGGGAGGGATGCCCGTGACTACAACCGTGGAGGGCCTGGAGCGCTATTCGGTGAACGTACGCTACCCGCGCGGCCTGCGCGACAACCTGCCGGCCCTCCGCAGTGTGCGCGTGCCGTTGCCGACGGGTGGACAGGTGCCCCTCGGCCAACTGGCAGCACTGGAACGTGTGGAGGGCCCGCCGATGATCAAAAGCGAGCAGGCGCGCCCCAATGCCTGGGTGTTCGTGGACCTCACGGAGACGACAGACATCGGTTCGTTCGTACAAAGGGCCAGGCAGGTGGTGCGCGAGGAGGTGGACCTCCCGGCCGGATATTCGCTGACGTGGAGCGGGCAGTACCAGTACATGGAACGGGCCAATGAGCGCCTCCAACTGCTGGTGCCGATTACCCTCGCCATCATTTTTCTGCTGCTACTCCTGCACTTTCGCAGTGCGGCCAAGGCGGCCCTCTTGCTGGGTCTGCTGCCGTTTTGTCTCGTGGGGGCGGCGTGGCTTCTGTGGGGGCTGAAGTTCAACATGAGCATCGCTGTGGGCGTGGGCGTGATCGCCGTGGCGGGCCTGGCCGCCGAAACCGGGGTCGTGATGCTCGTCTACCTCGACGAGGCCATCGAGCGGTACCGTGAGGAAGGGAGGCTAACGTCCCTCAGTGCCCTTCGGTCAGCACTGGAGGAGGGCGCCGTGATGCGCGTACGGCCGTTGCTTATGACGGTCTTCACCACGTTCTTCGGGCTTCTTCCGCTCATGTTTTCGACCGGCACTGGCGCGCAGGTGATGAAGCGGCTCGCCACACCGATGGTCGGTGGGCTCTTCAGCGCCACGCTGCTTACGCTGGTGGTTCTCCCCGCAGCCTACGTGTTTGTAAATCGGGCATGGTTCGGCAACGAATGGTCAGGGGAGGCCGACCCCCCTTACGAGGATTCCGTGTCCACTCCTGTCGAACGTTAGATCTCCTGACAGATCTGGTCGCCCTTCCGTCTTTGAGATGGCAACAGTGCCCGGCGAGTTGGAGGTCCCCTTCGTGGAACCATTCACACCGGTCCGTCCGGGTCCGCGGGACGGGGCATGCGCGTGAAACTGTCTTGCTACCGGCGTCACCGATTGAGGAGAATGGGCTGGAGGTGCCGGTGGCCTCTGACTTGCCGAGGGGCACGCTGGCCTCGGCGCCAAGGGCCCTGCACGCGGGACGTTCGAGGCGACGGTCGCCTGGCACGCTCCTGGGGGATAACTCCACCTTACCCGGTCCGCTGGGGAGGGAGGCTGTGGCTCAGATTACAACAACCGATGACAGGTGGTTGTCGAAAGCTGAAATGAAGACCAAAAACACTAAAGCGCGGAGCAAAGGGGTATTTTTCCTGGCCGAGGAAACCAGAACCGGTCCACTCAGAACAGGCCCGGAAAGATCAACGAAAGTGCGATCACGACGATCAAAGCAATGAGGTTCAGGATGAAAAGAACCATTCCGATAGGGAACCCCTTGCCGTTGGTGCTGAAGAGATCGGTGCCCATAGGATCCCGGAGGAAGTCTCTGATCGCGCCTCTAGCTTCGGCAGGGCTGCTTTCTGCCTCTGAATCCTGGCTTTCCTCCTGGTCGCGCCCGCTGGAACTGGAAGACATGCTGGAGAACGGTTGGTTGAGGCAGTCGGTTACTGGACCAAAACGTAGGCGGCAAACGGAATTGCCTCACAGGAGAAAATCTATGTCCACCCGAAGAAGCATTTTTATCGGGGAAGGAGCCCTTCCCCAGTAGAATCCTCCCTCCACAGAAGCAGTCCTCCGGGCCGCAAACGCTGTACTCATGCCGGAATGGGCAGAGAAGCCCAGCCATCGGCTCGGCCGTTGGGACTTGGCTGTCCGATCGCGACGAGCTGCTGGCAGCGGCTCTGTCGGATCAACTCAGTTGGCCGAAGAGCAAAAAGACAGACAGAATGACGATCGCAGGCACCGAAGCGCCGACGACAAACCCCACCATTACCTCCCGGAGGATGCCCTCGTCCCGGCTACGGGAGCCTTGCGGTCGGCTATAGGTGGCAACCTGCGCAATGAGGAAGAAAACAATCACCGTGCCTGACAGGGCGACAATCAAACCAATGGTCATGCTCTTACGCTATCCTGTTGAGGGAAGTCTTTCTCTCGCGGGGACCTCGCCTTCGGCACAGTTGGAGCACGAGAGACCCCCTTGCTTTCGTCTCGGAGCCAGGTGCGCGGACGGAAGGCAATTCTTGGATCTTCGCAAAACGGTGCGGTTGCCGTCGGTTTCAGCGGCAGTAGACTGGCGTTTTCCCGATGCTGGAAGGAGTCTTACGCGGCGCTGCGCAGGGCCGTTCTGTCCAGCCCGGCGCCGGTGCTTCGCTACTTCGTGGCAGCCGAGGATTAGTCCCGACCCCCGATGTTTTCCGACAACGAACAGCTGGAATTAAATGAGCGTACGTTAAGTGCCTGTATCGCTACAAATGCATACCGAGAAAACCACTGAGTGCTTCCCAGCACACTGCCCGCAGTGGCATGGTCTCCGGCCTCCAGTCGGCATACAATCATAAATTTTACGCCTCCATATGGGTATGACCACCATTGGTCTCGTTCAGCGGAAGGACGACGTTGGAAAGACTACAATCGCTACCAATCTTGCAGTCACGCTACAGGACAGAGGCTACAGCCCGCTCCTGGTGGATGCGGGCCCACAAGACCCCCAGCAGGGCACTGTACGAGACTGGTCAGCCAAAAGTGGGTCCCAAGCGCCCGAGACGATTGGCGTAGATCAACCTGCAGTCCACGAAAAACTTTCATCCATCGAGGGATTCGACATTGCAATCATCGATGCGGTTGGAAAGCTGAAGGAGATGACCGTCTCGGCCATCAAGGCCAGTGACCTTACTCTGGTGCCCGTGCGACCTTCAGCGGCGGACCCGAAGGGGATCGGGCAGGTTGTTGATGACATCAAGGCCCACCAAGATCTAACGAAAGGAAGGCCCGATGCTCGCTTCGTCATCTCCAGGGCGACTGGCTCTTCGAAGATGGGCGAGCAGATCCAGCAGATCGTCAACGAGGCGCCCTTCGGCCGGCTGGATGCCGGAACGAACCAGCGCGTTGCGTACGCCCGAGCTCTCGGCGAGGGGAGCAGCGTCCACGAGACCGGCGACAAGGAAGCGCAGTCCGAGATTGACGCCATTACCGACGAGATTGAACAAATCCTCCGGGCCGATGAACAGTGACCATCCCAACTAGATCTAAAACAGCTAAATTCTGGACACCCAAAAGACGGGGACAACTGGTGGATTGCGGCAGCGGCGGGTACAGGGGGTCACGCAAATGATTACACAGCCCAGTGTCTGATACAAACCCCGCCTCCTTCAGAAGAGTGGATCAGACCTCCCTATCTGATTTTGATTTTCGTACCCCAAGGCTTTACAAACGACACGGATGGACCAGAGCACAGCAAACAGAACGCCCATTGACGGGCCAAACGATCTCTTATTTCTACACTCGCCGCCCTCCTGATGAAAAAATACGTCTACTGGGGATCGACTGTCCTTTTCGCTCTCATGATGGCCGGCTCCGGCACGATGTACTTCGTGTCCGAGAACATGGCCAGCAAGTTCGCTCAACTTGGCTTCCCAGACTACTTTCGGATTGAGCTTGGCATTGCGAAGCTCCTAGGGGCCGTGGCTCTCGTGACGCCCCTCCCTCGCTCAGTGCTCTCCCGCTCGGTAAAAGAGTGGACCTACGCCGGCTTCACGATCAGCGTCGTCTCGGCGGTGATCGCGCACACGGCCTCGGGCGATCCTACGTCGGCGCTCATCCTCCCGGTCGTGGCGTTTGTGCTGGTGGCCACATCCTACACGATGTACCATCAGTACTACCGGATGGAGGCTAGCACAGAGGAGACAACCACGGCACCCGCCACGTCGTAGCAACTCGCCGCGCTGTAGCACCGCACTGCGCGCGGCAACCAGTCATGTCACGATAGATCCTGCAGATCCCGAGTCCCGTGTCTGGATCAAGCCCAGAACGCCCTGATGCCCCTTGCCGTAGGATTCCAAAGCAACTTCACGCTAGGCTTACTGCCCGATATCCCCGTCTCGTAGGTACCTACGACCGGAGGATCAGAAACAGAGGAGCCGAAGGCCACGCCGACTGGGCCGAGTGGTGCTTTGCGGCCGGCGAGATTGCCGCAACGATCGCAAGCAATCGTCACGCCGAGGCCCCGGAGACGGTCGGGGCGGGCAGGGCATTCGAAGACATCCATCGCATCGCCGCCATTGCGGCGTGGCGACCCGACCGGTACGTTCTAGACCTCTCCGATCGGCCCTCAACGCCAGTCGAGAAGATCACCTCAGAGGTGTCTCCCCCACGTCGCCTTCGCCCGGAGACGTTTGATCTTGGGGCCTGGTGCCCATTTGTCTTCCTGGGAAAAGGGACCGACGGCCAGAACCGGGGACTCTTCTTGTACCTGGATGATACGGGGACGGACAACGCCAGGAACGGCCCACCGATGCTCATTGGCGTCATTGCGAGGGAAGACCTCGCGTGCAGAACCCTCACGGTTGCCCTGGGGCAGGGTAGCTTGGTGAGCGGAATCGAGGCCGCGATGAGGGAGGTTTCCGAAACGAGGAAGGTCGACACGGAAGACACGGTCAAGGTGGACGACGAAGAGCTCAGAAAGGAGTCGGTGCCCAAGCTCGGGAAGACGACCGACTACGTGGGGGAGGCGCGCATCGCGGCGAAGGTTGCGCTTTTTGTCTCCCAGACAGACTGGGCCCCGCCGCTCCCAATGAGTCCGCGTCGGACCATTGCTATGGCGGAGAAGACAACGGTCTGCTCGGTCGCGTAGGTGATTGTCCACCTCCCAACGGCGATGGGCCTTTCCGCCGCGGAGATTCTCAGCGAGATCTTCGGCGCTTGTCTCGGCAACGCCGCTTTCGCCGCTGAAATCGGGCGTGGTGAGTGCTGCCTCGATGGTTTCGCTCGGTCGCCAGGGACAGGTCGATGACGTAGCTTCTCATTCGGGGTTCAGACCGGAGCCCTGCTCACGATCCTCGTCGGTGCCTTTCTCATCGAGGCCTTCCTGATCGGAACCTTCCTGGAGACATGGGTGCAGTCCTGCGTCGAGGAGCAGACATAGCATCTCCGCCTCCCGCTTGGAATCTAGCATCGGAATCGGACTGACGTGGTCGGGCCGCATGGACGCGTGGTCGGGAAGGTGCATCAAACGAGCGGGCCCTTTAGCTGAGACAGAAGATCTGGAGGAGGCGCACCGTGCGTTTAATCATCTGCCGCCCCGATAGAATTCAATAGGTCGGAAGGTCTGACATCGGGAATCGCGACGTAAGCATCGTACGACACGATCCGCCATCGGTCCTTCGACGAAAGAAAACTCGCTCCGAAGAACCGGCGAAGCGCACAAGTCAATCACCGCGATTCTGTCCTACATACGCCCTGCGTCGGCCATTACCGGTATGACCGACGCCGGTGCAATAACGCCTTGAAGCGCGACGTTCTTTGCGCTATGAGTCCGCGCGCCATGTGCTTGTGAACACCTGCGGGCACCGAAGGGATGGCGCGTCTGTCCGGGGAGCGACGCGTTCCTGAGAGCGCTTTTTCCAGCAACCACATGCCCTCTACCGCGGAAGAACCACCTGTAGAAGACGCCTCCGCCGGCGGCGAGTCTGCCAGCGGGTCACGCTATCCGGTTCTGTCTCGTCTCCCGGGGCCCAGGCCTGCTTGCCGACGCGATCGCTGGTCTTCCCGGCAAAGCCGTTGATTTCGGGGCCCCGGGACCGGGCCTGTTTTTTCAGGAGCGCGGAGACGAGCCCCCAGAGTGTTACCCCTGGCGCTTCGACTCGTCGGCTACGTGCTTGCCGACTCAGGCCGGTAGCGCCGCCTGCAGCGGTCGTTCCGGCGCTCCTGGGGTGCGGCCGGACTGCTTCTTTTCGTGCTTGATGTTGCCCTTCAAGAAGCGTTTTCCTTCGCGCCTGTGGGGCTTTCCGAGGCGTTCGGGTTCTTCGTGGTGGTTGGCGAGGAAATCGCCCTGGGGCTCGGGCTCGCCCCGGTGGAGACCACAATGGTTTGGAAGGGAGCCCCGCTGATTGGCATCGTCTGCGCGGGAGCTGGAACTGTGGCCTGGAGTGGAGGCATCGAGACTCAGGGGCGGAGCTTCGCCGATGAAGCGGGTGTAGCTTTTCCAACCGGTCAAGGGAGAAATCAGCCGACTGGGCAGCGCACCGATCGTTCTCAGGCTCCCCTTCCAGCACGTGCCTCAGAAGCGTAGATCGTGTCGGCAACCGAGAGTGGTATCAGTTGATGCAGAATAGGGGAAATCGGCCTTCAGCGCTGAGAACGCAAAATTGGTTGTACGGCAGATGATCATCCAGAACATGGCGGACATGGAGGACAGATACAGTCCTCATGACCTTATTGGCGCGGACCCGAGGCTACGTCACGACCGAAAATTCAAAGGAAAGGTGACAGCGGGCCCTTTTCTGCCGTAGTTGCCTCTTTCCACAGTGCACACGCCGCCATGAGGCAATCTGGCAAGTCAGTGGAATGGATAGCGTACTGCGTACTTGTCCTGGTTCGTGCTTGTCTCAGCGGGACTCCCCGATCGAAAAGCCGTTCTGAGCGGATAACAGCTACCCATAAGGCCACACCACCATGACAACTTCTGAAACACCTCATTTGCCCTGAACCTCGCTCCATGGAGGAGGCGGTGGATGCTTCTTACTTCAAAAACTACCGTTTCTAAAGGTGTCAGCAAATCAAAAAGGCGAGACATCAAGAGTGAGTGTCAGTCTTACGGCCGGTCCGGCGGATTGGAGAAGGATGCCGTCTCTACTTCATTTGACGTGTCGCTTTCAGTGGTTTCTCCATCGTCCTCGGCGGCGGTGGTGACGAACACGGTAGTACGTCGTTCCGTTCTCATCAGTCTCGTCGATGGAGAGAGACCTCTGGAATCTGGAAGTCTGGATCTGAAGCGCCGAGGGGAAGAGGGAAATGCAGCGGCCGGGGACCAGTGCGGATCCGTACGTTCAGGCCGCCATTGTTCAAGTCATTTATCGTTCAGGGTAATCCCTTGTCCGGTCGCCAGCATGAAACCCTGCATGAAGGGCCGTCTTCGGACCTAGCCGGGATTTTGGGCGAATGCACCCAACAATACACTCGGGCCAAAAAGAAAACCCCGTAAGCCGTTGGGCCTACGGGGTTCAGGGGAAAAGCGTTGTGGAGATGCCGGGAGTCGAACCCGGGTCCGTGTAGCCGCACAGGCAAACCTCTACCTGCATAGTGGATGCATTAGCGGTTCACGTCGCTCGTCTGCCCATCCACGAGGCCAGGGCGGCGCTGAGACTGATTAAATTTCACCGGCGCATCCGCAGTCGGAGAACGCGGCGGCTACACCCTTTTTGTCGATGTCTCACGCTCCCCAAGGGCCAGGAGCGACGTGAGACAGATGGGGGCTGTTACGCCGCCATCGCGTACGAATAATCGTCCGCAGTTACAGTTCCTGACAGGTTTTACGAAGCGAATCAGGCTGCTCGGCAGGTCAGTCTGCTGCACGCTTACTACACGTCGAAGCCGTGTCATCCCCATACGTGAAAGAGCGGTGCGCTAGATAATCTAAGTGCCCCAGAATATATCTTTGCGCATCTGTTTTGACGCCACATTCCCTGCGATGTTCCCGTGGGCGAGGGGCCCGACACGCCTGTCACACACAAACACGCGACGCCTCTGGCTGTAGACCTGTATGGGATAGTATTCACCACAGCAGTCCCCCGTCGCTCTCCGAATCCATGCCCGACCCCGACGCGTCCTCTGCCGACAAGATCTACGAGTCCCAATTCGCCGAGCCCGCCGAGCGGCTGGAGGCGTACGCGGACCTGTCGGCCATCGTCAAGCAGCTCCGGCGTGATTGCCCGTGGGATCGGGAGCAGACCCACGAGTCGGTGAAGCACCTCCTCATTGAAGAGGCCTACGAGGTGGTCGCGGCCATCGACCATAGGGACTGGGACGAACTGGCGGAGGAGTTGGGCGACGTGCTTCTGCACGTGCTCTTCCACGCCGTCATTGCGGAGGAGGAAGGGCGGTTCACGCTTGCGGACGTGATTGAGGCGGAAACGGACAAGCTCGTCCGGCGCCACCCCCACGTCTTCGGGGACGCGGCGACGGGCGATGCGGACGCGGTGGCGGCCTCCTGGGAAGAGATCAAGCAGCAGGAGAAGGACGGCGGGCCGGAGGAGGCCTCGGTGCTCGACGGGGTGCCGGCCCAACTGCCGGCCCTGCTGCGGGCCCAGCGCACGCAGGAGAAGGCGGCGGGCGTGGGCTTCGAGTTTCCGGATCGAGCCGAGGCCTGGGACAAGGTCCAGGAGGAGCTGGGGGAGTTCCGGGATACCGTGGAGGGGGACCGGTCTTCAGAACGGCGGCAGGAAGAGTTTGGCGACCTGCTGTTCGCCCTGGTAAACTACGCGCGGTACGTAGACGTGACCCCGGAAAACGCCCTGCGGGAAACCACCGACCGGTTCACAGGCCGCTTTCAGGACGTGGAGTCACGCCTGTCGGGGCAGGGAACGTCCATCGACGAGGCGGACCTTTCGGAGGTGCGTCGGCTCTGGCGGGACGCGAAGGCGAGAGAGGGGTGAATCGTGCGGGGGCGGGCCGCAGCAACTCTGCCCTGGAAGACACATCTGTCCGAGACGCAAGCGCTTCTGGTTTTCGAAATGAACGTACGCAAACGATGGCCGACGAAACCGCCGCGGTGGGGGAAGTGATCGAGGCTACCACTCGACAATTTGTGGCCGAGGTGTACGAAGAGGCCGACGCGCCCGACTTTGGCGCTTGGGTGCGGGTGGAGCCGGACGGGGCGCCGACGCTCTACGGGCTGGTGAGCCATGTGGAGACGGGGAGCTACGACACGAATCGGCAGGCCGTCGCGTTGGGCCTCTCGTCTGAGGAGCGGGCACAAGAGATGCCGATGGTCGATGAACTCCTCCGCACCACCGTCCGTGCGCAGATGCTGGCGTGCCGGGGGCCCGACGGGGACATCCGGCAGACCCTTCCGCCGCAGCCCCCGAACATCCACGACTTCGTTGCGCCCTGCACCGACCAGGAGGTGCGAGCCTTCGCGGCGCCCTACGACTTCCTCCGCACCCTGGTCGAGCATCCGGACCCGGATGTGCCCGTCGACGACCTTCTCGTGGCCGTCCTCCGTGGCATCCACGCGGCTCACGGAGGGGAGCGTGGGGGCCGCGAGCCGCTCGTGCGGGCCGGTCGTGCCCTGAGCCGACTCCTTGACGACGACCATGAGCGCCTGCAGTCCATCCTCCGGAGGGTGCTGTAGTCTCCCTCGGATTGCGGAATCGTAACTTCTTTGGGGGAAGGCCGTTGCCGCGCAATCCCGAAGACCTATCGCATTCGTTCCGCACGTCTCATGTCCGAATCTTCCACCCCGTCGGACAAGCCGTCCCGCACTGACGTCGTTCGGGACGTAGTGATCTTTCAGGCCAAGCTATGGCTTGAAGGGTTCAAGGATGTTGCCCTGATGCCGCTGTCGTTCGGCGCGGCTGTTCTCGACTTCGTCTTCGGAAGCTCCACGCTCTACGGCGTGATGAAGCTCGGCGACCGATTTGAGCGGTGGATCCACCTGTACGGCGCGCTGAGAGACGAGGCCGAGGCCGAAGGGCCGGCGGGCGACCTGCGATCGCTTGATCACCTTCTGAACGAGGCCGCAGACGGGATCGAAGAGCAGGCGCTGAGGCAGGGGGAGGCAAACGACGCCCGCCCGGCGCCGGAAGACGGCCCCGAAGCGTCCCGCGACCCCAACTCCCGATCGGGAGAGTGAGAGCAGGGCTCGGGCGGCAGACGGAGCCGGGGACCAGGCGCGCAAGTCAGAGGATGACACCGACCCGAATTGGGAGTACCAGGGTGGTGGACTCCTGGCCGATGAGAAATCCAGGGTTAAACTCGACGAACAGCGAGCTTTCATCGAGCCGCCATGCCTGGCCGATGCCCAGGTTGAAGGTCGGGCCGCTCTCGGTATTTGTGTCGCCGAAGGGGACGTAGGCGCCCGCACCGGCATGCACGTACATGTTCTGGGCGCGAGCAGTCGAAAACGACACAATGGCCGACACCTGTGGATCGAGGGCAAAGGCCGCCTGGTCGCGCCCCCGAAAGATAAAGCCGGTCAGGCCGGATCCCAGCGCCAGTGATACGTCGGAGTTCAGGGGCGTGGACGCCCGAAAGTGGAGGCCGGGCCCCACGTTGCCGCTGGCCGTACTTCCCAGCATCTGGATGCCAAGTCCGAAGCGGGACGGGCCGTCGTCTTGGGCCTGTGCGGGGGCCAGAGAGAGCGTGAGCCCAAGAAAGAGCAGGAGACACGAGAGGCGTCGCATAGGAGAACGAGCGTGTAGAATCAAGGAGAAGGGCGCGTCGTAGCACGTACTAGTCCGAAGGAAAAGAGGCCGCCGATAATCCATCGACTGCCTCTCGGAACGTACGCGTCCGTGAGGCGATGATCAATAGGAACGGCGTCCGGCCGGGTGCGTGCCGCCCTTTCCCCACGTGTATTCGCCTTTCTCTCATCTTTCGACGCGACAGTCATGTCTCAGCCCGCTCCTCCCGACCCCAAGACGGCTCCGGCTTCCTCCGACTCGTCCGTCCCCGAGACGTGGGACCCAACGGCCTTCGATCCGCCCGACTTTTATGACCTCGAAGCGCTTCTATCCGACGAGGCGAAGGACATTCGCCAAGGAGTGCGAGCCTTCGTGACGGAGGACGTGGTTCCCATTATCGAGAAGTATGCCCAGCGCGGCGAGTTTCCCCGCCATCTGATTTCGGCATTTGCCGAGCACGACCTGCTGGGCTCTACGCTCCCGCCCGAGTACGGCGGCGAGGGGCACAGCAACATCGCCTACGGCCTCATCATGCAGGAGCTCGAGCGGGGAGACTCCGGGCTCCGGTCATTTTGTTCGGTCACGGGCGCCCTGGTGATGTATCCCATCTGGCAGTACGGCAGTGACGCGCAGAAGGAGCGCTGGCTGCCCGCCCTGGCCAACGGCGAGGCCATTGGCTGCTTCGGGCTTACAGAACCCGACGTCGGTTCGAATCCCGCCGAGATGAAGACCCGGGCCCGTCGCGACGGGGACGGCTGGGTGCTCGACGGGCACAAGCGGTGGTCCACGAATGCCACTATGGCCGATGTGGCCGTGATCTGGGCGAAGGACGAGGACGATACGGTTCGGGGCTTTCTGGTAGAGACGGACCGCGACGGGGTCGAGACGCCGCCCATCGACGATTCGTGGTCGTTGCGAGCGGCGGTGACGAGTGAAGTGGTGCTCGATGGCGTGCGCGTCCCGGATACGGCGCGTCTTCCGGAGGTGTCGGGGCTGAAAGGTCCCCTCTCGTGCCTGACCCAGGCGCGGTACGGCATCTGCTGGGGCACCATTGGGGCAGCCATGGCCTGCTACGACGCGGCCCGGCAGCATGCCCGGAACCGTGAACAATTTGGGGGCCCCATCGGCCGCTTCCAGCTCATGCAGGAGCGTCTCGTCGACATGGTTCAGGAGATCACGAAGGCGCAGCTGCTGAACTGGCGCCTGGGCACCCTCAAGGAGACCGGCGCCATGCGCCCGCAGCAGGTCTCTCTCGCCAAGCGCAACAACTGCCAGACCGCCCTGGAGGTCGCCCGGTCGGCCCGGCAGGTGCTGGGGGGAAACGGGGTCACGAGCATGTATCCGGTGATGCGCCACATGAACAACCTGGAGAGCGTGATCACCTACGAGGGCACCCACGAGGTGCACACGCTCATCGTGGGGGAGGACGTGACGGGGCTGAATGCCTTCACGTGAGAATGCGGCCCGCCCGGACGACGAACGCCGACGCCGATGGGCCCGTTACAACGACGCAACAGACGACGGGATGGCCTGGTGTGGCACCGGATTTGTACATTGTTATGGTGCTACGGAAAGGCCGAGTTTGACCCCTTCGACGAGAGAAGCCGTCAGTCTGTCACTAGAGATTGCGATGGACTGACGCCCGCGGCACGACACACCGACACCGCATCCGCTGAATAAACCAATATTCCGACCTGTATGCCTACGACCAAGACACAAACGACCGACACTGCACACGGCGAGCCCTGGCGCCCGCAGCAGATGATCGAGGACAACCCGATCGGACTGGACGAGGAGGTCGTCGAGCAGTTGATTCCGAAGCTCGATGAGATCCAGTGCACGTTCTGGACCCTGTATCACCAGTACCAGAAGCACCACTGGCTCGTCGAGGGACCGCAGTTCAACGACCTCCACCTCTTCCTCGAAGAAAACTACGAGGAGGTCCACAAGTACCTCGACCGCGTGGCCGAGCGCATCACGGCCCTGGGGGGCATCCCGACCAGTGCGCCGGACGCGCAGGCAGAGCTCTCCCACGTGGAGCACGAGCCGGAGGGCACCTATCGCATCCGGCAGATGCTCCAGCACGACCTGGATGCGGAGCGCACCCTCGCCGAGACCCTCCGAGAGGTCATCACGGAGGCACAGGACCTTGGGGATCCGGGTACTGAGCGCACGCTCAAGAAGGCGCTGACCAAGGTTGAAGATCGTGCCCACCACCTCGATCACTTCCTGGGCGAGGACAGCCTGGAGTACGGGCGCTCGAATGGCGAGACCGCCTAACCTACCCCGAATGCTCCCGCATTCTCGGGAATAAGCACACGCAAGAGCCCGGTGCCGGTCTGTCCGGTGCCGGGCTTTTTGCATGCACGATGCGTCCACTTCTGCACGCAGGGCCCGGTTGAGGAGCGTCGCGCAGGTCGCCGTGCCCGATTCAAAACACATCGATCACAAACCTTCTCGGAACGACCGTCCCGTAGCGAGCGTGATCTATCGGCCTTCTTTTCCCGACGGGTCGTCGTGTCTTTCTGCCATCGCCCGGCTGTCTCTTTGTCACCTCCGACTATTTTAGTTTTATGAAGCGTTTGGTTGTCGTTGAGTCCCCGACCAAGGCCCGAACCATCCGAGAATTTCTGCCGGAGAGCGGGTATCGCGTCGAGGCGAGCATGGGGCACATTCGGGATCTTCCCGCGTCGGCGGATCAGATTCCATCGGAGTACAAGGACGAAGACTGGTCCCGGCTCGGGGTGAAGGTGACCAATGGGTTTGAGCCGCTGTACGTGGTGCCGCCGGACAAGAAGGAGGTCGTGCGGGACCTGAAACAGGCCGTGTCGGACGCGGACCGGCTCTACATCGCGACGGATGAAGATCGGGAGGGGGAGTCGATCGGATGGCACCTTATCCACACCCTGGACCCCGACGTGCCGGTCGAGCGGATGGTCTTCCACGAGATTACGGAGGACGCAATTCAGCGGGCCCTGGACGACACGCGCACCATCGATCAACACCTCGTGGAGGCACAACAGACGCGCCGCATCCTAGATCGGCTCGTGGGGTATTCGATCTCGCCGCTGCTGTGGCGTAAGATCAAGCCGAAGCTCTCGGCGGGGCGCGTACAGAGCGTGGCGGTGCGGCTGCTGGTGCAGAAGGAGCGGGAGCGCATCACGTTCGTGCCGGCAACCTACTGGGACCTCGACGCCCAGTTGGCCAAGCAGGGCATCGGGGTGGAGGCTGAGATGACGCACCTGAACGAAGTGCGGCTCGCGTCCGGGAAGGACTTCAACGAGGACACCGGGCGGCTTAAGGAGTCCCTCACCGAAGGGGAAGACGTGGTGCTGCTCGACGAGGAGCAGGCCACCGCCCTCGCCGAGCAACTCCCGGAGACGACGTGGCGCATCGATGACATCAAGGAGCGGACGCGCACGAAGTCCCCGTTCCCACCGTTTATCACATCCACCCTTCAGCAGCAGGCCAACCGGAAGCTCAACCTTTCGTCGAGCCGGACGATGAGCGTCGCGCAGTCGCTCTACGAGAACGGCTACATCACCTACATGCGTACCGACTCGACGAACCTGTCGTCCGAGGCGGTGGAAGGGGCCCGGCGCACCGTCGCCCAGCGGTACGGCGACGAGTACTTGAGCGACGGGGTGCGCCAGTACAGCTCTTCAGACAGCGCCCAGGAGGCGCATGAGGCCATCCGGCCCGCCGGGTCGGAGATGCAAACCAAGGACGAGCTTGGCCTCAGTGGCATCGAGGCGGCGCTCTACGACCTAATCTGGAAGCGAATGCTGGCCACCCAGACGGCGGACGCCAAGGTCCGCTACACGAACGTGTATTTTGACGCCGAGGTGGACGGCGACGTGGCCCGCTTCCGGGCCTCCGGCAAGCGGCTCGACTTTCCCGGTTTCTTCCGCGTGCTGGTGGAAGGAAGCGAGGATCCAGAGGCGGCCCTGCGGGACCAGGAGCGTCCCTTGCCGCCACTCGAGGTGGGAGAGACCGCGGCGCAGGCGGCCGACGATTCTGGGTTTCAGGTCCGGTCGGTGGAGCCGCTCGGGCACGAGACGAAGCCGCCGTCCCGCTACACAGAGGCCTCCCTGGTTGAGACCCTTGAGGAGGAGGGCATCGGCCGCCCCTCCACGTACGCCTCTATCATCGGCACCATTCAGCAGCGCGGCTACGCACGGATGAAAGGCAGTGCGCTCGTGCCCACCTTTACGGCCTTCGCCACGAATAATCTGATGGAGACCCAGTTCGAGCCGCTGGTGGACGTCCACTTCACGGCCGAGATGGAGGACGTGCTCGACGACATTGCCCGGGGGAGCAAGGACCCGACGCCGTATCTGAGAGACTTCTACAAGGGGGAGGAGGGGGTCGAAACGCGCGTAGAGCAGGGGCTCGACGACATCGACCCCAAGCAGATCAGCGAGATGTCATTCCCCGACCAGTGGGGCGAGTATGTGGTGCGCGTGGGCAAGTACGGAGCCTACGTCGAGGGCGAGATGGACGGATCCACTGTCACGGCCTCGATTCCCGACGACCTGGCGCCCGGCGACACGACGGAGGAGCGCCTGCGCGAGATTTTGGAGGAGGCCAACCGGGGCGACCGCGTGCTTGGCATTCACCCGGAGGCCAGCCTCCCGGTTCTTCTCAAGTCCGGCCCTTACGGCCCGTACATCCAGCTCGGCGACGACGAAGAGGAAGACGACCCGAAGCGCGTATCGCTCCCGCCGGACGTGGAGCCCGAAGACGTGGATTTTGACCTTGGCGTCCAAATCATCGACCTGCCCCGCACCCTCGGCGAGCACCCGGATACCGGAAAGGAAATCGAGGCCGATATTGGTCGCTACGGCCCATACGTGCGGCATGAGGGCACCTTCGCGTCGCTGCAGAAGGGCGACGACGTGCTGAAGGTGGAGCTGGAGCGCGCCCTGGAACTGATCCGGCGCAAGGAGTCGCGCAACGAGCCGGATCGGGTCCTCGGCCCGCACCCCGAGTCCGACGAGCCGGTGGAGGTATGGAATGGGCGCTACGGGCCCTACGTGAAGCACGACGGCACCAACGCGTCCCTTAAGGACGACCAGTCGATCGACGACGTGACGATGGACGATGCCCTTGACCTACTGGTGGAGAAGGGGGACGCGGCGACCCAGAAGGTGCGGGAGTAGAAGGCCTAGCCACTTCTGATCCGTGTAGCGTAGGGCGCGAGCCGACACGGTTGTACGTCGCGACCTCTGCGTCAATACTCTGGGGTGTGCTCTTCACGAAGCGACTCCAAGATGGCCAGGTAACTCGCGTGCCGTTCTGCGTGGACATCGCCCCGTTCCACGGCGGCCTTCACGGCGCAGTTGGGCTCGTGGTCGTGCGTGCAGTCTGGAAACTGACAGGCGTTGACGTAGGGAGCGAGGTCGGGAAAGTAGTGGGCCAGGTCCTTGGGGTGCACGTTGCGCACCCCGAATTCCCTTACGCCGGGCGTGTCCACCACGTAGCTATCGTCCGAGAGGGCATGGAGCTCGGCGTGGGTTGTGGTGTGTGTGCCCTTCTCGGTGGTGGAGCTCACGGAGGCGGTCCGCAGGTCCAGGTCCGGCTCCAAGGCGTTGAGGAGCGTGGACTTGCCGGCGCCGGAGGGACCGGTGATGGCGTTGACCTGCCCGTCGAAGGCATCGCGGAGCCGGTCGAGCCCGAGTTGTTCCGTGGCGCTCGTTGTAAGCACTGGGTAATCGAGGTCGGCGTACCGGAGGTGCAGGTCCATCACGTCCGGCAGGTCGTCCTGCGCCAAGAGGTCGATCTTGTTAATGATCAGGCCCGCCGGGACGTCCTGCGCGGCCGCCCCGACGAGCAGGCGGTCGAGGAACCGGGGGTTGAGGGCGGGCCGCTGCACGGCCTGCACGCTCCAGATGCGGTCGACGTTGGCCACGAGGATGTGTTCCTGTCCCTCCCGGGGCCCTGCCGCCCGTCGACTCAGCTTGTTCGTGCGCTCGTGGATGTCCGTGATGAACCCCGTCTGGTCCTCGTCGGCCACCCGGAGCGTCACCCGGTCCCCGACGGCAATCGGGTTGGTGACGTCCTGTCGGGTCAGCCGAAACTTGCCACGCATCCGTGAGGGAATGGTCCGGTCCCCGACCTGCACGTCGTACCAGCTGCCGGTCGAGCTGGTCACGACCCCTTCGAGGAGAGGGCCGTCGGACTTGTCCGTTGGGGAAGAAGAGGTCATACCTGAACGTCTGATCGAGAAACCATCTGCTCCTGCTGCACGTCAGCGTGGTGCCCTCAAGGGGCACTTGCTATGTAATCGATGCTTTCCAAACGAGGCCTTGCGCCAAACAGTTCGTTTCCATGCCGACTGATGACGAGTACGAACAGACCCGCCGCCGCTTCGATGAGCTGGAGGTAGAGCAGCAGGCTCAGTTCCTCATTGAGGCCTCCGCCTCGGCCCTGGCAAGGGGCATTGAGCAGGCCGGAAAGGCGCTTGCCGACGGGCTCCAGGATGTTGTTCGCCGTCCGCATCGGTCGTCGTGTACGTCTCAGACGTCCGGGCCGGGCGCTGCGGAGCCGGAGACGGCCCAGCGACAGGCCCCGAAGGGAGGAAGAACGTCCGACGACGCGTAATCCCAACTGCGGGCGCGGGGCCCGTACCCGCAGGCGCCCCTTTCCATCGACTCGTCCCGACACATGTCCCAAGAGCGTCCCTCGGAGCGCCGCGAACCCCACAATCTGAATTGGCTTGGGAAAACGGTCCATGCCGGGGGTACCGTGCTTCGCCTGACGGCCAATCTGGTCGAGGCGACTGCCGACCGGGTCTCGGATATCGCCGCCGAGTCCAAGAAGGCGTTTGATCGTGAGCTTGATCCGAACATCGAAGAGGCCCGAGTGATCGAGGAAACCCCGCGCCAGGACTCCGAGCCTGAATCGTAGGAGGACCAGCCCCGCTGCTCCTTCTTGGCGATCCAACCCCGCACCCGCCCCGCCTGGACTGAACGGTCGGGGGGCGACGCAAGACGCATCTCTTCGGGGCAGCTCACCGCAACCACGCCGTCCATGTCTCCAAAGAGGAACTACTCCTCTGACCAAACCGGAATGCTCGTTCAGGCCGCCCGGCACGTGCCTCGCGTTCAGTAGTGGGAGAGATCGCGGCTAGGACGACGAGAAGACGTGCTTCTGGATGGCGGTGTCGAGCTCGTCGCGCTTAAAGGGCTTGGAAAGAATGTCGTCTACCTCGTCGTGGGCGGACTCGGTTTCGGTGTAGCCCGTGAGCAGGACAACAGGCAGGTCGGGGGCCTCCTCCTTGAGGGCGTGCGCCAGCTCGGCCCCCGTCATCTCGGGCATGCCGAAGTCGGTGAACACGATGTCGTGTGTGCCGGCGGAGAAGACCTCCAGTGCCTCCGCCCCCGAAGCAGCCCGGTCGACCTCGTGCCCACTGAGCGTGAGGAGGCGTGTGACGGTCGAGCGGACCATCTCTTCGTCGTCCACCACGAGGATGGACGCTCCCTCGGAGGATGCCGGCTCGTCCGACGAGCCCTCCACAGGGCTCTCATCGACGGGGGGTAGGTCGCCTTCGGCCGGAGGAAAGGTCAGGGTAAACTGGGCGCCCTCGCCGGGCTCGGACGACACGTCGATGGTGCCCTCGTGCTCCTGCACGATGCCGTAGCTGGCCGCGAGGCCCATGCCCGTGCCGTCGTCGCCCTTCGTGGTGAACAGCGGCTCGAAGATGTTCTGCTGTACCTCGTCGCTCATGCCGATGCCCGTATCGCCCACGGTGACGCAGACCTGCCCGGCCCGGTCCGTGTGCGTGTCGAAGCGGAGCGTGCCGCCCTCCGGCATGGCCTGGACGGCGTTCAGGACGAGGTTGACGAACACCTCGCGCAGCTCCGACGCGGCCCCCAGAATGTCCGGCACGTCCTTCAGGTCGGTCTCGACCGAAATTTCGATGCCCTGGCGACGGGGCTCGTTGTACCAGTACGGCTCGGTGAGGGTGATGCAGTCTTCGATCAGGTCCGTCAGGCTCAGGGGCTCGAAGTGCTGCTGCGTATCGTGACGGATATAGCGCTGAAGCTTCTCGATGAGGGCCGCGCCGTCCTCCGCCGTCGTCTCGATCGTCTCGATGGAGGGGCGGATCGAGTCCGTCAGTGAGGCGCGCTCCACCTGATCCTTGAGAAGCTCAACGTGGCCGACCAGGCCGCTCAACAGGTTGTTCAGGTCGTGGGCCACGCCCATGGTCATGCGGCCGAGGGTTTCCATGCGGTGCCGCTGGGTCTGACTGAGCATCCAGGACGGCGGCTCGGCCAGCACCTCCCCGCTCGCCGTGACGGCGCGGGGGCTGTCCTCCCCGGAGGCGTCGTCGTGCACGGGAATAAAGTTGAGAAGGACGGGGAGGGGTTCTTCGCGGTGATGCGTCTGGGCGGACACGAGGCGATTGGTGACGAGGGCGCCCTTCCGGGCCCGAAGCACCGCGGACTCGGCCACCTCCTGGTCCTCCTCAGACAGGCGGGCCCACGGGTGGTCGGGGGTGCCGAGAACAGAGGTCCACGGGTCGTTGCAGTATTGCGCGTCGCCCGAAAGGGAAAAGGTGGCCGTGAGCAGTTCGGGCTCCACAGTGGGAACTGGATCGGAGCCATCCTCCGTCGGCGAGGAATGTCCGTTTCCCGAAGGCACCGAACCCAGGTCGAGGTCGCCCTCCGCTACGGGACGATCCGCGGACGGGGAGTCGAGCGCGTCCGGCCGGTCTGGCGTGTCGAGATGGTCCTCGAGGGCGTCGAGAAGGCGCTCGGCGTTCTGGGGCGGCACGATCACCCGGCTCTTCAGGCGGGCCTGCATCGTCCCGGGCACGACCCGAACGAAGTCCACCACGACCTCCTCGGGGGACGATCGGACCAGGACCGAATTTGCGTAGGTCCCCTCAGCCATCCCTTCGTCCACGTCCAGGGGAAGTTCCTCAGGGGCGTCCCGTAGGCCGTCGAAATCCGGCATGCGCAGACGGTTCGTACGGACCGTCTGGTCGGGTGCCTCTTCGGGAAGAGGGGCGGAAAACGCTTCTGCGACCTCCCGGGAGGACTGGGGCGGCGACTCAATGTCGGACATCGAGAAGAGAAGACGTTGCGGGAGAGGAAGGGGGGAAAGAACTCGGGCGTCGCTACGCGGCCCCGTTGCCGTTGCTCTGTCCCACATCGGCGAGCGCGCTGATCAGGTCGCTCTTGGTCAGGATCGAGTAGCCGCCTCGGTGCTCCGGGCTGTGGTCGACTAGGACGGCCCCCGCATCTTCCTCCAGGTAGGCGGAGAGGTGGTCGAGATGCAGGGAGGCGGGGACCACCGGAAACGGGGTGCCCATGATCTCACGTACCGGGGCCTTGCGGGACGCTGGATCCTCGATGAGCTCGTTGAGAACCCGGGTTTCGGTAATGCTGCCGACAACCTCCTGGTCCTCGTCCAGAACCGGCATCTGCGAGATGCCCTGGTCGGTCATGGTTTCGATGACGTTGCCGAGATTGTCATCCGGCGCGGCGGCGATGACGTCGGTTTCTTCCTGCTGAACGTTAAGGACCTTGTCGGCCGTCACGTCGGGGCTCTTCTCCAGGAAGCCGTGGTTTTGCATCCAGTCGTCGTTGTAGGTCTTCGACAGGTAGCGGAAGCCCGAGTCCGGAAGCAACACGACCACCACGTCCTCCGGCGAGAGGGCGTCGCGGTGGGCCTTCACCCACTTGAGGGTGCCGGCGACGGCCAGCCCGCAAGACTGTCCGATGAAGAGGCCCTCCTCCCGCGCCAGTCGGCGCGTCATCTGCATGGACGCCTTGTCGTTGACCTCCACGAAGTCGTCGATGATGTCAAAGTCCATGTTGTCGGGGAGGATGTCCTCTCCCACCCCCTCGGTGAAGTAGGGGTAGATCTCGTCCTCGTCGAAGACGCCCTCGTGGAAGTACTTGTGGAAGACCGACCCACGGGGATCCACCCCAATCACGTTGAGGTCGTCGTCCTGCTCCTTGAGGTAATTCGCCGTTCCGCTGATGGTCCCCCCCGTTCCGGCCCCCGCGACGAAGTGGGTGATTTGGCCCTCCGTCTGCTCCCACAGCTCCGGCCCCGTCGTCTCGTAGTGGGCCTTCGCGTTGGCGGGGTTGTCGTACTGGTTCAGATAGATCGAATTGGGGATCTCCTCCGACAGGCGGCGGGCGACCGAGTAGTAGCTGCGGGGATCGTCCGGCTCGACGTTGGTGGGGCAGACCAGCACCTCTGCGCCCAGGCCCCGGAGCACGTCGACCTTCTCCTGGCTCTGCTTGTCCGTGGTGGTGAAGATGCACCGGTACCCCTTGGCGATGGCGGTGATGGCGAGGCCCGCCCCCGTGTTGCCGCTGGTCCCCTCGATGATCGTGCCCCCCGGCTCGATGCGGCCCTCCTCTTCGGCCTCCTCAATCAGCGCCCGCCCAATCCGATCCTTCACCGACCCCCCCGGATTGAAAAACTCCACCTTCGCGAGAATCGTGGGGGGGAGGTCACTGCCAATTTCGTTCAGCCGAACGAGGGGCGTGTCGCCGATCGTGCCGAGGACGCTGTCGTGCCACATGGGAGGGGGAGCAGGTGAGTGGACAGGGTACGAGAACCGGGTGCGTAGAGACTCGTGGATGATCTTCCACCGGTACCTGTAAAAATAATATGACGGGGAACGGTTTCGGGACAGACGGCAAATTCCCAAAGCCGCACTGCTACTTGCGGGCCCACCAGAGGACGAACAGGGCCACCACGGCGAACGTGAGGTGGGGAAGCCAGGCGGTCCAGACCGGGGTGAGGGTGCCGGCGTACCCGAGCGGCTCCGCGAGCTTCTGAACGGAGAGGTAAACAAAGGCGGTGAGCAGCCCGATCGCGAACCGGACGGCCTGCCCGCCGCGGCGACGGGTGGAGGCGATGGGCACCCCAATCAGAATGAGCAGAAGGTTGGCGAAGGGATACGCGAACTTGTTATAGTAGGCGACCAGCGGCCGCGTGAGCCCCCCCACCCCGGACCGCCGCAGGGCCGCCAGGTACTCCGCGGCCGCCGGGATGGTCATGGCCGCCACGTCATTTTTTGAGCGGGCGAGGTCGCGGGGGTAGATCTGAAGGGTCGTGTCCAGCGAGGCAACGGTTTGTTTGCGCTGCGTCTCGCCCTTCACGAACGTACGGCGCGTCACGTCGTCCAGCGTCCACACCTCGAGGGAGTCGTCCCATTCCATCCGACTGGCGTCGACGCGGCGGGCCAGGCGGGCGTCCCCCGCCATCTGCTGGAGCGACACGGTGTGGGCGCGCTTGCGCTCCGAGTCGTAGTAGCCGACCGACAGGATGCTGTTGGGGCCGTTTCGGCGGTGGATCTCGCTCGTCTGGGCGCTCGTCTGGTTGCCGGGCAGGTACTCATTCTCGTAGCGCACCACCACCTCGTTCGTTTTGGGCACCACCCATCCGTTGAATCCAAACATGAAGACGGTCACAAGCAGGCCCACCCCTACGTACGGCCGCATGAGCTGGTAGAGGGAGACCCCGGAGGTCTGAAGGGCAGTGAGTTGGAGCTCCTGCGCGAGGGTGCCGGTCAGGTAGATGCAGGACAGAAACAGCGCCAGCGGGGAGGTGAGCCGGATGATTTCCGGGACGTAGTTGGGGTAGAAGACCGTAAACACCTCCCAGATGGTGGCCCCGCCGTCGAGGAAGTCGTCGCTGTACTCGACCCAGTGCAGCACGATGAAGAAGACGAGGAGGGCCCCGACGAACAGAACGAAGCCCTTCAACAACCGCTTGATGATGTGCCGTTCGAAGGTCGACATGACGGCGGGTCGTGCGTGAGGGGAGAGGAGGGGGCGGACGGGGCCGCCTGCGAACACCCCGCAAAAATGGACAGCGTGCTAGACCTTGTCCTCCCCGACCGTTTACTTGCCAGCAAAATTGACGTTCATCCAATCCGCCCCACTCCATGAAGCTCCACGAATACCAAGCAAAAGGTCTCTTTCGCGACTACGGCGTATCGGTTCCGGACGGCATCGTGGCCGAGACGGTCGACGCGGCCGTCGACGCAGCGCGTCGGCTGGAGGACGAGAACGACGCCACCCTGTTTATCGTGAAGGCGCAGATTCACGCCGGCGGGCGCGGGAAGGGGGGCGGCGTCAAGCTCGCCCACAGCGTCGAGGAGGTCCGCGAGCACGCCGACAACATTTTGGGCATGGACCTGGTGACGCACCAGACCGGGCCGGAGGGCCAGACGGTGCGCAAGATTCTCGTGACCGAGGGCGTCGACATTGACCAGGAGTACTATTTGGGCGTCACCCTGGACCGGGAGAAGAGCATGAACGCGATCATGGTGTCGACCGAGGGCGGGGTCGACATCGAGACGGTCGCGGAGGAGTCCCCCGAAAAGATTCAGCGGGTGTGGGTGGACCCGTCGCTTGGCCTGCAGCCGTTTCAGACCCGCCAGCTCGCCTTCGCCATGGGACTAGAGGGCGACGCCTTCAAGCAGGCCGTCTCGTCGATCCAGGGCCTTTACCGGGCGTTTGAAGAGAGCGACTGCACGCTCGCCGAGATCAACCCGCTCGTGCAGACGCCCGATGGGGACATCGAGGCCGTCGACGCAAAGGTGAACCTCGACGACAACGCCCTCTTCCGCCACCCGGACCTGGAGGAGATGCGCGACCTCCACGAAGAAGACCCGACGGAGGTAAAGGCCGGCGAGCACGGCCTAAGCTACATCACGCTCGACGGCAACGTGGGGTGCATGGTCAACGGCGCCGGCCTCGCGATGGCGACGATGGACATCATCAAGCTGGCGGGGGGGGAGCCCGCGAACTTCCTCGACGTGGGCGGGGCGGCGAGCGCCGAGACGGTGGAGGCGGGCTTCCGCATCATCCTGGAGGACCCGAACGTGGAGGCCCTTCTCCTCAACATCTTCGGGGGCATCGTGCGCTGCGACCGTGTGGCCCAGGGCGTCATCGAGGCAGCCAAGAACATCAACATCGACGTGCCGCTGATCGTCCGGCTGCAGGGCACCAACGCGGAGGAGGGCAAGCGCCTGCTCGACGAGAGCGACCTGTCGCTGCGGTCGGCGGTCCTGCTAAAGGAGGCGGCCGACGAGGTGACCGCGGCGCTGGGGGAAGCGTAGGGCAGACGTCGGCAGGAGGAAGGGCACTCGCGCTCACCGGAGACGGCGACGCAGAGCATCCCCGACGCTGTCCATGCGCGGGAGATTGAGGAAGAATGCGGCCCCGAGTTTGACCGGAAAGAGCAAGACACTCAGGATGAGCATCAGCGGATTGGGACGATTGCCGTTGGTCGCGTAATCGTAGAGGTCGTCCATTGGCTTCGCGGTGATCGTCTCACACAGAAAGATTTCTGTGTCCGAGAGACCGCCTGTTTCCCAGTTTCCCGATCGAGACGGATCGATGCCACGCTGATCCGGACGGTCTTCCTCGTGTGAGGACCCGACCTGGCGGACGGAAAGCATTTGCTCTTCGAAACGGGTCCCCACGAACTCGCAGATGCCGCGCACGGTCGCTTCCGGAGCGGCGAGCATCTCTTCAAACGCCACGGTCCGGACGCGGGGATGGTCGCGGTACAGAGCTACGGCTTTCGCGGAGGCCCGCCAAAGCTGGCTGATTGTGAGAGGGTGATAGTTGACCCAGGACCGAAAGGCCTCCGTGAGTGGAATGTTGGATGCTCCCAAGAAGTGTCGCTTCCACTTCCGCTTTTGGGAGAGTACCACGTCGCGCGGATCCCGAACCATATGGATCACTCGCGCGCCAAGAAATTGCTTCAAAATGTGCTCTAGATAGAAGGCGTTGCGAGGCGTTTGCTCGCACGGAATCTGGGCCTCATTCGCCGCGGCCTCTCGACACAGAAAGATTCGGTAGATGTCGAGTGGTGTCATTCCGCGGATGGGCGGTCCCTCGTCGACTAGTGCCTCTGCGTCTGCCCGGTAGGCCGCCGAACTGTCGTCACGGAGGTAGCCCGCATCGCGTTACAGGTGGAGTAGACTTGTCGCCACCTCAACCGCCTCCGTCCGGTCCGTGAACGTCCCTGCACCCGGACTCCACATCTGTTCGAAGAAGTGGAGCTCGTGAAAGGTGTACACCGCCGGGTGCCGTCCCAGAATGCGCCCCATCATCGTGGTGCCGCTGCGGCTACTGCCAACCACAAAAGTGCAGCGGTGATCGGCGAGGCCATGAGACATTCGATGCCGGACGGTTCTGCTAGAAGAATCGGAGAGAGAAAACTCCGTCACGCGTACCCGAGCGCCTCCATTTTCTTGTGGAAGACCGGGGCTACACGCCCATTTAGGTCGACAGCTTCTTTAGACGAGGTGGCGCGTATCGTTTGCTGTGCATACGAGAGGGCGGTGTCGTCTCCCGAAAGGTGACAGCGGTCAAATACTCGATGGACGGTCTCCCGGGGCGTGGACACGAGGTCCTCGTAGCGAACGCGCGTGACGGCGTCGGGGTATTTTTCTTCGTACACCATCCCCTCGTCCATCGCGAGGACCCACTCCAGCGCGGCCCGGTCCACGTGACGGTCGAGGCCGAGCAGTTCTTCCCGCCGAACCTGTAGGGCTGGATGGGTCGGGGCCACCTGCTCCACGAGGAGGCGCCACTTGCGGTCGTCAACGCCCCACCAGTCGTGCTGCTCCCCGTCGCCCTGCGTCCCGTGCCGCTCCGACCACGCCTCAACAGAGCGAATCGTGTCCCACCCGTTTCGGACGACAAAGAGAAACTGCGCGTCCGGAAAGATCGACCGCACGAACGGAATGCGAAAGATCAGCTCCGGATACTTGTCGAGCACCCGCGACGCCCCGACGGCCGTCAGGTACGCCCCAAACAACCGGTGGGCCCGGCGGACGACCGCCTCATCGGCATCGTGGACGCCGAGCCGGTAGGTGGCTGGTCCGCGATCATAGTTTCCAATGACGTCCTCGTGGGGATAGATGGCGTGCCAGAGCGCCTTCGGCTCGTTTACAAACCCGACGTCCCGGTGCAGCGAAAGGACCTTTCCGAGAATCGTCGTCCCGCTCCGCCCGGTGCCGACGATGAAGATGGGCTGATGCACCGATTTCAGCTGAGGGATCTTTTTAGTCGCGGCGAGCTGGGCAAACACCAGGGGATTGATCCACCGGCCCCGCGTCGTGACCGGCCGTCCCTCAAACAGCGCGTAGCTGACGAGCCGCGAGAGTGCTTTCGCCGGGCGGGCCCAAACGTAGTCGGCGTCAAGCTGAGCGATCATAGCTGGGACGATGAGCGGCCGTTCACAAAACCTCGGCGTACACCTCGCGCACCTGCCGGTAGTGCTGCTCCGGCGAAAAATGTTCTTCGACCTTTGTCCGCCCCTGGCGCCCCATCTCCACGGCTTTACCGCGATGCGTCTGCATCCACACGAGGGCCTCGCGAAGGGCCTCCTCGTCGCCGGATGGAAACAGCTGACCGTCCACCCTATCGTCGATCAGCTCTGGAATGCCTCCAATGTCGGCCCCTATAGCCGGGCATCCACATGCAAAGGACTCTAGTACAGTCAGGGGACAAGTGTCGTATACCTCAGATGGTAGCACTGTGCAGATGCTCCGCCGGACCAAGTCCCACAGCTCTTCTCCGTTCTGGAACCCAACGAACTGAATGTGGTCGAGACCGCGACGGGCCACCTCCGCCTCCAGCGCCTCCCGCTGCTTGCCCGTCCCAGCAATCCGGACCGGCAGGTCGGTGAGGGGCGCCGCCGCGTCAATGAGTGTGCGGAGGCCCTTCTCTGGGGCAATCCGCCCGAAGTATAATATATGCTCGCCGCGCCCCCGCGACGGTTCGATGCGATCCGGATCGACGAAGTTGTGGACCGTCGTGATGGTTTCCGGGGCGGCCACGTCGTGCTCGATCATCTTCTCGCGCAGAAAATCACTCACCGCGATGAAGTGGTCGACGTGGTGGGCATCTCCGAGCGCCCGAGAGACCGACGCCTCCAGCACGCTCAGGGCCGTGCGGGCCAGGGACCCCTCGTTGCACCGTCGGGGCAATGCCCGCCAGAACGCGTGGCCCGCACACGCCTCGCAAATCTCTCCCTGTGACCGGTGAGAGTGGACCGGACACGTCAACTTGTACTCGTGCAGGGTTTGCACGATGGGGACATCGGCCTCAACGAGGGGCTTGAGGATAGACGCGGTCAGCTGTCCGTAGTAAATGTGCAGGTGTGCGAGGTCGAGCGGGCCGGCGTCGTCGAGGAGGCGTGCCATCTGTCGTCTCGCCTCTGGCGAATACACGAAGCGTGCCGCGTCGCCCAGGGACGGGTCTTTCGTATCGACTCTCTTTGGGAAGTAGTCCTCCCACCTCGACGGGCGGTTCTCCGGATGCTGCGAGGCGAAGGGGACGACCGTGTGCCCCTGCGCCTCCAGCAGTTCGCCGAGCCGGAGCATCACTCGATCCGAGCCGCCCTGGACGTGATGGTGGTGCCCGGCGTTCAGAATGCGCATTGCGCTTATAAGCATGAAGTAGGACGACGCCTACCCCTTTGCAAAGTCATGAAGACGCCCGCTGATCCGTCACGATCCTCGTGTAGGTGTAGGATAGGCTCACGCCCACGAACAGCCAGAGGTAGAAGGAAAACTGACGCGTTTCAAAGTACTGCCCGATGAGATTCAGCGGCACCGCCACCACGAGCAGCAACAGTGCAATGCGGGCCAGCCGTCGTTCTAGTAGCTCTTTTCCCTTTTGGGCAATGCGGTAGACTTCACGGGCGACTAGGGCAAAGAATCCGACAAAGAGCCCGAGACCGGCGAGCCCGTAGTACACGGGGAGCGCCACCCAGTAGACATCCTCGATCACCGCTACATTGCCGATGAGGACTGCGGGAAGTTCCGTAACATCGGCTACGAACCGTCTAAGGATTGTCCGGTCGGGACTTAAGCCGAAGAGAACATCGGCGACGCTCAAATCGGTGAGAAACTGTGGGAGGACATTCAGCACAATCCCTAGCCGCTGTTCCATCGCAACGCGGAGGTACTCTGCCGAGAACACCTCAAATATGTGAAGGCCCGAAAGGTTGACTCCCATAAGAAGAACCAGAGGCACAAAGGGCAAAAATGTGAGGGTGCTCACCTTCAGGAATTGACCCGCCTCTCCACTGAGATAGTGATCGGTAGCCACCAGGAGGACGACCGCAAACGTGACGGCCCGGGAGCCAGACATGTACGCAAGAAACAGGAAAACGGCCACAGCTCCCCAGTAGAGGAGCGTTCGTCGATCACGGATGTAGCGAGTGACGTATGTGGCCAGGCCAACGAGGAGAAATCCCCCATAGGAAATGTTGTTGGTCATCGTGCCGGAGATATACCCTTTTTCTGATTCCCGATACGCTGTGGAACCGAGTTCCACGCCGGCAACTTCTGTGCCCTGAACTCTAGGAAAGAAAAACTGGTCTATACTGACAGGCCCAGCGATCTGGATCATCGAGACGATGAATTGAATTCCCAGAGACACGTACATAAGCCGAAGTAGCACGTAAACCTCGGCCCGACGGAGACTCAGATTCAAGAGCGCGTAGACCAGCAGGACGTATCGCAAGAGGGCTTTGAGATTTAAAACGGTGTACAGCAGATTCCCCTCGCGTAAAGCCACCGTGCACAACGCCAGACCAACGAAGGCTACGAGGCAAAAATCCGCTCCCCGTCCGACGATCCGGAATCGACGAGTGGCTCGAAACCGCATGCCAAGCACCATCCCGGCAAGAATCAGGACGAGGGCGTCGGATGCCTGTCGAAGTCCCAGGTAAATCGGGTACGGAACAGGGATCCACTTGAGGAGAAAATCCTCTAGCGGGAGATATACTGTCAAAAAATAGACGATCCGTAGTGCGACCTTTCTCATGTCCTTCAGGTCTAAACTGAGAAGTCCTTCTTAGACAACCATAAAGTTTTGTGAGCAGCAAGCTTTCTCGAGTTGCATTATTTTGGGGGACGCTCGGAGGTGGCGGTATAGAGCATATGATGCTGGCCCTCACCGAAGAATTTTTGGAACGTAGAATCGAAGTGGATGTCGTCCTGATGGAAAAAAAGGGCGAACTCGTCAACAACGTCCCGGCGGGAGCGCGAGTTTTTGACCTAGAAGCCTCACAAATCATCACGGGGCCACCCGCATTGGCTCAATACTTGCGCCAGCGACGCCCCTCTGTGTTACTTTCTGCAGGCTATACGAACCGGATTGCTGTGTTAGCACGCACGATCGCTCGGACTTCCACTCCGATCGTGATTTCAGAACGCAACACCCTGTCGGTTTCCACTTCCAATTCCAGTCTTCCCGACTGGGTCATCGACCAACTCACGAAGTGGACCTACCCGCTTGCGGACCGCATGATTGCGGTGTCGAAGGGGGTTGCTGAGGACATTTGTCGGTCACTGGGGTTCAACAGAAAAGAGTTCGAGGTGGTCTACAATCCTGTGATTGGGCCGGACACCTTCGAACGTGCGGAGGAGACCGTCGAACATCCTTGGTTCTCGGATGGTGGTATTCCCTTGATTCTCGGAGTTGGGAGACTCGCCGAACAGAAGAATTTTTCCACCCTTCTCCGAGCGTTCGCCGAAGTGGTGAGAACCCATCGGGCTCGACTCGTCATTCTTGGCGAAGGCAAAAAGCGGACAGTCCTTGAACGACGGGCCGATGCCCTCGGTGTGAGCGATCACGTCTGGATGCCGGGATTTGTATCGAACCCACTGAGGTACATGTCTAGAGCCTCCGTATTCGTGTTATCGTCACGGTGGGAAGGACTCGGCAATGTGCTTGTTGAAGCGATGGCCTGCGGTACACCGGTCGTATCTACGGACTGCCTGAGCGGTCCATCTGAAATCCTGGAAGGGGGAGAGCACGGCCGGCTCGTACCGGTCGAAGATCCACACGCGATGGCAGCGGCGATCGAGGAGGCCCTCGACGGAGACATTGACCCCGCTCCCCAATCGGCGCTGGATCGGTTTCGAAGAGACCAGGTGGCGGATCAGTATCTCGATATTTTGAGTAGTGTCGAGTAGTTTTGGTGAGCTGAGTCTTGATTCTCAAGGCCTATCAGATGAGCTAAACCGGATTGAACTCGTTGGGGAAGGAGAGTGCCTCTGCTCCGGTTTTTAACTGAGCCTCGTATCAAGAATGGCTGGTGATCATGTGCGAAAGGCCCTCCCGAGTTTCACTCTTTTGGGGAAGCTTGGTCGGCGGTGGTATAGAACATGTGATGGTCGCCCTGGCCCAAGGATTTCTGAACCGGGGAATAGATACGGACATTGTACTTCTGAAGAAGAAGGGAGAGTTGCTAGGCAGCCTTCCCTCTGATTGTCGGGTCTTCAACTTGAGGGCGAATGGCCTCGTCGAGAGTGTCCCCTCCCTCGCTACGTACCTACGGCATCATCATACTTCTGTCCTTCTTTCAGCTGCTCCCTATCCCAATCGTGTTGCTCTACTCGCCAAAGTGATCACTGGAGGGTTCACCCCGATTGTGATATCCGAGCACAACGTCTCCCCGATTGCTGGATCCAGGTCCATGCTTCCGGATTGGGGGCTCACACACATTACAAAGGCGACCTATTTACTTGCAGATCGGGCGGTCGCTGTCTCTGAGGGGGTTGCTGACAGGGTTTCTGAAAGGCTCCACATGCGACGAGAGAAGTTTGATGTTGTATACAACCCGGTGGTTAGTATGGAAACGCTCGGGCATGCTAACCGGGATGTCGAACACTCCTGGTTTCAGAATTCAGGCACTCCCGTAGTTCTTGGTGTAGGGCGGCTGGTTGAGGAGAAGGGATTCTCGGTCCTCCTCGAAGCCTTCGCTAAGGTGAGAAAAAGTCGTCGCGCTCGCCTCGTCATTTTCGGCGAAGGGTCGGAACGTCGAGCCCTTGAGCAGCAGGCGGAGCATCTCGGAGTGAGCGATCAGGTCTGGATGCCGGGGTTTGTCTCGAATCCGCTGAAATACATGTCGAAAGCGTCCGTCTTTGTGCTATCGTCGAAATCCGAAGGACTTGGAAATGTGCTCATCGAAGCGATGTCCTGCGGTACGCCGGTGGTTTCGACAGACTGTCCGAGCGGCCCGGCCGAGATTCTCGAAGGGGGAAAACATGGGAAGCTTGTCCCGGTCGAAGATCCATCCGCGTTGGCAATGGGGGTTGAGGAGGCCCTCGATGGAAAGATTGACCCGGCTCCGCGATCGGCGCTAAATCGGTTCCAACGGGACCGAGTAACCGAACAGTATCTGGACATTCTGAGCAGTGTCACGTGACCCCGCTCACCCGGACCGATCACGGTCAAGATCCCCACAATTGGAGCTGTATTCCCACCCCGAGAAGCTGATTCAAAGAATCAAACGAGCCCCAAACCCCGGTATCGCTAAACTCGGCGGCGTCAATCGCACCGTCTGGGAATGTGGTGTTGAGCCGGGACTCAATGTAAAATGAGGCGGTGCGGCCCAGTGAAATGTTGATCCCCCCACCCACGGACGGGCCGGCGCCCATGCTCGTGAACCGCTCGCCGCCGAACGTCACGTTTCCGCCGACGTCGATGTAAGGGCGTACTGTTCGCTCGGGGTTTCGGAATGTGTGACGAATCAAAAGCTGTGGCGTGTAGCGGTGCGAGTCGTTAATCGTGGGCTTTTTATACCCCACGATGGGGTAGTTGCCGACCTGAAAGCCGGCTACGACGGCCCAGCCCGGCGACACCTGATATCCCAGTTCGACCGATGCCATCAGCGGAGCCCCCGATCCTGTAATGAACTCCTGGAGGTCGAGGGGGTGGCCCACGTTCTGCGCTGGGTAGTCGCCGGTGTAGTCTGAAATCCCGCCCCCGAACTTGACAAAGACCCCTCGGCCTGCGCGAGGCGCGGACCGGGCCTCTGGGGGCTCGGGGGGCTCGTTCCCCCCGGCCCTCGTCGTGTCGGGCTGCGCGTCCGCCGTGGCCTCGGGGGAGGTGTCCTCCCGCACCATCGAGACGAAGAGGTCGTAGGAGGGCGGGTCGTTCACCGGGTCGGCCGTGTACCCGGGGTCGATTTGGAGCATGTTTTCGACGGCGGTGCGGGCCTGCAGCAGGGCGCCCTGCCGCAGGGACGCGAGCGTGATGAGCCGGTAGGCCCGGAGGGCTGTCTCCTCCCCCACCTCCTCCTGATCGGTGCACTGAGAGGCCAGGGAGAGGGCTTCCCCAAAATTCCGGTTGCGGTACGCCTGCTCCGCGGTGTCCAGCCGGTCGGCACAGGAGGCTGTCGTGTCCGCCTGCACTTGGGCCGACGCACTGCCGGCCGTGGTGAGTCCGATCGTCGCCACGAGCCCCCCGAGCAGGAGCACACGCATCAGGGGGGAGGGGACAAAACATCGTCGCCTGATAGCGGCAGTGACTTGGGGCATCGCACGAAGCAGATTGACGAAGATGTTCGATGGCCTGCCCTTGAGAGGCCCAAAGTGAGAGGCCCAAAAACAGCCTAACGGGAGGACTCGCGGAGGACGGAATGCCGTGAGAGAATGCAAAGCAGGACAGGGGCTACCCGGAGGCGCAGGAACCGGGGCGTCCTCCAAAAGCCACAGACCCCTCAGTTTCCGTCGATGAATTGGTGTTCCAAACGTAATCCACGGGCCCTCCCGAGTCAACGGCAATCCGGGCCGTTGAGCCGAACGGCATTCCGCGGCGGCTTCGATTCTGCTCCCGAGCCGGGGCGCGTGGCGGTGTCCCAAATGCGGCGTTCGTACGCGTCGACGATTCGGGGCCAGTTGTAATGCGACCGGACCCGCTCGACGGCCCGCTGCTGATGCTTCTGGATGGTCGCATCAGAAAGTCGGTCCGCGAGATGGAGCATTCGGACGAGGTCCTTCACGCTCTTTCCGAAATACAGCCCGGCCCGACCGAGCACTTCTCTGTTGAATCGGGTATTGAGGGCGAGAATGAGGGAGCCGAGGCCCATTGCTTCGACGAGAGCCGGGTTGGTGCCGCCCACCTCGTGGCCGTGCAGATGGGCGTGGGCACCGATTCGGATGGCCCGCAGGAGGGGCTGATCGTAGACGGTTCCTCCGAAAACGATCTGTCCAGAGGCACCGTGCTCCTCCGCCAGGGCTCGCAGCCTCTGATGATATCCGTTGTGTGAGTCGCGATTTGCAATAATTAACAGCGGTCGGGAAATCTGCGGGTCGGACACGGCCCGGATCATGAGTTCGAGGTTGTTTTCGGGGACGAGTCGTCCCACCTGGATGTAGTACTCGTCCAGAGAGAGATCGTACTGGCGGAGGTACTGGTCCCGCTGTGCCTTCACCGACGCGGTCAGATTGTCCGGGTGCACGACTGGCGCCCCGTACTCAATCATGTCGGTATGAGAGGGGTCGACACCGTTGTTCTGGGAGTGGTGGTCCTGGATGGCCTCCGAATCACAGATCAGTCTATCGACCTGACGAGGCAGAAACCAGCTACAAAAGCGAAGGTAAAGCTTTGCTCCCCACGACCAGTGGGAGCGGCGCCACTCAACCCCGTCTGGGTTGAGCCAAATTGTTATTCCCTGTGCGCGGAGACCCTTCAGCAGCGGCCACGCAAACGGGCCCACCCCGTAGCCTAGAAGATAGACGACATCGCCGGGCTCTCCACGGCGGTAGCATTTCCACAGCGCGATCAGGTCGGCAAGGATTGGCCGGAGGGCGTGGTCGGGCGTTGTCACGTGGAGGAGTTTGACACCCTGATACGTGGCGGGCGGCTCGGCGTCCTCGACCACCTGTTCGCAGGTGACGTACACCGTCCGGTCACGGGCAGCGAGGCGTGTGGACAGTTCCTCGGCGAACGTCTCGAAGCCTCCATAGGCCGCCGGAATGCCTCGGCTTCCGACAATGAACAACTGACTCATCGCGTACGGCGAATAATGAAGGAGGCGACATCATGACTGATTCTTGGAAGACTGTTGTCCCTTGAGGTCTCCGAGCGCGGGTGCGCTGTACACATGCTTGCGTCGTTTAAATTAGAGGAGGGATAGATTAGAGGAGGGACGAACAGAGAGTAGGCCTCCAGATCGTGAAAGAGAACCAGCAATACGTACGCACCTTCTGGTCTGTGGGTAAACGAGGGCGTCCTGCGGCATTGCCGGCGCGGTCTCGTTGTAAAAGTCCTCGGTCGTTGTCGCCGCCCGGAGACCATCAATTTCGCCTCTTCCCGATCTCGTCGCGCACGCCTTGAGCAAGTCCCGCGACGGTGAGACCCTGGCGGATTCTTGCCAGCTTTTCCTGTCCATCCTCGTCCTCCTCCACGGACGTTCGCAGAGACCGGAAGTAGACGGCCCCAGCCCCGGCGACGAGCCCGATCCCGATGCTTATGAACACGATCAAGAGGCGGTTGGGCGCACTTGGAGTGGGTGGGGGGGCCGCCTGCTCAGCCACCGTCACCACAGGCTGCCGCCGCTGAAGCCGGAGGCGGGTCTCCGTGAGCCGCCCCTGCAACTGGCTATACAACTGTTCCTTGAAGCGAACCTGGCGCCGGAGACGGTCGCGTCGAAACGAAAGAGCAGGGACATCTCCATCGGCGAGAACACTCCGGTTCTGTTCCAGAAACTGAGACAGGCTGTCTTCGGCCTGCTTCAGCTCGCGGCGGGCGTCCGCAAGCCGGGTCCGCACAAACCGAAGGTCCTGCTGGGTATTTTGGGCGTGAATTGCCCGAACGCGACGCCGGAGGTGCTCCACGAAACTCTCGTTGAGTCGCGCCGCGAGGCCTGGACCGGGGGCCGTCGTGGATATGGTCATGAGCCTCCGAGTTTCCCCGAGCGAGCCGCCCCCCTGTGCCTCGGCGGTCACAGCTTCGGCGAGCATGTCGAGGGCCTCCTGCTCCGCCTCCGTCGGCACAATAAGTCCGTTTTCGTCTCCGGGCGTACCGATCGGGGAGACAGTCTCGCTCCCCAGACCCTGCATGGCCCGTTCCTTGAGCGTCCAGGGCAACCACACGGTGTAGTTGAGGAGGCGCTGACCAAGACTGGCCGGGCGGTCGACGTGTGCGACAACTGTGCTGTGGCGACCAGTCGTCGGAAAGAAAAACGTATCGCGGGCGACGGCGAGGCGCACCTCGCGACTCGTGAGAAGATCTGGATACGAGCTTGGAGGCGGCCCTGAACCGCCGGCATCGCCCGTGCTGAGGTCCAGCCCGGGGAGAGAGGGCAGGCTGCCCGGAAGGGTCTGATCTTTGTCCACGGCCTCCCGCACGACCGTCGACTCCGCCGTGTACTGGCTCGGGCTTGCGACGGCGTATGTCAGACCGCCCAGAACGACTGCTCCCGCCACGAGGACGAAAAGGCCCCGCTCACGGACCAATGTCACCAAAACATCCAGGGGGGCGACCTCGCGTCCCGGCGCAGGAAGGCGAGCGGGGGACCCGTCGCCTGATGGCTCTGGTGGTGAAGGACTGCCCATGGGAAACGAGAGCACTGTGAACCACCGCGGGGACTAGTCGAACGCCCGCGTGGCGAGCACGATGATGGTGAGTGCGCCGGAGAGGACGCCGGTGACGTCCCGGATGGTCTTGCCGATGTCCACGCCGTCCTGGTCGTCCGGGGGCGGGGCCTCTTTGGTGACGCGGATCACGGCCCCGTCGGTCACGGCGGGCGAGCGGGCAAACCATCCGGACTCTACCTTCCGGGTTTCGCCGGTGGCCTGGGTCAGGTAGATGTTCTTTGTGCTGTCGCGGACGCCGCCCGCCCGCTCCAGGTAGTAGTCCACGTCCTCGCCCTGCTGGTACTTGATGCGTCCTTCCTGTGCCACGTTGCCCCGCACCGATACGCTGTTGGGCGTCGTGGGGATGACGATTTCGTCCCCGTTCCGCAGCCCAAGGTCTTCGTCGCCCCGGAGGACCCGCTGGAGGTCGAGGACAAACCGCTCCTCGTCCCGCACGAGTTGCCCGCCCCCCGGGTATCCGTCGGGCGTGAGTCCCCCGGCGCGCTCCAGCACCGAGGACAACGGCTCGTCTTGTTCTTCCAGGGCGTACTCCCCCGGGAAGCGCACCTCGCCACGCAGCGTCACGAAGTCCCGATCGCTGTACGCCGGGTCCGAGCGGACGAGCACGCGGTCGCGGTGCTGCACCGGAACGGTCGCCGCCGCCTGCAGCGCGTGTGTCGTGTCGTCCGCCGCGAAGCGCACGGCCCCCGACGAGCCCGGCGATCGATCGAGGGATACCCGCAGGGTCCGCATCCCGGGGGCTCCCGCCTTCGGGCGGGCGATCTGAAGCTCGTCCAGGTAGACGTCCTCCTCAAAGCCGTTTGCCTTGAGAATGACGTCCTTCACCGACAGGTTTTCCTGGTAGTCGTAGCGGCCGGGCTCCTTCACCGCCCCGCTGATTTCCACGAACTTGTCCGGGTTCACCTCCGCCCGCAACGGATAGACGCGAATCCGGTCGCCGGGCCGGAGGGGCTCGTCCGCGAGGCCGTTGCCGCGGAGGGCGCGGGCGAGGTTGAACGGACGCACCCGTTCCGAACGCCCGTCGTCGCTTTCCCGATAGAGGTCGGCCCGGGAGCGCAGCACGTTGCTGAGGTAGGTGCTGTCCGCCAGGCCCCCGCCCCGCAACAGCAGGTCCTGGACCGTCATGTTGCTCCGGTAGGGGTACGGCCCCGGATTGCGCACCTGGCCGGTAATGCGGACCGTGCGCGTCGCTTCGAGCGACTGGACGGAGCGGACGTGGAGGCTGTCGCCGGGCACGAGCGGCAGGTTGGCTCGGGGCACCCCGGCCAGGACGCTGTCGATGTTGACGGAGCGGACGGCCTCGTCGAGGTTCTCGTCGAAGCGAATGAGAGAGGCTTGTTGTCGGTAGGCGGCGTCGGTCGGCCCGTTGGCAGCGCGGAGGAGGTCGCGCACGGTGCGCACGCTGTCCCCGAGCGCGTAGGTGCCAGGCTGGTACACGGCGCCGGCCACGGCCGCGGAGGCCACGTTGCTTGCCGCGGCGGGGTCGTCGCGGGTGGGCACGGCCCGGATGCGGACCCGGTCGGCGTCGGACAGCGGGACGGTCGCGTCGCCGTTGAGCACGGCGTCGAGGGAGAAGTTGAGGTCCCTTCGGGGGACCGATGCCCCCGGGTCCTCGCGCTTGCCTGGGGGGATCAGCCGGCGCACCTCAAAGTCAGCCCCGTACGCGTCCGGCTCCACGCCCCCCGCGTACTCAATCAGATCCCGAACGGTCTCGCCATCGGCCATCTCGTAGTAGGCGGGGCGGCCGACGGCCCCCGTAACCGCGACGGTCTTGCCGCGGACCGGCACCCGAATGTAGTCGCCGCCCTGCAGGTTGACAGGGGTTGGCTGGCCCCCCTCGGCCAGATAGTCGTACAGGTCGACCGTGTCGGCCACCGATCCGTCCCGAATGACCTGAATCCGGCGCAGGGACCCGCGCCGCAGCGGCCCGCCCACGCTGTAGAGGGCGTTGAAGGCCGTCGCCGTGGCACTGACCGTGTAGCCGCCGGGCTGGGCCACCTCGCCGAGTACGAAAACTTTGAGGGGGCGCAGGCGCGTGACCGACAGGTCCATGAAGACCGTCGGGGGGTCTTCCGTAAGCCCCGAGTGTTGCTGGGAGAGCCACTGTTTCATGTCGGCCCGGAGCGCCTCGATCGTCTGGCCCGCGGCCGTGAACTGGCCGTGGTCCGGCACGAAGACGCGTCCCTGGCGGTCGACGGTAAGGTCGTACTGAAACTCCGGGGCGCCCCACACCACGAGGCGCAACTCGTCCCCAGGGCCCACCACGTAGCTGTCGTCGACGGGGCCCGAGGGCGAGGGCGCGAAGGCGTCCGGGACACTATCGAAGGTGTTGTAGCCGAAATAGGAAAGGCCGCTGGGCTGGTCGCCGTCCGCCGTGGTGTCCGGGGCGAGCGGCTTCGAGGCCGGCGGTGTGGTGTCGGGCGGAGCGGCGCCCGTCGCGGCCACGTCTGATGCAGAGAGCGACCGTGCGGTGGTGTCCATCGTGGAGGCCGCCCGTGCCGCCCGCAGCAGCGCCCGGACACGGGCCTCGGGGATGCCGCGGCGTCGGGCCTCGTCGGCGGCCTGTGCAGGGGCGGACAGGTCGAGGCCGAGTTGCTGCGCCCGCCGCCGCGCCTGGTCGGGGGACAGGTTGCGGGCCTCCAGGTCATTCCGGATGGAGTCGGGAACCTCTTGCTGCTGAGCGTGCGTGGGGGTTCCCCCGACGCCTGCCACCAGGAGGAGAACGACTAGACCCCCCCACCCGAGGACCGAGAACATAGAAGAGGCGAGAGACACCGAATCGGTGGAACGATCGATCACAGGATTCAACGCTTCAGGGCAGGGTCGCTACGCAACACACCGAGCCCGAGGTGCAACGTGCTTCCTCACGACCCATGCTGCCGAGGTGAGCACGGGACAAACGAATGCCGGACGAAAGCGAAATGGGGCTGGCCGTTATCGTCACTATTGGCAGTCCCTTTCCCCAAATCCATCTCAAGCGCCCGAGGCTTTTTTTGGGGGCATTGTCACGAGAAGATGCCAAAAAAGGGTGCAGGAAGGGCCAAGCCGTGCTCTTCTCCCCAGAGTGTCATGCGGTCTTTGGATCGTTTGCGAGTGTGAAGGGCACATCCTACGTTCTATGGAGCCAGTGCCACTTGCCCTTTCCGAATTTTCTTCTCCTTCCCATGCGGACTGCCCTTCTCATCCTAAGCCTCGCGGGACTGTGCCTCTGCGCGCCCGCCCAGGCCCAGGATCAGCCCCACGTCTTCCGAAACGCCACCCTCTACCCGATTAGCGGCGAGCCCATCGAGCAGGGCGTCTTGGTGGTGGAAGGGGGCACGATTCAGGCCGTCGGGCCGGCTGGGTCGGTCGACGTGCCGACCGACGCGGTGGAGCACGACGTGGCGGGGAAGGAAATCATGCCCGGCCTCGTGGACACGCACTCTCACATTGGGGAGGTAGGCGGCGGGGACGGGTCCGCGGCGATGCATCCGGACGCCCGCACCATCGATGCCATCAACGTGCGCCACCCGTCGATGAACCGAGCCCGGGCCGGTGGCATTACGACCGTGCAGCTGATCTCGGGGTCCGGCCACCTGATGAGCGGGCAGACCACCTACCTCAAGCTGCGCGAGGGGGGGACGGTTCGCGACCTCTCCGCCTGTGAAGAGCGTCCGGTGGAGGACTGCGGTGGCATGAAGATGGCCAACGGCACAAACCCCCAGCGGGCAAACGGACCCTTCCCGGGCACTCGAGCCCGGGCCGCGGCCATGGTCCGAGAGCAGTTCGTGGCGGCGCAGGAGTACCGGCGTAAGAAAGAGCAGGCCGACGATCCGTCGGAGGCCCCGGACCGCAACCTCCGCATGGAGGGCCTGATCGATGTGTTGGAGGGGCGGCGCGCCGTGCACTTCCACACGCACCGGCACGACGACATTCTTACGGCCATCCGGCTGAGTGAAGAGTTTGGCTTCGACCTTGTGCTTCACCACGTCAGTGAAGGATGGAAGGTGGCCGACGAGATTGCCGAGGCCGACGTCCCGGCCTCCATCATCGTGCTCGACTCGCCGGGCGGCAAGCACGAAGCCGATGAACTCGTGTACCGCACGGGGCGCGTGCTCGAAGAGGCGGGCGTGGACGTGGCCTACCACACCGACGATCCCATCACGGACTCCCGGCTGTTCCTGCGGTCCCCGGCCTTTGGGGTGCGCGCGGGAATGTCGCGGGACGCGGCGCTCGAATCGGTCACCCTGGCGGGTGCGCGCATGCTCGGATTGGAGGACGAGGTGGGATCGCTCGAAGCGGGGAAGGATGCAGACTTCATCGTCCTGTCTGGCGATCCGCTCAGTGTGTACACGAAGATCGAGCAGACCTGGGTGGAGGGCACGCCGGTCTTCGACCGGTCCGACCCCGAGGATCGCGAGTTTGCCACCGGCGGGTACCGGGTTTACGACGGCGCGGCTCAGCACGTCCACGAGTAACGCCTGCTTCGTACCCGCACTCCTGTCCGTCTGCTTCCGTCTCTCAACTGACCGTTCTGCCATGTCGACTCCGCTCCTTCGCCCTCAGTGTCTCTCATTTCTTTTCGCCGTGCTCTTGTTGGGGGGCGGCTTGTCGCCGGCCTCCGCTCAGTCGCAGCGGGCCGTGCGCGCCGATACCCTCTACACCATGACGGGCGCGCCCATCGAGGATGGGGTGGTGCTCATCGAGAACGAAACGATTGAGGCCGTCGGGCCCGCGTCGGAGGTGGAGGTCCCGGCGTCCGCCGAGGTGCACGAGGCGTCCGTCGTGACCCCGGGCCTAATCGACCCGCGGGGCACGGTGGGCCTGTCGGGAATCTACAACGTCTCCGCCGATCAGGACCAGCTCGACACCTCGGAGCCCATGCAGCCTGCGCTCCGCGCCCTCGACGCGTACAACCCGCGAGAGCAGCTCGTGTCCTTCGTCCAGCAGCTGGGGTTCACCACCGTCCACACCGGCCACGCGCCGGGCGCCCTCATCAGTGGGCAGACGGCCACGTTCTCGACCGCCGGCGAGACGGTGGAGGCCTCCCTGCGCGACTCGATCACCACGGTCGCCTTCACGCTGGGGCCCGACGCGCAGGCCCGGTTCGAGCGTCCCGGGACCCGCGCAAAGGGGGTCTCGATGCTCCGACAGGCCCTGCACGACGCGCAGGCCGCGATGAGTGGGGGAGAGGCGACTGGAGAAGATTTGGGGCAGAATGTGTTGCAGGATGTGCTCCGGGGGGAGGTGCCGGCCCTGATTACCGCCCACCGGGCCCACGACATCCAGACCGCCCTCCGGCTCCAGGAAGAGTTTGGGTTTGAGATGATTCTGGACGGTGCGGCGGAGGCCTACCTGATGACCGAGGAGATCGCGGAGGCCGATGTTCCCGTCATTCTGCACCCGACCATGGCCCGGCCCTCGGGCACCACGCAGAACGCGGCCTTCACGACGGCGGCCGCTCTGCACGACGCGGGCATCCCTGTTGCCATTCAGACCGGTTGGGAGCCCTACGTGCCCAAGACCCGCATTGCGCTCTACGAGGCGGCCATCGCCATGGCCCACGGCCTGCCCCGCGAGGCGGCCCTGGCCAGCATCACCAGTGAGGCGGCCGAAATCCTCGAACTGGAATCCGTTGGGACTCTGGCCCCGGGGCAGCGCGCCGACCTGGCCCTCTTCGACGGCGATCCCTTCGAGTACACCACGCACGTCTGCACCGTCCTGAGCGGGGGAGAGGTCGTGAGTGACGAGTGCAAATAGGTGGGACCCGGCGCGCTACCCACCGACGCGAGACAAGAGGTCCGTCGCGTCGACCCAGGAGAGTGGGGTGGGCACCTCGCCCTTCCGCACGATTGCCCCGATGACGCCGTCCGCTGCCGAGAAGGGGCGAACGGCCCATTCGTTTGCGGAAGGAGGTGTGTCCGGGGCGTCCGACGCGTCGCGGAGTGCCACGACCGTGGAGCCGTCGACGATGGACTCGATTGTCTTCGGGGCGCGGTGCAGGCCCTCGCCCGTTGCCTTGAGAAATGCTTCCTTGCACGTCCACACGTGCAGAAAGGCCGCCTGTCGGTGAGGCGCGGGTCGGGACTGCCACCGGTCCCGTTCCAAGGCGGTGAGGACCCGCCCCGCGAGCGAGGGAGCATCGACCGTCCGGGCTCGGGGCTCCACGTCGATCCCAATGGGCTGACGCCGGCTGAAGGCCACCACGACCACGGTGCCGGTGTGGCCGACGTTGAAGTGAAGACGCGGGGCATCGCCCGGTGGGTCCTGCAGCCTGGGCTTGCCGTGCGGGCCCTCCGTGAGCGTGAACGAGTCTGGCGTGCAGTCGTAGCGGCGAGACGCCACGAGACGAACCAGGGCGCGGCCGGCGAGGTGGCGATGCCGGTCCGCGGCGAACGCAAATCGACGGGCCCGCTCCTGCTCGGACGGAACAGTGAGCGGGCGCAGCACCTCCTCCGGATCGCCGCCGAGGGCGTTCAGGCGAAGCCGCCAGACGCTGACCGGGCGTCCCGCCGGCCACGACGACGTCCATGTGGGGGCGGGTAGGTGCATATCGGTGCGCCGGAGATGCTAGCAGGTCGAATGAAAGAGGCCCGCAACGGCCTCGTCGGCGGCCTGCAGTTTGTTGTACCGCTCCACGGCCTGGTCGGTCGGCAGCACGTGGGTGTCCACGCCCGCGTCGTCGAGCCGATCAAGGGTCTCCGTTTGTACCTGGAGACGTTTGTTCATGCCCTGGGACAAAACTACGACCGAGGCCCCATGCTCCAGCAGCTCCTCCACGTCGGCGGGCTGAATGCCCGGCGTGTGTGACGTGCCGGTTTCGTTCCAGTCCCATGTGCGTGCCCCGCCCGGATACAGCTTGGCGTCCTTGAACGACTGGGCACCGTCGTCGGACGCGGGCTCGACTTCCAGGCGGCCCCACGACACGTGCGTGATGCGCGGCGACGAGTCGGTCTCTTGCATGGCGACGAAAGAGTACGTAGCGGAAGTGACGAAGGACCCTCTCCCTTGAAACGCCGCTTCAGGGAGGCGGGTTCATGCCCAGTTACGTCACAATCGTGCAGGTGCCCGTCTCGTATGCCTCCCGCAGGGCCTCCGTGGCGGCGGTCCGGAGTGCCTCTGGGGTCTCGTCGGTCCACATGGCCACGCCGACACTCGCGCCGCCCTCGAGCTGGCCCTGTTCCTGCGCCATGGCGGCTTCAAAGTCCGCGATCCAGGGCTCGATGGTGTCGGGCCCGGCCCGAAAGAAGACGCCGTACGTGAGCTCGCCGAAGCGCTCGACCCGGTGGTTGGGGGCCTTTTGTTCCAGGCGGGCCTGAAACAGGCGCTCGGCGGAGGCAACGGCTTCCTCGCCCTGACGAGCGATAGACTCGGCCCGGTTGAGATGGACGAGGGCCAGGGCGAGCGGCTCCGACGAGGATCGGGCAGTCTCCATCTCCTCCGCGATCAGTTCGCGGCGGGGACGGGGGGACTCCTCCGGGGCGTCCTCCGCCTCAGTGTCCGCCTCGACCGTGCCGTTCGCGCTTGGAGACGGCATGTCGGCGTCGTCGACCTCGTGGGCGCTGTCGGGAGAGGGCTCCGGCTCCGGCCCATCGGGCGACCGACCCACGTCGAGCAGGAGGGCCACGGTGTCGGCAAAGTGGGACAGCACGGTGCGGGCCCGGGACGACCCCAGGTCGGTGTCCGAGGGGGCATCCGCCACCAGAAAGGTCGTGGAGGAGGCGTCCGGCTGAGCCACGGGGGCAAGGGCCAGGTGATCCACCGTCGGCGGATCGTCGTAGTAGCCCAGGTCTTCGACCGCCACCTCGGCCCCGGTGAGGGACCGGTAGGTGACCGACTCCCGCGACATCGTGGCGGTGAGAAGGGGGGTCTGGGTGTCGAACGAGCCGCTCTCCCGAACGGAGGGGTGGCGGCTGGCGAGGGCCTCAATGCGGTAGGTTAGCGCCACGTCTTCCTGGACCAGGAGACCGACCGTCTGGGCGTCGAGGGCCATGCGTGCGGCCTCTAGCAGGGGCGCAAGCACGGAATCCGCTTGTCCATCCGTCGCCTCCTGTGCCGGAGAGGACGTCGAGGACGAAGGCCGGGGCGTATCCGTGGACGCCGGAGTATTTTCGGACGACGCATCCGTTTCGGCGGGGACGGCCGTGTTCGAGGGCGCCCGGTCTGGACTGCGCTCGGCCGTGTCGTCAGGGAGGGCGTCCGACGCGCCGGGCCCCGATCCTTCCGGCTGGATGTCCATGATCCCAAAGTCGTCGAGCGACGAGTCGTCGGGATTGGGCTTGGGACCGGGGCGCTCCGGGGGCGATTGGTCCTGCTGATACGTGGTCCAGAGCCACCAGCCCAACCCCCCGAGGCCGCCGACGAGGATCAGGCCCGTCGCGACGTAGAGCCACGGACGGCCGAACAGGACGGCAAGCCCGACGACGAGGACGGCCAGAAGCACGAGCAGGAAGCGGACCATTCGGGGACGGGACGAAATTCCCTTGGCGAGCGGAAATAGATAGGTAATTGAAGGTATCCCGACCCACCGGTAATGTCAACAGAATGAACGCCGATTCGCACTACGCGCTCGCGGTGCGTGTGCCTAGCGAGTCGTTCGTCGGGATGGTGTCAACGTCGGGGGGCAGGTCGACCGGGGGGAGCCGAACCGGGAGGTCGTGGCCCTTCGGGACCGGATTCGGCTCGGCCCAGAGCGTGCCGTCGTAGCTCTCCATGAGCACGTGGTTGCCCGCCCGTCCCTTCACGTAGCTGCGGTTGAGGGGCACTTTGCCGTGGGGCGTGTCGAGAACGTAGTCTGGAATGGCAAACCCAGACGTCCGTCCCCGAAGCTGCCGCATGATGTGCATGCCCACCTCGATGGGCGTGCGCAGGTGGCCGGTGCCGCCGATAATCTGCGCCTGGTAGAGGTAGTAGGGACGCACCCGCATGCGGACGAGGCCCTCATTGAGGGCTTTCATCGTATCGGGGTCGTCGTTGACCCCCCGCAAGAGCACGGTCTGGTTGCCCACGGGAATGCCGGCGTCCTTGAGCCGGGCGATGGCCGCGGCGGCATCGTCGGTGAGCTCCTTCGGGTGGTTAAAGTGGGTGTTGATCCAGAGCGGGTGGTACTGGGCCAACAGGTCGCAGAGCTCCTCGGTGATACGGTACGGAAGCTTTACCGGCATGCGGGACCCGAAGCGGATGAGCTCCACGTGGTCGATCGCCCGTAGTCTGCTGAGAAGCCACTCCAGGTTTGCCTCGTTGAACGTAAGCGGGTCGCCGCCCGTGAGCAGCACGTCGCGAATTTCGTCGTGGGCGGCGATGTAGTCGATGGCCGCCTGGTGCTCGTCGGTCCGCATGAAGTACTCGGCGTCGCCGACCATGCGCTTGCGCAGGCAGTACCGGCAGTAGATGGCGCACTCGGCGGTGACGCAGAAGGCCACCCGGTCCTCATAGTTGTGGATGAGGTTTTTGACGGGCTCGTGCCCGGTTTCGTCGAGGGGGTCGAGCTCGTCGACGATGTCGGCCCCGAACTCGTCCATCGTGGGCACGGCCTGGCGCCGTACCGGGCACGACGGGTCGTCGGGGGCCATCAGGTGGGCGTAGTACGGGGTCACGTTCCACCGAAAGGCGTCCCCGGCCCGCTCGATGGCCGCACGCTCGTCGTCTGTCGGGCGAATCCACTTCCGAAGGGCCTCGGCACTGTGGATGCGGTTTTGCATCTGCCAGCGCCAGTCGGTCCACTTTGGGTGGTCGGGGCTGGGGCGTGGGTCAGAGGGAGCCATCGGGGGGGCGTTCTCGGTGGAAAGCGCTCTATGGGGCCTTGCACGAGACCCACAGACGGAACGTTGCGTCCGTCCGGTGAGAAGGCGCAGAAACAGGCAGGGCTACGCAAGCCCCAGTCGCCGCAGCCCCTGCCCAAACACGTCGGCGAGGTAGTCTACGTAATCACAGCCCATAAGCTCAGCGACGATCGCGAAGGTGTCGTCGGGCTTGAACGTCGGGAGTGGATTGATTTCGAGAAACCAGGGGGCTCCATCGCCGTCGACCCGGAAGTCAGCGCGGGCGAAGTCGCGGCAATCGAGCGTGTCAAAGGCCCTCCGGCCGAGGGCCTGCAGGCGATCTTCGAGGGCGGTGTCGAGTGTGCCGCGTAATTCATAGTCCCAGTCCCGGTCGGCGGTGGGGGCGCCGCGGTGCTCCAGGGCGTGCAGGCCGAGGCCCGTCGTGGGCTCCACCCCGCGTTGAAGAACGGGCAGCGCCTCGGGCGGGTCGTGCCCCACGACGGCCACCGTGAACTCGCCGCCCCCCGCCACGAATTCCTCCGCCACGGCGTCCTGGTCGTACGTCGTCGTGATCCGGTCCACCGCACGCCGCAGGGCCGCTACGTCCTCGACCTTGCTTTCGGGCGTGATGCCCTTCGACGTGCCCTCGTAGCGCGGCTTTACGAACAGCGGAAAAGCGCCCGGAAGGTCCTCGGCGTCGACCGCTTCGGGCGCATCATAGACTCGATGTGGGGGGGTAGGGACGTCAGCCGCCGAAACGAGGTCCTTCGTCCAGGCCTTGTCCAGCGTTACCGAGAGGGTGAGGGCGTCGGAGCCGAGGCAGGGGATGCCGGCCATCTCCAGCAGAACTGGTGCATAGGCCTCCCGGTTGCGGCTGTGCGCCCCTTCTGTGATGTTGATTGCGGCGTCGAGCGACAGCCCCCCACCGAGTTGATCGCGCAGGTCAACCGCGGTGCCGATGCGAACGGGGACGTGCCCGAGGTGCTCCACGGCGGCCGCGAGGGTGTCGACCGTCTCTTCGGGCTCGTACTCGGCGTCGGCGTCCGGTGGGTCGTCGTCGGTCCACGGATAGGCGTCGAAGGTGTCGTAGAGGAGACCGATGCGCATTGTCTCGTGGGTCGTGCTAAGAAGGTTGAAGAGATACGCTCTGCGCACGATACTAGCCAAGGGGACCCTCAACAACTCCCCTCCCGTGGCGTTCATCTGAACTCCATGATTTTCAGCGTGCAAGCACCACAACCATGATGCAGAAGGCGCTCATTGTGCGCACAGGTCCCGAAGGGCACGAAGGGCTCAAGCAGCTAAACCGTCAACTCGAAACGGGCTGGCGGGTGGCCACCGTCAGTCCAATGGGTGGGGCGGGCGAATCGGGCGGTGGCCCGTGCCACGCGGCCCTCGTGGTACTGGAGCCACGAGGCAGAGACGAGGGAACTGCGGTGGCGGTGGAGGCACTGGAGCGTGCCGAGCCCGAAGCTCAGTCGGTTGTTGAAGAGGTGATGCGGGACCTTGGGGGGCTGATTGACGGCAACGGGGCCGAATCCCCCAACGAACCGCTCCGCTGAATCTAAGCATCCAGGCTGCCACCTTCGCGGCATCGGGCAGTTGGCGTCCGTGTCCGTCGATGCCTTATTTGGGGACTGCGACGCGACGCCAATAACCCTGCCCACCGTTCATGTCCGACCCCGCCGAGCCCGACGCTTCAATCACTGATGTTCAGGATTCGGGGTCCGCCCCCCCGGATGCTCCGGACGAGACGGGCGACGAGGTGTCGCGGTGGCGACGATGGATTGTCGCGGCACTGGTCCTGGGCGGCCTCGGGGCGGCGGTCTACGTGGCCGGCGACATCCCCAAGACCGACGGCCACTATGGCTTCTGGTCGGTGCTGCCCCCGCTCATCGCCATCGTGCTGGCCTTTTGGCTGCAGGAGGTCGTGAGCGCCCTCTTCATCGGGATTGCGGCCGGGGGCATCATCGCGGGGCAGGTCAACATCATCGATGCCTTTCTGCTGCCGGCCATCGGCACCGAAGACTTTGCGCTCATCCTACTGGTGTACCTCTGGGCGCTGGGGGGGCTCATTGGGCTGTGGACACGAACGGGCGGGGCGGTCCGCTTTGCGGAATGGGCGGGCGAGAAGATGGTGCGCGGTCCGCGGACGGCCAAGTTCTTTACCTGGCTCATGGGCCTCCTTTTCCACCAGGGCGGCACCATCTCCACGGTGCTGACCGGGGCCACGGCCCGTCCCATCGGGGATCAGCATGACGTATCGCACGAGGAGCTGTCGTACGTGGTCGACTCGACGGCCTCCCCCGCCGCCACCCTCATCCCGTTCAACGTGTGGCCGATCTACGTGGGCGGGCTCGTGGCGGGCACCATCCCGCTCATCGAGACGTCCCAGGAGGGAATTGCGTTTTTCTTCTCGTCGATCTGGGCCAACTTCTACGCCCTCTTCGCGGTGGCCCTAACGCTTCTCTTCGCCTGGGAGGTGCTGCCCTGGGTGCCCAGCAAAAAGATGCGGGAGGCCACCGAGCGGGCGCGCACCACAGGCAAGCTCGACCGGGACGACGCCACCCCACTCACCGCCCGGGAACTCACGGAGATGAACATCCCGGACGACTACACTCCTAGTCTGGTCGACTTTGTCGGGCCCATCGGGACGCTGCTGGCGGTTGCCATCCTGCCGTACCTGTACACCTACTTTTACCTCGGCAACACCGAGGACCCAACCCTGCTCATTGCGGAGGCGTTCGTGCTGGCGGTGCTGGCAGGCATGGCCCTCGCGCTGTTCAAGGGCATGGAGTTCCAGGAGGCAATCGACGGGTTCATCGACGGCTGCAAGGGCGTCACCATCGGCGCGATCATTCTCGCACTGGCCGTCTCACTGAAGGAGGTGGCCGACGCCGTGGGCACGGCCGAGTACGTGGTGGCCACCGTCGGCGAGGCCATCCCGCCCGCCGTGCTGCCGGGCCTGCTGGTGGTCCTTTGCCTCATCATCGCCTTCTCGACCGGCACGTCGTGGGGCACCTACGCGGTGGTCTTTCCGGTGGCCCTGCCGCTGGCGTGGAGCGTGTCGCAGGATCCGTTCTTCATCACGCTCTGCTTCGGGGCGGTCGTGGGGGGCAGCGTCTACGGCGACCAGTGCTCGCCCATCTCGGACACCACGGTCCTGTCGTCGCTGGCCACCGGATCGGACCTGATGGACCACGTAAACACGCAGCTCCCGCTCGCGTCGGTCGCCGGCGGGATGGCCATTGTCCTCTACACGGTCCTGGTCGTGCTCTTCGTGTAGACGGGGCGGACGCGAGAGGCATCCGGCTACGACGTTCGGGCCTCCGCCTGGGCAACGTGCCGGAGGACGTTGGGGACACTGTCGGGGGTGACGGAGATCGAGTCGATGCCGGCCTCGACCAGGAATTCCGCAAACTCGGGATAGTCGCTGGGGGCCTGCCCGCAGATGCCCACCGGGCGCCCGGCGGCATGGGCCTCCTCAATGAGCTCCGCAATCCGCCGCTTCACCGCCGCGTTGCGCTCGTCGAACAGGTGGGTGAGGCGCTCCGCGTCCCGCCCCACGCCCAGCGTGAGTTGCGTCAGGTCGTTCGTGCCGATGGAGAATCCGTCGAACCGCTCCGCAAACTTGTCGGCCAGGGCGATGTTGGCCGGAATCTCGGCCATCACGTACACCTCCAACCCGTTCGTGCCGCGCTTCAGGCCATGGTCGGCCATCACGTCGAGCACCCGGTCGGCCTCCTCTGGCGTGCGGCAGAAGGGCACCATGGCCACCACGTTTGTAAAGCCCATCTCGTCGCGGACGCGCTTGAGGGCCCGGCACTCCAGCGCGAAGCCCTTCTCGTACGCGTCGCTGTAGTAGCGAGAGGCCCCGCGCCAGCCGAGCATCGGGTTTGCCTCCTCCGGCTCAAAGCCGCTCCCGCCAATGAGATCGGCGTACTCGTTGGTCTTGAAGTCGCTGAGGCGCACGATCACCGGGTGGGGGTGCTGGGTGGCGGCAATCGTGGCGATCCCGCGTGAGAGGTGGTCAACGAAGTACTCCGCCTTGTCGGTGTACCCCTGAGTGAGGTCTTCGATGCGACGCTGTGCGGTCTTGTCCTCCACCTCGTCGAACGCCACCAGCGCCAGCGGGTGGACCTTGATGATGTTGTTGATGACGTACTCCATGCGGGCGAGTCCAACCCCCTCCACGGGAAGCTTCCACCAATCGAGCGCCGCGGACGGGCTTGCCAGGTTTAGCATGACCCGGGTGTCGGGGTCCGGAAGCGCGTCGAGGTCGATCTCCTCGCTCTCGTGGTCGAGCTGCCCCTCGTAGACGTACCCGGCGTCACTGTGGGCGCACGACAGGGTCACCGTCTGGTCGTCCCGGAGCGCCTCCGTGGCGGTCTCCGAGCCGATGACGGCCGGAATGCCGAGTTCGCGGCTCACGATCGCGGCGTGGGACGTCCGCCCTCCCCGGTCCGTGACCACGCCGCCGGCCCGTTCCAGAATGGGGCCCCAGTCGGGGTCCGTCATTTCGGTGACGAGAATGTCCCCGTCCTCGAACCGCTCGGCCTCGTCGACGCTGTCGAGCACGCGGGTCGTCCCCGACACAATGGACTTTCCGATGCCGACGCCCGTGACCAATGGCGACCCGTCCTCCGTCAGTCGGTACGTCCGGAGGGTGCCGGCGGCCTGCTGGGACTGCACCGTCTCGGGCCGGGCCTGCACCACGAACAGCTCGCCACTGTCCCGGTCGCGGGCCCACTCTACGTCCATCGGACGGTCGTAGTGCTCCTCAATAATTTTCCCCCACCGGGTCAGTGCGAGAATCTCCTCGTTGGACAGCACGAAGCCGGACTGCTCATCGTCGGAGGTGGGCATCGTGGTCGTGCCGCCCTCGCCCGTAGACACGATCTTCTGGGCCTGGTCGCCCCTGGTCTTCTCCAGAATGGGGGACAGGGTCTCGTCCTCCACGAAGGGAGTGTAGACGGTATACTGGTCCGGGTTGACGATGCCCTTCACGACGCTCTCGCCGAGCCCATACGCCGCGTTGATGACGCTCGTGTCGGGAAAGCCCGTCTCGGTGTCGATCGTGAAGAGAACGCCCGACTTGTCGGCCCGCACCATCTTCTGGATGCCCACCGACAGGGCCACGTCGAGGTGGTCGAAGCCTTGCTTCTCACGGTAGCCCAGGGCGCGGTCGGTGAAGAGGGAAGCGAAGCACCGCTTGCAGGCCGTGAGGACGGCGGGGATCCCACGCACGTCCAGGTAGCTCTCCTGCTGTCCCGCGAAGCTGGCGTCGGGCAGGTCCTCGGCCGTCGCGCTGCTCCGCACGGCCACGTCCGTGGCGTCGGTGTCGTAAGCGGCGCTGAGGGACCGGTAGGCCTCCCGGATCTCCTCTGCCACGTCCTCCGGAAAAGAGCCCTGCCGGATTCGGGTACGGATGGCCGTGCCCGTCTCGTTCAGGGGCTTCTCGCCTGCGGCCCAGGCCTCAAGCTCCGCCTGGATGTGCTCCGTGAGGTCGTTGGCCTCTAAAAAGCGCCGGTAGGTATCGGCGGTCGTCGCAAATCCGTCGGGGACGCGAATGCCAGAGTCCTTCAGGGCCCCAATCATCTCGCCGAGAGAGGCATTCTTCCCACCGACCAAGGGAATGTCCTCGTTGTCGAGCGTCTCGAACCAGCGAATCGCGGACGCTGTCTTGGGGGGCGTTGCGGCGTCGGGTGCAGAGGGCGTCGTAGCGTCGGGCATACGAAAATAAGGGGGGACTGCTGACAGGAAGAGCGAAGGGGAGCGTTGCTCGGAGAACATGTGCGCGTCGGTACTAAATCCTACCGAGTTCCACTTGCAGAGTGCCGACAGGCTACTCTATAGAATAGCGATAGCTAAACCCAATATGGGGCCTACACTCCACTTTTGAAAGCGCTTCCAAAACGCGTGACAGGATCGTCGAGTTGATTACCATTCGATAAACATGCGAGTGCCCCTTGAAGGACAGTGGCTGCCACGAACCCAGCGGGAAAGACACACATGAAGCGGGCCCCTCGGCCCCGATCTCATCTCCGATGGGCCAGGTCGAGGGGACATTTTGTGGGACGACGGGGCGTGACGGACCCCTGACGACCGGAGCATGATGGAGGCCATTGATGAATTGGGGGGAGATTTCCGCCAAACTTACAAACTGTTGCCCAGCGCTCCGGTAGCATCCATTTGAGAACAGCAATTCCCGTCGGGCTGTCACGCACGCACTCCGGGCTGCCGGTCGCGTGGGGCATATTTCGTCACGGCCTGGGACCTCTTGGATCTGTACGTCTACCACAAATCAACTACATCAAGCCACATGGATCACAAAGAAGGACAGTATAAGGTACGCGACTTGGGCCTGGCCGACGAGGGCCGCAAGCGCATCGAATGGGCCGAGAGCCGGATGCCCGTGCTCATGGAGCTCCGTGAAGAGTTTGCCGACGAGAAGCCCTTTGAGGGCTACAAGATCAGCGGTTGCCTGCACGTGACGAAGGAAACCGCGGTGCTCGTCGAGACCCTGCAGGCCTGCGGCGCCGAGGTGGCCTGGAGCGGCTGCAACCCGCTCTCGACCCAGGACGACATTGCCGCCGCCCTCGCCAACGGCGGGACCGAAATCTACGCGTGGCACGGGCTCGACACCGAAGACTTCTACTGGTGCATCGAGCGGACGATCGACACGCCGCCGCACCTCACGCTCGACGACGGTGCAGACCTCATCTTCACCGTCCACTCCGACCATCCGGAGATGGCCGACCACATCATCGGCGGATCCGAGGAGACCACGACGGGCGTGCACCGGCTTCGCGCCATGGACGACGACGGGGAGCTGCAGTATCCCGTGTACGCCGTCAACGACGCGGAGACGAAGTGGGACTTCGACAACGTGTACGGCACCGGCCAGTCCACGATCGACGGCATTCTGCGAGCGACCAGCACCATGATCGCGGGCAAGAACTTCGTCATCGCGGGCTACGGCCACTGCGGGCGGGGCGTTGCCACCCGTGCCAAGGGCATGGGCGCCAACACGATCGTGACCGAGGTCAAGCCGGCGAAGGCGCTGAAGGCGACCCTCGACGGCCACCAGGTGATGAGCATGGACGAGGCCGCCGAGAAGGGCGACATCTTCGTGACGGCCACCGGCATGAAGGACGTGATCCGGGGACGCCACTTCCTGAAGATGAAGGAGGGGGCGATCGTCGCCAACACTGGCCACTACGATGTGGAGCTCAACCTGGAGGAGCTCGCCGAGCTGTCCACCGACGCCCGAGAGGTGCGCGAGAACAACCGCGAGTACACGATGGAGAATGGCAAGCGCGTGTACGTGCTCGGCGATGGCCGCCTGGTGAACCTAGCCGCGGCGGAGGGCCACCCGAGCGAAGTGATGGACATGAGCTTTGCCAACCAGTTCCGCGCCCACCTCGACCTCGTCCAGCGCCACGAGTCCTCCGCGATGCTGGAGGACAAGGTGTACGATATCCCGCAGGAGATGGACGACGAGATTGCGGAGGTGAAGCTGCGCACGATGGGAATCCAGATCGATGGCCTCTCCGAGGACCAGGAGCACTACGCCACAGACTATTCCGCTGGGACGTAAGCGAATAGAGGAGCGGAGAATCGTCTCCGCTACATGGTGACCCACAGATGCGCCGCTCTGACTCGGATGTGTTCGAGTCGGAGCGGCGTTTTTTGTTTGTAGCCCCGGGGATCGTGCCCAGCCTCACGAACGGGACACCGACGAACGGGACACCGACGAACGGGACACCGACGAACGGGACACCGACGAACGGGACGCCGAGACGAGCGACATGAAGGTCGTGGACAGGACCGACAGCTTCCTCCTCACGCCGATCGATTCCCACGCCAATGCCCGCGGCCCAGGCGTGGAAGCGTCAGGCGCGGTGGGGCAAGATCGCCGCTGACCCCGCGCCAAAGGATCTCTCGTACAAAGTCGAGGCCAGTGCACAAGGTCAGATTGTCTTGAGTCCGCACAATAATCGTCATTCCCGGATTGAGCGTTTCGGAAGGACGCAATGGGTTGCGGACGTGCATGCCGCCCGTTGTCTCCTGTCGCGAGTCATATTCAGTTGTCACTTCACCCCTGGGCGGACAGGTCCCCGATGGCAGACGACGGGTCGTCACATCGCGTCGTTCGGTGCTTCTCCGGGCCCTTTCCCTGCTCGTTGCGATTGTGGAGGGGGGCTCGAGCGATCCCGTCAGCCAGGGTCCCCCGCGACCGGGTCTCGACCGTCACCGACGACGAAAGGGGCGATCCGATTGAGGGTGCCCCGAGTCTCCTTTGGTCTCTACAAAAGAATCCGGGGAACAAGCAGCGCGGCCCCGAAGGCGAGCAGGGCGAGCCCGAGAACGAGGCCGCCCACCACGTCGTCGTAGGGCAGGAGCCCGGCGGCGCGGAGGAGGGCCCACCAGTCGTGCGTGGCCGGGTCGTTCGTGATGAGGGGGAGGGCACGCTCCTGCGCGTCGGCGGCGTAGGTGCTCACGTAGAGCGCGTTCTGTCCCCACCACACCAGCGCGATCTGCACGCCGGGGCGGTACAGGCGTCTCAAGAATGACACCACGAACAGCCCCGGCAGGATCAATTGAAAGAGCGAGCCGCCGAGGGTCCGGAGGGTCCAGCCAAACGGGGCGAAGAAGACGTGCCCGGCCTCGTGGACGATTAGGGCGGTCGTGTCGAGCACCGTGAACGTACCGGCGGCGTAGGCCCAGAGCAGGTAGCCGCATACGGGAGCGAGGAGCCCCGAGAGGCCCCATCGGCGGAGGAAAAACTGGGTTGGCTTCGTTGGTTCGGTGATGTTCGAAGACATTGGGAGAGGCAGGATGGAGAGTGGGACCGGGCGTCGGGACCATGGGTGCAAAGGAGGTGCCAGCCGGGATCGTAGTCATCGAGGCCTAGGCGTGTGTTTTCGAACCCCTTTTGCTCCCCCTCGATGTCCGCCTCGCCCCCATGAGACTGTCTCGCGTCTGCGCCCTCGCCATCCTAGCTGTTGGATGCATCGCGATCGGTTCGCCCGTTCAAGCACAAGACGTACAGATTGGAGTGCGAAACGGGGTGGTCGTATCGACCCTGCGGGGCGATCTCTTCTACCCTGGCCTCGAATTCGAGGGTGGGCAGGTGCGCACGACTCACCAGGCCGGGATTCAGGTCGCTGGCGCCTTGGCCGTTTCGCTGAGCGACCGGGTTGCGGTGCAGGCCGAACTCCAGTACGCCCAGAAAGGCGCGGCCCTTCGCGGGACATGGTCGCAGGAGACCTGTGGCGGGCCGCTCGTGGACTGCATCATCCCATCTCTCGATGGCACGTACCGGGCCTCGTACGTGCAGCTCCCGATACTCCTTGCGTGGCGCCAGCCCCTCGGGCACGGCCTTAGCCTGCGACTGCTGGCCGGGCCATCGTTCGATCTGGTCGTGGACACGCAGATCGTGACGGGCACGCTCTCCGAGTCAGCCCTCCCAGAGAATGCATTGTCTCCGATGTCGCGCGAAACGCTTGGGGCGGTGGCGGGGGTAGAGGTTCAGTACGACGTGACGGCGGCCGGGGCGCTCGTGCTCGGCGCACGGTACCATCCCGGGATCACCGGGATCGACATGTTGAATGTCGACTCGACGGTTCGGAGCCGGGCGTACGGGATCAGGCTGGGATACTCGTTTCGTCTATAGGGGGACGAGCGGTTCCGGCTTTCTCCCATGCGGGACTCGACCCTCCCCGGCCGCCCTTTGCGAGCCCGGCAACGGGGGCGGTTTTTCCAACTCCGGTCCCCATGGATGGTGTGGCGGGGAGGCTCAAACAGATCATCATGAGGAGACGAGACGCGAAGGCATTTCTTTTTTGATGGGCGTGAGTTTAATTTAGGAATGGAAATCTGTGGTCGCGTGCATTGGGACCGCCGGGTTTATGCTGATTCGTTTTCACCACGACGCCCATGACTGAGCTTCGATACCTGCCCGACAGCGACGACGTCACCACCTTCAGCGCCGCCGTCGCGGACGCGACCGACGACTACATCGTGCTCAACGGCACTTACTTCTACCCCGAGGGCGGGGGCCAGCCGGCGGATCACGGCACACTGCACTGGGCGGGCGGCTCGGCGGAGGTGACCGACGTGCAGAAGGAGCACGGTGCGGTGCGCCACTACATCGAAACCCGGGAGGGAGCGCTGCCGGCGGAGGGCGACGAGGTAACGGGAGACGTAGACGAGGCGCGCCGCTGGGTCCTGCGCCGGATGCACACTGCTCAGCACATCCTCTCGAAGATCGTGCTCGACGTGTTTGGGGCGCAGACGGCCGGGAATCAGATTCACGCAGACCGCTCGCGCATCGACTTCGAGCCCGCCGACTTCTCTGAGGAAGACGCAGCCCTCATCGAGGAGCGAACCAACGTGGCCATCGAACAGGACCTGCCGGTCGAGAAACAGGAGATGGCCCGCGCCCGAGCGGAGGAGCAGACGCCGGAGGGCCGCGGGCTACTCGACCTCATTCCCGATCATGTGGACCCACTGCGGATGGTCAAGATTGGCGACCTCGACCTCTGTCCCTGCGGCGGCACCCACGTGGACCGCACCCGAGATGTCGGGCGGGTCCGCATCACGAATCGCACGTCGAAGGGCGCCGATGTGGATCGGATTGAGTTTGAACTGGAGGACTGATTTGTCCTCCGACCCTCTGCGTCTCTCGTTGATCGCCCGTCTTCTGGACGACCGGCCCATGCCCGTTACCGCCCACGCCCCGGGGAGTGTTACGCCGATTTTCGTTCCGCGCGACGGCCAGTCGTCGCTCGGCATCAGCTTTGCCACGGCCGACGGCGTGACGGCGACGGTCGAGTCGGCCCGCGAGACGCTGGTTTACCTGGACGGACGGCCCGCGCAGGTGGCGCCGGTGAGTGGGCTGCTTGACCGACTCGGCGTAAGCGCCACGGTCCGCCTCGACACGGCGGTCCCCATTGGGTGTGGCTTTGGGGTCAGCGGGGCGGCCACGCTCGCCACGGCGTTGGCCACCAATGAGCGAATGAGCCTCGGCCACGACCGCGAGGCGCTCCTCGAGGCCTCGCACCAGGCCGAGGTGGAGGCCGGCACGGGGCTTGGGGACGTCTTTATTCAGGAGCGCGGCGGGCTCGTGTGGAACGTGGGCGACGGCCTGGAGCACGCCACGCGCAGTGCGCGGATCGAGTATCAGAGCTTTGGCGGCATCACGACCGCCGCGGTGCTCGGGGACGAGAGCACTGTGGAACAGGTGACGGCTGCGGGCCGGGCCGCCCTGTCGGGCATCGATCCCGACGGGCCGGTCGTCGACCTGGTTGAGGCGTCCTGGCAGTTTGCTCGGGAGACCGGCCTCGCCACCGACCGCGTGGCCGAGGCCGTTGCGTCGGTGCGGGCGGCGGGCGGCGCGGCAACGATGGCGATGATCGGGGAGACGGTCGTTGCGGCAGGGGCCGAAGGCGGGCTCAAGCACGAAACGCACATCACGTCGGAGGGCGCGGCCCTTGAATAGTCGGCATCACTCTCACCCGTTCAGCCCGTCATGCGAGCTCTCACCACCCGACGAGCATCCTTGGTTACCACCATCGCCCTCGGCGTCCTCTTTGCAGTGGGACTATCGGGGTGTGGAATGGGACAGGGGCCGGACCAGACAGAAATCTTGTGGGATACCTGGGGGGTGCCGCACGTGTATAGTTCGAACACCGACTCGCTGATGTACGCCTTCGGATGGGCGCAGATGCGAGCCCATGGAGACCGTGTGCTTCGTCTGTACGGGGAGGCTCGGGGCCGGGCCGCGGAGTACTGGGGCGAAGAGCATCTTGCATCGGACCGGCGGGTGCGCACCCTGGAGCTTCCGGAGCACGCGCGGCGGTGGGCCGACGACCAGGACATGCCGTTCGGGGGCTACGTGGAGGCGTTCGTGGCGGGCATGAACGCGTACGCCGAGGCCCACCCTGACCGCATTTCCGCTCCCCGAACGGCCGTCCTGCCCGTGGAGCCGAGGGACGTGTTTGCTCATACCCTGCGAACGGTCCACGCGACCTTCGTGGCCGGGCGCGACCTGCGACAGGCCCAGCGGCGGCGTGCCGGCTCCAATGCGTGGGCCGTGGGGCCGTCCCGCAGCGCGAGTGGCAACGCGATGCTTCTCGCGAATCCACACCTGTCCTGGGGCGACCGATTTACGTGGTTTGAGGCGCAGCTCACGGGCCCGGACATCGACGCGTACGGGGCCGCTCTCCTCGGCATGCCCTTTCCGGCCGTCGCGTTTAACGATCAGCTCGGCTGGACCCATACCGTGAATCCCATCGATGCCTCGGACCTCTACCGCCTTCCCCTCGCCGGGGGCGGGTACAGGTGGAACGGCGCGGTGCGTCCCTTTAATACGGACACTAAGGTGTTGAAGGTGAAGCAGCCGGATGGCTCCCTTCGCGCCGATACGATGACGGTGCGCCGATCGGTGCACGGGCCGGTGGTGGGGCAGGCAGACGGCGCGGCGCTGGCGCTGCGCATTGCGGGTCTGACCCAGTCGAAGCTGTTCGAACAGTACTGGCGCATGCTCCGGGCCACCAATCTGTCGCAGTTTGAGGCCGCCCTCCGCCGCCAGCAGATGCCGATGTTCAACACCGTTTACGCCGACCGGGACGGCCACATCCTGTACCACTTTGGGGGGCGGGTGCCCAAGCGCGATCAAGGGGACTGGGCGTACTGGCAAGGCGTGGTGCCGGGCGACACTTCCGCCACGCTGTGGAACGCGGTCCACGACTACGAGGAGCTGCCCCGGGTCGTGGATCCCCCGAGCGGATGGGTGCAGAATGCCAACGAGCCGCCGTTTACGTCTACGCTGCCATCGCGAGTGGACTCTGCCGAGGTGCCCAGCTACATGGCCCCGCGTGCCCCCGCTGAGCCGGCGTACATGTTTCGGCCCCAGCGCTCGATCGAAATGCTCGACGGAGATGCCTCCATCACCTTTGCCGAGCTGCAGGCCTACAAGAACGACACCCGGATGCTCGCTGCCGATCGGCTCCTCGACGACCTGCTCCCGGCGGCGCGGGCCTCGGATAACGACCGGGCCCGGCGCGCCGCGGACGTGCTCGCCGATTGGGACCGGACCGCCGACGCGGAGAGTCAGGGGAGCGTGCTCTTCGCCCGCTGGCTGCGCGCGACGGTCAGCGGGACGGAGAGCCCCTTTGCCACCCCGTACCGGCCCGGTGCCCCGCGCACAACGCCGGACGGCCTGGCCGATCCGGAAGCGGCAGTCCAGACCCTCGCGGAGGCCGCCGGCACAGTCGAGACCCGATACGATTCGCTCGATGTGTCCTGGGGAGCCGTGCACCGACTGGCGGGGCCGGAGGAATCATATCCGGCCTCGGGAGGGAGCGGTCTCTTTGGTCTCTTCCGGGTCCTCCGGTTTGACGAGATGGGGGACGGGCGGCGGCGCGCAACGTTCGGTGACTCGTACGTTGCCCTGACCGAGTTTACCGAAGAGGGTCCACGGGCGAAGGCGGTGCTGCCCTACGGGAATGCGTCCCAACCCGGGTCTCCGCACCGGGGGGACCAACTCCAGTTGTACGCTAGGAAGGAAATGCGTCCGGTCTGGTTGAGCCGGGACAGTGTACGCGCCCACCTTGAGCGCAGGGTATCGTTCTAAACGTCCCACGCTGATGGCCCGACGAAAAGCGTCAACCGGGCGTGAATTAAAGAGGGAGACGGGACGATTCGACGGCGCACTGATACTACTGTACGCGCACTCTACACACCGGCATCAGAGCATATTATGTCCCTGGAGGATCGTCTCATCGAACGGCTCGGCCTCGAACCGCTCGACCGCCACATCGCAGGCTGGATGCAGCGCAACGGACTGTTTGTTCTGCGATTCGGGCTGGCCGCGGTCTTCATCTGGTACGGCATCCTGAAGCCCTTCGGCATGAGTCCCGCCGCGGAGCTGGTGCGTCGAACGGTGTACTTTGTCCCGCCGGACCTCTTTATCCCCATCCTGGGGTGGTGGGAGGTCGCCATTGGGGTGGGCCTCCTGTACCGCCCCTTCAATCGGACCGCCATTTTTCTGCTATTCCTTCAGATGCCGGGCACGCTCCTTCCGCTCGTGCTGCTGCCCGAGGTCTGCTTTACACACATTCCCTGGGGGCTGACCCTGGAGGGGCAGTACATCGTCAAGAACGCCGTCCTCATCGGCGCGGCGCTCGTGGTAGGGGGAACTGTCCGCGAACGTGCGGAGAAATGAAGCCAAGGGGGGGCGACGCAGGGAGAGACGATACGTACATCCCTGCGCGTCTCACACCTAGCTTACACGTCCCATGTCAGAATGTCCTCCTCCGACTTCTCTTTGTCCTCCCACTCCTCGGCGTCTTCTATGGCCTCAGACTTTTCAGTCACGTTGTAGCCCAGCTCGCGCCACTGGTTGGACAGGTACTCGTTCCACTGGATGTAGTGTTCGTACTCCTCCGGCAGCTGGTCATCCGGATAGATGGCCTCGACCGGGCACACCGGCACGCAGGCGTTGCAGTCGATGCACTCGTCCGGCTGAATGGCGAGAAAATTGGGGCCCTCATAGAAGCAGTCGACCGGGCAGACTTCTACGCAGTCGGTGTACTTGCAGTTGATGCAGGGCTCGGTGACAACGTAGGGCATACAGGGGCAAAAAGGCGGGTAAGAACGCGCAGATACAGCGGGCGCTAAGTTTCCGTAGTGTGGTAGACCAGTTGGGAAGAGCGGTTCCAAGCGTGTTCGCTCGGACCGGACGTTTCCGCAGAAGTCACGGCCCCGTTGAGTCTTTTCTGCTCCCGTGTCCGGCGGGCCTTTCTCAACACGCGTCTCAGCACACATGCCGCGCGCAGAAACGGCGACGAACGAGTCGACAGCCCAACACGGCCGCTTCCGCGGCGGGGTGAGAAACCCGGAAGAGACGTAGGCGCCTCCGTGGGACGGCTTCCCGCGACATCGGAGCAAACTACTCCTGATCGAAGAGATCCTGGTCGGCAGACGAGGAGGACCGGTCGAAGTGATCGTACGCTCGCTGGAGGGCGACACGGCCCTGGGGCGTGCGCTCCATGAAGCCCTCCTGGATGAGGTAGGGCTCGTAGACCTCTTCGAGCGTGCCGGATTCTTCGCCGACGGATACGGCCAGGTTCTTGAGGCCGGTGGGTCCCCCGTCGAAGTTGTCGATCAGGGTAAGGAGGATGCGCGCGTCCATGTCGTCGAGGCCTTCCTCATCCACGTCGAGGGCGTTGAGGGCGCGGTCGGCAATGGCTTTGGTGATCTGCCCATCGCCCTCCACCTCCGCGAAGTCGCGTGTGCGGCGCAGGAGGCGGTTGGCGACGCGAGGGGTCCCGCGACTGCGGCGCGCAATCTCGTAGGCCCCGTCGGGGGTCGTTTCCACGTCCAGAATGCGGGCGGACCGCTGCGTAATCTCCTGCAGAAGGTCCGCGGTGTAGTAGTCGTAGCGGAAATCGATCCCGAAGCGCGCACGGAGGGGGGCGGTCAGCAGGCCCTTGCGTGTCGTCGCCCCCACCATCGTGAACGGAGGGAGGTCAATCTGCACCGTACGGGCGTTCGGGCCCTGGTCGATGACGATGTCGATGCGGTAGTCTTCCATCGCCGAGTACAGGTACTCCTCCACGACGGAGCTCAGGCGGTGGATCTCGTCGATGAACAGAAGGTCTCCCTCTTCCAGATTGGTGAGCACGCCCGCAATGTCGGCCGGTTTTTCGAGAACCGGGCCGCTAGAGGTGCGGATGCGAGCGCCCATCTCGTTGGCAACAATGTGGGCGAGGGTTGTTTTCCCGAGTCCGGGGGGGCCGGAGAGCAGGACGTGGTCGAGGGTTTCCCCCCGCTGGAGCGCCGCCGTCATGAATATATTCAGGTTTTCCTTAATCTTCTCCTGGCCGGTAAATTCGTCGAGGGACTGTGGGCGAAGTAGCTTTTCGACGTCGTTTTCCGAGCGATCGGCCTCGGCCTTAAGGGCGTCGGAGCGCGGGCTACTCATGGACGGAGAGACGGCAGTCAAGGAGAAAAGGGGATTGCACCCTACCGGACGGCTGGTGGGAGGACAGGGTTTCATGTGTGCCCACTGTGTAGGACCTGCGGGAGAGGGACGCACCGGCCCAGACCGGCCCAGGCGCCCGTCTCAGGCTGGTGCCGGTCGCCTCTAGAAAGGGGTTTGGAAACACAGGAATGAATTTTGCTTATTATTGAGTCCCAAAGAAGAAAGGGGAACCGAACGTCCCTTCGCGTGCCCCTTGGGTGGCACCTTGCGTTTGTCACACCAGACCGGCCTTCGCCACAGTCATATGAGCAGTAACGTCCTCGAACTCAAGCAAGAGCAAGACCTTCAGCAGAAGCTCTCGCCGCAGCAGATCCAGTACATCAAGCTGCTGCAACTGGACACCTTCGACCTGGAGCGGCGCATCGAGGAGGAGCTCGAAGAAAATCCCCTGCTTCAAGAGGGGCTCGGTGAAGAAGAGCAGCGAGAAGAGGATGAGATCGACTCCACCGCCGACGAGATGGAGAACGAGCTGGAGACGGAAGACGAGGAGGAGGATTTCGACGTGGAGGACCTCCTCAACAACACCGACGACATGTACGGCTACAACGCCAGTCCCGGCTATCAGGGCGACGATGAGGACCGTGATCGCCCAATGCCCGCGGATCAGTCGCTGCCTGAGCAGCTCCAGGGGCAGATTTCGTTCCTGAATCTCGACGAGACCGACCAGATCATCGCTGATCAGATCATCGGGTCGATCGATGAGGACGGATACCTAAAACGAGAAACCGACTCCATCCTAGACGACATTCTGTTTAACCACGGCATCGAGATCGGCGCGGAGGACGTGGAGAAGGTGCTGCGGCAGGTGCAGTCGCTTGAGCCGGCCGGCATCGCCGCGCGGGACCTGCAGGAGTGCCTGCTGCTTCAGCTTCGTCGCATGCCGGATGACGTGGAGGGGCGCGACACGGCCATCGCCATGTTGGAGGGCGAGTACGAGGCGTTCACGAAGAAGCACTTCGACAAGCTCCAGACGCGGCTCGACGTGGACGAGCGAGAACTCAAGACGGCGTTTGACCTCATCCGGCAGCGCCTCGACCCGAAGCCGGGAGAGGGCGAGTTTTCGGAAGAGACCAACTACATCACGCCCGACTTCTCGGTGCGGTACGTAGACGGGGAGTTCGTGATCACCCTGAACGGGCGCAACGCCCCGGACCTGCATGTCTCGCGCCACTACCGCAAGATGCTCGAGAAGCTAAAGGCGCAGAAGAAGTCGGACGACGTGGACGAGGTCGACGAGGAGACCGAAGAGTTCCTCAAAGACAAGTTCAGCTCGGCGCAGTGGTTTATCGATTCCATCAACCAGCGGCGCCACACGATGTACCTGGTGATGGACGCCATCGTGCAGCTGCAGGAGGACTTCTTCCGGTACGGAGAGGGCCACCTCAAGCCAATGATTCTGAAGGACGTGGCCGAGATCATCGACATGGACATCTCCACGGTGAGCCGCGTGGTCAATGGCAAGTACGTCCAGACCGAGTGGGGGGTCTACGAGCTCAAATACTTCTTCTCCGAGGGCCTAGAGACCGTCGACGGGGAGGAGGTGTCCAATAAAGAGGTAAAGGCCGAGCTTCAGCGGATCGTAGACGCCGAGGACAAGACCGACCCGATGTCGGATCAGGATCTGGCCGACGCCCTCGAAGAGAAAGGCTTTAAAATTGCTCGACGCACGGTTTCGAAGTACCGGAAGCAACTCAGCATTCCGGTCGCCCGCCTACGCCGGGAGATCGTCCTCGGCGAAGAGGAGTTGGCCGACGGCTGACGCAAGAGTTCAGGGCCAGGCGGGCCACGGCCGTTCCGTCTGGCCTACTGGCCGTAGGAGGCCGAGATCGTGAGGCCGGCCACCGCTACGAACCGGCCGTCCTGAACGAGCGGATCGAGGCCAGTGCCCACCAGAAGCCCCGGCTGTATGCGGGCCTCGTCGAAAATGACCGAGACCACAGCGCGGTGCGTGGTCCGGTCCGGCTCCGAGCCGGAGAGGAGAGGCCGCCCCTCCAGGCTCACTCCTGTCATGAACTGCTCGCTGTCCCACCAAAGTTGGGCGCTGTAGGGAAGCCGCCAGCGGTTCTGCGCTCCCATTTCCCCCGCGCTCTCGACGGAGGCGTACGTGACCCCCGAGCGAAGGCGCAGAGAGGCACGCCGTCCGAAGGGCAGGCGCCCGTTCAGAAGAACGGAGGGCGCGACGGACTCGTCGCGAAACGCCGCGGTACGTCCCATGTCTGCGCGCCGTCCTGCCCGCAGGGCATTGTTGGTAGGCGTGGCGGGGATGCGAACGCCGAGCTCGAGCAAGACCGGGAGGGAGGAGCTACTCAGTCCAAATCCCACGTACGGGTTGCCTACGGCCGTGGAGGAAGCGGCGTCGGTGGCGTAGCGGGCCACCGGCAGCTCGGCCGCCAGCTCTACATTCTTGTTCAGAGAGCGGGTGACCGTGAGGAATGCGGCACCCGATGCCACCGACGCATCGTCCGCCGGAAGGTCCGGAACGATGGCCTCCAGGGCGACCTGGTTGGGCTGGTAGGGGCGAGACCAGATGGTCTGGCCCTGGGCCGGGACCGCGAGCACACCCGCTCCGGCGATTGAGAGCAACAGAACGAGGAGATCACGCATGGGGGCATCGGTGGCAGTGAGGAGAGCAGAAAGAGAGGACGTATCTTCTTTGATGTGAGCATGTCTGTCGACGGGCGGACTGCATCTCTCGTTCGCAGTTCCTATATTATTGTGTGGAATTCAACCAACAATCCGGTCTTCTCGTCGCCCGCAACGCCTCTCCATGCTCGACTCTGCCCCCACCTCTCAAATCGCATCGCACGGGTCACGCACGGAGCGGCGATCCCGGCTGGACGCCCTCCGCCGCGCCTTCACCGGACTCGATACCGAGTACCCACTGGCCGACGGCACGACGGCGCCTCGCACCTACCTCGACAGTGCCGCGTCGACCCTGCGCTGCAGCGCCGCCGATACCATCGTCCGGCGGGCCCTCCGGCACTACGCGAACACGCATTCGACGCTGCACGCCGGGGCCCGCATCATGACGCATCTCTACGAGCAGGCGCACGAGATTGTGGGCCGCTTCGTGGATGCGCCCGACGACTACACGACGATCTTCACCGGGAGCGGTGTCACGGGCGGCCTCAACCGCATGGCCCGCGTGCTGGCCGAGCGACGGCCCGAGCGCGACCTCGTTATCACCACCCTGATGGAGCACCACGCCAATGACCTGCCCCACCGCAAGCATGTCGGCGAGGTGGTGCACGTGCCGTTGGAAAACGACCCGGACGGGGAGGCCGGACGGGTGGATCTCTCTGCGTTGCGGGCCGCCATCGACGAGCATGCCGACCGGCTCAACTACGTCGCCGTCACGGCGGCGTCGAACGTGACCGGCATCGTCAACCCGGTCCACGAGGTCGCCCGGCACGCCCACGAGGCGGGGGCCCTGTGCGTGGTCGACGCGGCCCAGTCGGCCGCCCACGTGCCGATCAGCGTGCAGGGACGCAGTGAGGCCGGGGCGCTCGACGTCGTGTGCATGAGCGGACACAAGCTGTACGCACCCGGCAGCCCCGGTGTGATTGTGGCCCGCGAGGCCCTCTTCGAGGGGCTGGAGCCGCAGGTGGTGGGCGGCGGCATTGTGGACCGGGTAGAGACGGACCGCTACGAGATCACGGATGCACTGCCGGAGCGGGAAGAGGCGGGCACGCCCAACCTGCCCGGGGCGCTGCGCCTGGCCGCCACGCTTCAGTTGCTAGGCCGCATCGGCATGGACCTCGTGGCGGCGGATGAGCGCGAGCTGGCCCAGTACGCGCTGGATCGCTTTGCGGCAGTCGACGGTCTTACGATCTACGGATCCCACCGCCTGGAGGTGGCCGACCGGATTGGGGTCATTGCCTTCAACCTCGCTGGCCTGCCGCACGGCCTCGTCGCCGCGGCACTGAACGACTACTTTGGGGTTGCCGTGCGCAATGAATGCTTCTGCGCGCAACCCTTCGTGCGCGATCTGCTGGGCCGGGCGGGCAGTGGTGAGGAGGCCGCGGGCGGTGCAGAGTGCGGGCCCGAGTCGCAGCCGGGCATGGTGCGAGCGTCCCTCGGCCTGTACAATACGGAGCAGGACATCGATGCGGCCGTCGAGGCGCTGTCCGACCTTGCCGCGCGGCCCGACTGGTACCGCAAGCAATACCGCCCCCGCCTCGATGGCAGCGGCGACTGGGTCCACCGCTCCTTCGAGCACCCGCCCGAACAGGCCTTCTCGCTGGGGGATGAGGTTGACGCGTGGCTCCAGTCGGCCACCTAGCGCCCGTGTCCGACCTATGCTGCGGCCGCCGCGGCCGCCGTCTCGTTGACGACCTCTTCCTGTACGTGGCCCGGCATCTCTTCGTAGCGGCTGAATTTCGTGCGGTGCAGGCCGCGGCCCTGGGTGAGTGAGCGCAGCGTGGTGGAGTACCGGTGAAGCTCCGCCTCCGGCACCTCGGCGGTGATTTTCTGAAGCGACCCCTGCGTATCGATGCCCTGCACGCGTCCTCGTCGCGTGTTGAGGTCGCTGACGATGTCGCCCGTGTAGTCGTCCGGCGTGGTAATGGTGACCTCGTGGATCGGCTCCAGGAGGACCGGGCCGGCCTTCTGAAAGGCCTGGCGGAAGCACTCGAAAGCGGCGCGCCTAAAGGCCGCCTCGTTCGAATCGACGGGGTGCATGTCGCCGTCGTGAATGACGATCCGCACGTTCCCGACCGGGAACCCGGCCACCGGTCCTTCCTCCATGGTGTTGAGGACGCCCTTCTGGATGGACGAGAAGAACGTGTTCATGTCAATGACTCCGCCTACGATGGCGTCGACGAAGTGTATCTCGGCGCCCCACTCGGTTTCGACCCTCTCCTCGTCCCGCACGTCGATGGCGTCCGGCGGGTCGAACGCGCCGTCGAGGGGCTCAATGAGCATCGAGATGTCGGCAAACTCCCCGGCACCGCCCGACTGCTTTTTGTGGCGGTACTCGGCGGTCGCCCGGTTCTGGATGGCCTCCCGGTAGGAGATGCGGGGCTCCACGAACGCGACTTCCACGCCGGCCTGCCGTTCGAGCCGCGACTTGGCAATCTGGAGGTGCATCTCGCCCACGCCGCTGAGGGTAAGTTGGTTGAGCAGCGCGTCGTGATTGAAGACGAGCGACGGGTCTTCGTCGGTGATCTGGTGGAGGCCCCGAGCGAGCTTGTCCTCCTGCCCCTCCTGCACCGGCCGCACCGCCATCCGATATCGGGGGGCGGGGAATTGGATAGGCGGAATGACGACGTCCGACGACGGAGCCCGGAGCGTGTCGTTCGTGGTGGTGTCCTCCAGCTTGACGAGCGCGCCGAGGTCGCCAGCGACGAGGCGGGGGACGTTGTTGCGCTCCTCGCCGTTGAGTTCATAGACCTGCCCGATGCGTTCGGTGGCACCGGTGCGTGCGTTGTCGAGGTCCTGTCCCGACTGGAGGGTCCCGTCGAACACGCGGACGTAGGAGTATTCCCCGACGTGCTCCTGGGCCATCGTGCGGTAGACGAAGGCAACCGGGTCGTCGTCCGGATCGGCCGTCAGTTCCTGGCCGCTCTCGGTCTCCAGCAGTCGGCTGGCGGGGGAGGGGCACACCGTCCCGATGAAGTCGAGGAGACGAGAGACGCCAATCTCCTCCGTTGCGCTCGTGACGAAGACGGGATACAGATCCCGCTCAATCATGGCCGCACGGAGCCCGTTCCGCATCTGGTCGTCCGTCAGCTCGCCCTGTTCGAAGTACGTCTCCATGAGCCGGTCGTCACTGGCGGCGATGTCCTCAACGAGCGTCTCGTGGAGCTCGCGGGCCTCCTCCTCGAAGGCCTCATCGATCGGCTGCACCTCCGGGCCGGTCTCGCCCTCTGGGTAGTACAGCTGGCGCATGTGCAGCACGTCGACCAGAGTGCGGGTGCCTTCACCTGCCGGCAACTGCACCACCGTCGCTCCCCGCCCGAACCGCTCCTCAATCTCGTCGATGATGCCCCGAAAGTCGGCGCTCGCCTGGTCGATGTGGTTGATGACGAACAAAGAGGGGGTCTCGGTCTGCTCACCGTACGACCAGGCCATTTCCGTGCCGACCTCGACCCCGGAGCGGGCATCCATTACGTAAAGCGCCGTGTCGGCCACCCGCACGGAAGCGATCACTTCGCTGGCGAAGTCGGGGTAACCCGGGGTGTCGAGAATGTTGATCTTCGTGTCGTCCCAGGGGGCATGAAGCAGGGTCGCGAAAATCGACATCTGCCGTTCTTTTTCGCTCTCGTGGTGGTCGCTCTGGGTCGTGCCGTCGGGCACGGAGCCGGCGCGCGGGATGGCGCCGCTCGTGTGGAGCATGGCCTCGGTCAGGGCGGTTTTGCCGCTGCCCTGGTGGCCGACCAGGGCAATGTTGCGAATCTGCTGGGGGGCGGAAACGGTCATGGGACGGGGGAATCTCTGCGGAAATGTTGAAGAGAGACAACAGAGCAGAACCGGACGGCAGATGACATCTCCTTCTAATTCTTTAAGTTCAGAAAAAGAACGGGAGGAGTCAAGATGAGACCTGAGACGAAAAGAGCCTCGGCTCCTGCCTTCGAACGGCCAATCTGAGTAGGCACTGGCTCTTGCGGCTGCGCGTGTCTCGAAAGGGGAGAGGCCCATCGCGAAACACGGATCTGGGGGCTGGGTTTTTGGAGTTGCCTGTTTCCTGCAGACTGTACCTTCACCGCCATGGCTTCGCTCGCGTCGTACCAGACCCACCTCAAGGCTTTCGGGATTGGCATTGTCCTCGCCGCGCTGGGCGTGGGGGGCTATCTGCAGTTTGGCCCGTCGGCGTCGGCGGGCTTGCCGACGGTGACAGTGTACAAGAGTCCCTCGTGTCAGTGCTGTTCGGAGTGGGTCACCCACATGAAAGACCAGGGCTTTGAGGTTGAGGTACAGTCGAAGCTGCGCATGAAGCCGGTGAAGAAGCAGGTGGGGCTGCCCTCGTCGCTCGCGGCCTGCCACACGTCCGTGGTGGGGAATTATGTGGTTGAGGGACACGTGCCGGCGCAGGACGTGAAACAACTTCTCCGGGAACAGCCGGATGTACGGGGCCTCAGCGTGCCGGGCATGCCCGTGGGGTCTCCGGGCATGGAGCGGGGGGGACGGGTGGACCCGCACGAGGTCGTTACGTTCACGCCGTCGGGCGAGACCACGGTGTTTGCCCAGTACGGACAGTAGGCCATGTCTCTTCCACGTTTGCGCTCCCGGATGATGTGCGCTCGGGTTCTTCTTCTGTTGTCCGTGACCGGGCTCGTTCTGGCCTGCGGGACGAGCCCATCGTCGGAAGACTACAAGCAGGTCGTCATGCAGGACCGCGTGCAGCGGGACATGCAGATGCGGGAGAAGGAGAGCGTGCTGCCCCCCGGCCGCCGGGAGGCGTTCCGCGGACTCAACTTCTACGAGGTCGACCCGGCCTACCGGTATACGGTGCCGCTCCGGCGGTTTGAGACGCCCGACACGGTCATGATCCCCGAGAGCACGGGCGCTCTGCGGCCCCAGCAGCGAGTGGGAGAGGTGACCGTGCCGCTTCCGGAGGGACCGGAAGAGTTCGTCGTATTTCGGGGCGAGGGCGACACGCCCCGCGGACGGCTATGGATTCCGTTTGCCGACTCCACGAATCGACACGCCACGTACAAAGGGGGGCGCTACGTAGATCTGACGTCGACGGATTCAGATTCGGTCGTGGTGGACTTTAACCGAGCGTACAACCCCACCTGCGCCTACAACCCGGACTTCGCGTGTCCGCTTCCGCCCCCAAAGAATCGAATTGCCGTGCCCCTGGTGGCCGGCGAGAAGAAGCCTACCTTCGGGGGATAGACGAATTGCATCTGCAGGTTGAGGCAAATACCTTGCGATCATGGCCAGGGGTACCCGTTGCTCGTCGAGCACGGGCTGAGACACACCCTTCGAACCTGATCCGGTTTGCACCGGCGCAGGAAGCGCCTCGGCACCGTCCGGGGGCCCGTACATGGGCGACGTACCGTCTGGCTTCACCGTCTCTGTTCGTATCAAGAAGCCAGTTTCTCATGCGTGATCTCGACTCGCAAGTTGTTGTCATCACCGGAGCCAGCCGGGGGCTCGGCGCCGCCATTGCCCGCGCCTTCGGGCGAGAGGGAGCCCGCGTGGTGGTTAACTACTACCAGAGCCCCGACCAGGCCGAGGCCGTCGCCGCCGACATTGGCGATCGGGCCCTGCCCGTGCAGGCCGATGTGCGCGACCCAGACGCCGTGCAGGCGATGGTTGACGCCGCCGCGGATCACTTCGGGGCGCCCGTTACGACCGCCGTCCACAATGCACTGATCGACTACCAGTTCGACGCGGCAAACCGGGAGACCGCCGACACCATCAACTGGGACGACTATCAGACGCAGCTGGATGGGTCGGTGAAAGGGGCGCTGCACCTGCTCCAGGCGTGCCTTCCTGAGATGCGGGCGGCGGGGGAGGGGCGCTTCGTGGGCATCAGTTCCAACCTCGTGCAGGATCCGGCGGTCCCGTACCACGACTACACCACCGGCAAGGCGGCCCTCCTCGGGTTCACGCGCAACATGGCGGGTGAGCTCGGCGCGGAGGACATCACGGTCAACCTAGTGTCGGGCGGTCTGCTCGACGAGACGGATGCCAGCGCGGCCTCGTCGGACGCGGTGTTCGACGCCATTCGGCAGAACACTCCCCGTGGCACGGTAACGACCCCGGAGGAAGTGGCCGACGCGGTGCTCTTCTTCGCCTCCCCCTGGGCCCGGGCCGTCACGGGGCAGAACCTAATCGTGGACGGCGGTCTCGTGATGCGGTAACCCTCGTCTGAATCGTGTCTTGCTCAGCTTCGTCTTGCGACTGTGATCCTTCTCGCCCTCGAAACCGCGACTTCCACCTGCGGCGCGGCCGTCCTGGACGACGATACGGTGGTTGCGGAAGCTCATCTACACCGTCCTCGCGTCCATGCCGAGCGCCTGACCCCGCTGGTTGAGGACCTGCTCGGCCACGCCGGCGTGGCGACGGGGGCCCTGGACGCCGTGGCCGCGTCGATGGGGCCGGGGTCGTACACGGGGCTCCGCATCGGGGTGAGCACGGCGAAGGGGTGGGCCCTGGCCGCCGACGCGGCGTTCGTCGGGGTGCCGACGCTGGAGGCGTACGCTGCCCAGCTGCGTCCGGTCGCTGCGCCCGGAGACGTAGTGTGCGCGCTGCTCGACGCCCGTCGGGACGAGGTGTACGCCGGGGCGTACCGGCGAACGACGGACGGAATGGACCAGCACGCGTCTACGACGGCGCTTCCAGTGGACGATCTGCCCGGCTGGGTGGGAACGGTGGACGGGCGGCTGTGGCTCGTTGGGGACGGGGCGCCGAAAAGCCAGGCCGCCCTCGGTGGAACGTCTGCCAGCACCGTGCTCCCCGCCGACACGACGCCGCCGTCGGCGGGCTGGGTGGCCCGGTGTGGCCGCCAGCGGCTTGAGGCACACGGCCCCGACGATGTGGCGACGGTCGAACCGTTGTACGTGAAAGACGTGCACGCTACCCCAGCACCGTCCCCCTTCGACTGAGTTTCGTTTGGACTTTGCGGGTGCCGTTTCTGATTTTCCGACAGAACGAAGCCCTGAGCTGGGCGCCCACTGGTTCGCACATGATTTCCCGTACTCGTCACTTCCCTCCGATATGCCCTGGTTTCGGCGCGAGAAGGCCGGCATCCGTACCACCCGCGAAGAGCAAAATGAAATGCCGGAGGGACAGTGGGTGAAGTGCCCGGAGACCGGCGAAATTACCAACCGGCGCGAGCTGGAGGAAAACTTGCTCGTCTTTCCCGGCTCGGGATACCACTTCGGGATGGACAGCCACCAGTACTTCGGCTTTCTATTCGACGAGGGGGACTACGACCTGCACGACACGGACCTCCGCTCCGTGGACGCACTCAACTTCGAAGACCGAAAGCCCTACAGCCAGCGGCTGGAGAGCGCCGTGGAGGAGACGGGACAAAACGAGGCCGTCCAGGCCGCCACCGGCTCCATCGGAGGGCACCCCGTGTCGATGGCGGGGATGGACTTTAGCTTCATCGGAGGGTCGATGGGGTCGGTCGTCGGAGAAACTGTGGCCCGGGCGATCAAGCGGGCCTACACGGAAGGCATGCCGCTTATCACCATTGCTCAGAGCGGCGGGGCTCGCATGATGGAGGGGGCCCTCAGTCTCATGCAGATGGCCAAGACGAGTGCGCACCTCACCCGGCTCGACGAGGCAGGACTGCCGTTCATCTCCATCTTGACGCACCCGACCACGGGGGGCGTCACGGCCTCCTTCGCGATGCTCGGGGACATCCACATTGCCGAGCCGGACGCGCTGATCGGATTCGCTGGGCCGCGCGTGATCCGTGAGACCATTGGGTCCGACCTGCCGGAGGGGTTCCAGAAGTCGGAGTTTTTGCAGGAGCACGGGTTCGTCGACATGATTGTGGACCGGCGCCGCCTCCGCCGCCGCATTGTCCGGCTGCTCAACCTCCTGATGGAGTAGGCAGATCCTTCACTCCCTCTCCATGTCAATGCCAGTCTCCGCTCTTAGAGGCCGACACTTCATTGCTGGCTCCTTTTGTGTTGTGGAACAGCATTTCCCTGCCACGAAGAAAGACCCAACCGACTTCTGCTCTGAGGCCTCTCTCCGGCGATAGACATGGCCGCGTTAGTGGGCCGAACGTCCCATGTGGTCGGAAAGAAGTAGATTCCTGTATCTTCTGCTGCCCCATTACGAAAGTTTAAAAAACACACGACGGACCCCCTGAAACCCCATCGGCAGAGATGGCTATCATGGAATGTCGCTTTGTCTTGACTCTCGCTTCGTAATCCTCGCGGACACGCATCCCGATCCTCATGAAACGAATATCGCTCTTTCTCAGCCTCGCACTTTGTCTCGTGGTCTGGGGCCTGCCCGCCTCGGCCCAGACAACACCCACCGGTTCGGCCGCGCAGATGAACGGCTTCAGCCGTGCCCTCGATGTAGAAGACGATCGGGTCTTCGTCGGGGAGTCGCAGAATATCCACACCCCTGGTCGGGTGTACGTCTACGAAGACGAAATGGACGGCTGGACGGAAGCCGCCTACTTTGAAGCGACCGACGGCGAGGTCGGAGACAGCTTTGGCTCGGCACTCGACGCCGCGGGCGACCAAGTCGTCGTGGGCGCCCCGTCGGCCAACGCCGCCTACGTGTTTGAGTCAAGCGCGAACGGATGGACCCAGAGCGCTCGCCTGACGGTGGCCGACAGCACCGCGGAGTTCGGGCAGAGTGTGGTGCTGGACGGGGACCGGCTTTTCGTGGGTACCTCCTCGACTGTGTCAATGATGGAGGAAGACACGCTGACGACCGGTGCCGTCCACGTCTTCGAACAGCAGGATGGGACCTGGCAGGAAACCGAGACACTCCGAAGCGAAGAGGTCGGGGCGGACGCAGGGTTCGCGAGTGCCCTGCTCACGTCCGGTGATCACCTGCTCGCCACGGCGCCGCAGCACAACGGGGGGGCTGTCGTGGCCTTCCATCAGGGCGATGACGGCTGGACGGAGCTCCAGACGGTCACGCCTGGAGAGTTGAGCAGTAACGCCCGATTTGGAACGGCGATCGAGGCCGCCGGCGATCAGGTCCTCGTCGGGGCCCCGCGGGCCTACGACGCCACAGGACTGGCCTACACCCTCTCATTCGACGCGGAGGCGGAGAGTTGGTCCGTCGACGGACGGCTCCTTCCGTTTGATGGTGCGTCCCGTCATCTCTTCGGAGCGGCCTTTGCCTACAACGGCACAGACCTCTGGGTGGGAGCACCGGGCGCGACGGATCGGAGCGGCGCCCTCTACCGCTACGGTCACAGTGACGGCTCCTGGACCGGCGCTACGCGGATCACACACCCGGAGACGGAATCCGGAAATGGGCTGGGGGCTACGCTCGCGGGCAACAAGGACGTGCTCGCGACGGGGCTGCCGGGGGACGACCACGGAGCCGGCACGATGGGACTCTACTCCATCGCGTCTGGTGAGTGGACCCGGACAACCCCCATTGCTCCTTCGACGGGTCAGGCCCTCAGTGCCATGACGGGCGAGGAGCGAGACTGTGCGGACGGTAGCGTCGCCCAGTTCTCCTGTGAGGGCGTCGACATGAAGTCTTTCCTCCCGATTCAGTCCATCGGGGGCGAGCGTGGAATCAACCTGAACGACATCTGGGGCTGGACCGACCCGGAGACGGGAACGGAGTACGCCCTCGTGGGCCGCACCGACGGGACGGCCTTTGTGGATGTGAGCGATCCTACGAACCCGCAGTACATTGGTGAGCTTCCGCTCACGGAGGGGGCGCGTGTCAACTCCTGGCGGGACATCAAGGTCTACGACAACCACGCGTTTGTGGTAGCGGATAACGCCGGAGACCATGGCATGCAGGTCTTCGACTTGACCCGTCTCCGCGATGTGGATGCTGGCGAGATGCCCATGACCTTCGACCACGACGCTCTCTACGACCAGGTCAATAGCGTCCACAATGTGGTCATCAACGAGCAGACCGGGTACGCCTACGCCGTGGGCAGCAGCGGCGGTGGGAAGACCTGTGGTGGCGGACTCCACATGATCAATATTCAGGACCCGGTCAATCCCTCCTTTGAGGGCTGCTTCTCCGACCCCTCCACGGGCCGCTCCGGCACCGGCTACAGCCACGATGCTCAGTGTGTCGTCTACGAAGGACCGGATCCCGAGTATCAGGGCCGCGAGATCTGCGTCGGCTCCAACGAGACGGCCATCAGCGTTGCGGACGTCACAAACAAGGACAGCACTTCGGCCATCTCCACGGCCTCGTACCCGGACTACGGCTACGTCCACCAGGGTTGGTTCGACGAGCAGCAGCGCTACTTCTACCAGAACGATGAACTGGACGAGGCGCAGGGCAAGGCAGACCACACGCGCACCCTGGTGTGGGACATGAAGGACCTTGACAACCCCAAGCTGGTCAACCAGCTCATGCTGCCGAACGAGTCCATTGATCACAACCTGTATGTAGACGGCTCCACGATGTACCAGTCCAACTACAAGAGCGGACTGCGCATCCTCGACATTAGCAACCGGGAGAACCCGGAAGAGGTGGCCCACTTCGACACGCAGCCCTACGACGACAACGGGACGGGCTTCCAGGGCTCCTGGAGCAACTACCCGTACTTCGAGAGCGGCATTATCATCGTGTCGAGCATTGGTGAGGGGCTGTTCGTGCTGGAAGAATCGCAGCAGGAACTGTAGAGTAGGGTATTGGGGGCCGCGGAGACGGAGTCTGCGTGGCCCCACTGGGTTGATTCTTCGGAACCAATAGCCTTACGTGCCATCATGCGTCGTTTCCTTTCGGTTTTGATCGTCGGCATGCTCCTGTGTGCCACCCTTCCAGCATGGGGGCAGGCCTCGAGTTCGAAGCTATACGTGTGCAACCAGGGAGAGGCCACCGTCTCGGTGATTGACATGGAGTCGATGGCCGTCGAGACGACCGTCGACCTCAAAGAACGTGGCTTCTCGGAGAACGCAAAGCCGCACCACGTCGTGGCCGAGCCCGATGGAAGCCACTGGTACGTGAGCCTAATTGGGGCGAACACGATTCTCAAGATGAATCGGCAAAACGAGGTCGTCGGCCGCCTCGATAACTTCGAGGTGCCAGGACTGCTGGCCCTTGACCCATCGAAGGATGTCCTGTACGCGGGCCGTTCGATGAGCGCCGTGAACCCGCCGAAGAGTCTAGGCATGATCCAACGGTCTAACATGGAGATCATGGAGCGGGTCGGGACGTTTTTTCCGCGTCCCCACCCCCTGGCCGTGACGCCGAACGGCGAGCATGCCTTCATCGCGAGCCTGGGCACCAACCAGCTGATGGGCATCAACACCGACACCCGTGAAACGCAGTTGACCCGACTGGACGGGACGACCCAGACCCCAGTCCAATTTGCGGCGACGGCCGATGGGTCGACCCTTATTGCCGGGGGACAGAAGACAGGACAGCTCCTCGTGTTCGACGCCAGCGAGGCCCCGGCTCTGTCCGTGACCGACACCTTGATGGTGGGGAATCAGCCGTGGCACCCCGTCATCGGTCGGCAAAGCGGACTGGCATACGTCCCGAACAAGACATCGCACTCCATCAGTGTGGTGGATGTTGACAACGCGTCGGTACAGGCTACCATTCGGGGCGACGGCCTCGCTCAGCCCCACGGCACGGTCCTTTCGGCTGATGGGCGGCATCTCTTCGTGTCGAACAACAACCGAGAGGGCACCTACGAGCCCCGTGGAGACAACCCCGAAGCCGGAACGGTGACGGTGATCGACACGCAAACCAACGAGATTGTGAAGGTGATCGAGGTGGGGACCTACCCCACTGGCGTTGGCACCTTTGGCGGAGCACAGCCCACCGGCTCCTAGCGGGTGAGCGCGTCCACTCGCTCCGCTGACGTGACAGCCCTGTAGTCTTGATGCCGCGTACTTGTGCCTTTGTCGTCGGTCTCGTCGGAATCCTCCTGGCGGGCTGTGCCGGGTCCTCGCAATCGGTGTCGTCGGACGCCTCATCGGCCTCGTTTCCGGACGACTACCAGCGCGTGGTGGCTCCGTCCGTTGAGGTGATCAACGCCGACGGTGCCGTCATCTCAAACCCGTTCTACGGCGGCTTCAACGCGCCGCGCCCGCAGTTTGTGGACATTGACGGGGACAAGGACTCGGACCTCTTCGTCCAGGAGCGTCCCGGCCAGCTCGCGTTTTTTGAGCACGTCACCGAAGGGGACTCGTCGCGTCTCGTGTGGCGCACGGATCACTACCGGGACCTGGACATCGGCGAATGGTACCGGTTTGCGGACCTTGACCAGGACGGGGTGCCCGATCTGTTGACGGAGGAGCCGTACAGCCACCTCCGTGCCTACCGGAATGTCGGCTCGGCCACGGCGCCGAAATTTGAGCTTTACGCCGACACGCTGCGGACGGTGGAGGGGGAGCCCATCTTCTCGGATCGCCAAAACATCCCAAACGTCACAGATCTCGGCTGCGACGGCCAGATGGACCTCTTCCTGGGGCGGCTCGACGGAACCATCACGCACTACGAGTCGGTCAGCAAGACGGCGGAGGGCATGCCCCAGTTCGCCCACGCAGCGGACGAATTTGAAGGGATTAAGATTGTTGGCGGGACGGGCCAGAAGGGGCCGTCGCTCCACGGGGCCAATACCCTCACCTTTGCGGACCTGGACGGCGACGGCGACTCCGACTTGTTCTGGGGCGACTTTTTCGAGCCCGGACTTCTCCTGATCGAGAACACGGGGGGGGGCGGAAATCCCGTTCTCAGCGGCGAGCCGGAACGCTTTCCATCGTCGAATCCGCTCCTGACCAGTGGGTACAACGCCCCCGCCCTTACCGACTGGTCGGGCAACGGACGCCCGGACTTGTTTGTCGGGGTCCTCGGGGGGGCAAATGATTCCAACAGTAGCCTCGCGGACAATTTCTATTTCTACGAACACACGGCGGATGGATATCAGCTCCGGACGCGCCAGTTTGCCGGGGGGCTCGATGTGGGAAGTGAAAGCACCGTGGCGCTTGGGGACATTCAGGGCGATGGGCAAACCGACGTGCTCGTGGCAAACAAAATTGACCCGACGCAGGGGGCGACCTCCCTGGTGTATCCGTTGACGCCCACCGGTGACGGTGGCAGTAGTCGCCTCCGAAAACGACCGGCACTTGATCTGCCGGAGGCGTACCGCTACGCTCCGGCTCTCGGTGACCTGAACGGCGACGGGACCGATGATCTCGTCCTTGGGACCTGGCAGGGAACCCTCTCCTACCACGAAAACCAGGGCGACGGCACATTCAGTGCGGTGGACAAGGCCTTGAGCGACCTGTCGGGCGGAAACAATCTGGTGCCGGCCCTGGGAGACGTGACGGGCAACGACGCCCTGGATCTCGTACTGGGAACCGCAAGCGGCGACGTCACGCTCCACCGCAACACGGGATCCGAGGCGTCCCCCAACTTTGTCTCAGAGGGGCGGACCCTCGCTGAGGTGGATGGACGGGCCGCCCCCACCCTCCACGACGTGACCGGCGACGGGACACTGGACCTGATCATTGGGACGGAGGCGGGACTGCTCCTGGCCCGCAACGAGGGAACAGCTGATGCACCAAAGTTCGGCTCCCCCACCTCGATTGATCTCGACGGCATTCCCCAGAACGCTACGCCTGCCTGGGGAGACCTGGACGGAAATGGCGTGACAGACCTCGTCGTGGGGGGCACCCGCGGCGGACTTGTTCTCTTTCAGCCCCAGTCCGTGACGGAATAGGGGCGTGGCGAGTCCCTATTTGGCGACTACCATAGTCCCGTCAGCACGTCTCCAAGTGAAGTGGACGAAGACGAAGAGGGGCCTTCGTCCGAGCCGTTGGACGCTTCCACCTCGTCCAGTGCCTGGTTCAGGGCGTGCAGGCCGGAGCGGAACTGATTCGTAAGGCGTCCGCGCGTCTCCTCCGAGAGGGCCTCGTACGCCCCGTTTTGAAGGGCCTTGAGAGCACGCTGGTGGTGCTTCCGGGCTCGTCGCAGTTCATCTTCGGGTCGACGCCGCAGCTCTTCAACCGCTTCCTCGAGACTCGATGCAGGGTGGTCGAGGGGAAGTTTGGCGGACGAAAATGAGTCACCAGAATCGGGGGACGCCTCGTCAGACTGAGAGGACACCGTGGATGTAGGCATGTTGGAGAGAGCGTAGGGAGTACGCTGCGTGCGGACGGGCATGCGGATGTGCGCCGACCTACCGACTCAGACCGATGGAAAATGGAAGTGAGATCCTTTATAATCTGGAACCGCTTCCAAAATAGGGGCACGCTCACACATCTTTGTCAGAAACCGGTCAAGATTCGGCGACAAGTTCTGGAATGTACGGCAACCCTCTGTTGAATCGCCCAAACCTGTGGGGGCTCCGGGGCAGGCGCAACGTGGACAATGACGTCGGTGCAATTTCTGGTGGTTCGGTCAAAACCCAACAGATGCGAGCGGATTCAAGCTTTTCTACAGTTTCCCTGCACACAACCGCTCTGCGGACATGACGGAGGTCCTGAACGACCGGACGGATCAGTTTCAGCTCGAGTCGGACTTCGAGCCCATGGGCGACCAGCCCCAGGCGATTCAGGAGCTGGTGGATGGGATAGGGAGGGGCGATGCGCACCAGACGCTGCTTGGGGCCACTGGAACAGGCAAGACCTTTACCGTGGCGAATGCGATTGAGGAGGTGAACAAACCGACCCTCGTCATGAGCCACAACAAAACCCTGGCGGCCCAGCTCTACGGGGAACTGAAGCAGTTTTTTCCCGACAACGCGGTCGAGTACTTCATCTCGTACTACGACTACTACCAGCCGGAGTCGTACATCGTCCCCAACGACACCTACATCGAGAAGGACGTGGCCATCAACGACCGCATCGAGCGGCTACGGCTCCGGGCTACCTCCGAACTTATCAGTGGGCGGGACGACGTTATTGTGGTGGCGAGCGTGTCCTGCATCTACGGGCTCGGTTCGCCGGCGGAATTTCGGAAAGAGATTTTGCCTCTGAAACGGGGACTGGAAGTGGAGCGCAATGACCTGCTGCGGCGCTTTATTGACCTGTTCTACGAGCGCAACGACATTGAATTCACCCCCGGGACCTTTCGGGTCCGTGGGGATGTGGTGGACATCTTCCCGGCCTACCGCGAAGAGCTCGCCCTCCGAATCGAATTCTGGGGCGACGAGATCGACCGCCTGGCCCTGTTCGAGCCAGAGAGCGGGCGTGAGCTGGAGGAGGTGGACCAGTTTACGCTGTATCCGGCACAGATCTTTGTGACCCCGGAAGATCGTCTGGAGCAGGCCATCGACGACATCAAGGAGGAGCTGCGCTGGCGGCTGGCGGTGCTACGGGAGGAGGGCAAGATGGTAGAGGCCCAGCGCCTGGAGCAGCGGACCATGTTCGACATCGAGATGATGCAGGAGGTCGGCTACTGCTCGGGCATTGAAAACTATTCCCGGCACTTGACGGGCCGCGAGCCGGGCGAGCGTCCCTACTGCCTGCTCGACTACTTCCCCGACGACTTCATGCTGGTGGTGGATGAGAGCCACGTCACGATTCCACAGGTGCGCGCCATGTACAACGGCGACCGGCAGCGCAAGCTGAAGCTGGTAGAGCACGGCTTTCGCCTCCCGTCGGCCCTCGACAACCGGCCCCTCACGTTTGAGGAGTTCGAAGAATTGACGCCGCAGACCATCTACATGAGCGCCACCCCGGCCGACTACGAGTTGGAGCAGAGCGGCGGCGTCTTCGTGGAGCAGGTGGTGCGCCCCACCGGCATTCCCGACCCCGAGGTCGACGTCCGGCCGACCGGCAATCAGGTGGACGACCTGATGGAGGAGATTCGCAAACGCGCCGAGAAGGACGAGCGGGTGCTCGTGACGACCCTTACGAAGCGGATGACGGAGGATCTGGCCGACTACCTGGACAGCTACGGGGTGGACGTCCGCTGGATGCACTCCGACATCGATGCCCTCGAGCGGGTTGACATCATCCGCGGGCTGCGCCTCGGGGAGTACGACGTTCTCGTGGGCGTAAATCTCCTGCGGGAGGGGCTGGACCTACCCGAGGTGTCGCTCGTGGCCATCCTCGACGCCGATCAGCAGGGTTTTCTGCGGTCGGAGACCTCGCTGATCCAGACGGCCGGTCGCGCCGCCCGCAACGTGAATGGAGAGGTGATTCTCTATGCCGACGAAATCACGGAGGCGATGCAGAAGATGATCGACGAAACGGAGCGGCGCCGCGAGCGGCAGCTCGAGTACAACGAGAAGCACGACGTGACGCCGGAGCCGATCCGCAAGTCGCCCGACGAGATTAAGATGGGCACGGCGATCGCCGACGAGAAGAGTGAGGGAGAAGAGTCCGGCTCCCGCCACCACTATGGCAGCCCGGATCAACTCTCTAGCGAGGTGGCCGACCCGGTGGTCGAGTACCTCTCGGAGGACCAGAAGGGGGATCTCATCGACCAGATGCGGGAGGAAATGGAAGAGGCCGCCGAGAACCTGGAGTTCGAGCGGGCCGCGGAGCTCCGAGACAGCATCGAAGAGCTGGAGGAGGAGCTCGCCGAGAATGGAGAGTAGACGGTCGGGGAGTGGACCGGTGGGGAGGCCGGAGGCCGCGCGCTCCCAATTCCCCTGACCGCAACTGTGGCCGTACCCTCTCAGCAGGCCCTCAGGGCCCGGAGGCTCAGGCCTCCGTGGAGACGGGTGCGTCGTGCTCCGTTGCTGACGCCTCGGTGCTCGCCGCCGTCAGGGCCCGACTCAGGTCCGCCCGCAGGTCGTCGGTCGACTCGATGCCGACGGAGAGACGGATGAGGCTGTCCGTAATGCCCGCCTCGTCCCGCTGCTCCGGGGCCATGGAGGCGTGGCTCATGGTGGCCGGGTGCTCGATGAGCGACTCGACGCCCCCCAGAGATTCGGCCAGGGCAAAGACCTCAGTCGCGCGGAGCAGCTCTTCGACGTCCACTTGCGCGTCATCGACGAAGAAGGAGACCATGCCGCCGTAGCCGTTTTGCTGCGCACGTGCAATCTCGTGGCCGGGATGGTCGTGGAGGCCGGGATAGCAGACGTGCTGCACGGCCGGATGCTCGTCCAAGAAGTGCGCGATGGCCCGTGCGTTGGTTTCGTGCTGACGCATCCGAACCGGGAGGGTCTTGGCCCCGCGGAGGACAAGCCAACTGTCGAACGGTGCGGCAACGGTGCCGTGCGCATTGGCCATGAAGTCGACTTTGTTGGCCAGGGCCTCTGTGCGGGCAATGATGGCGCCGCCGACCACGTCGGAGTGGCCGTTCAGATACTTCGTCGTCGAGTACACCACGAGATCGGCCCCGTAGTCGATGGGCCGTTGCAGGAGTGGGGAGAGAAAGGTGTTGTCGACGATGAGGAGCAGGTCGTGCGCGTCGGCAAATGTGGAAAGGGCCTCCAGGTCGACGATGCGGAGGAGGGGATTTGAAGGTGTCTCCACCCACAAGGCCTCCGTTTCGGGCCGCACGGCGTCGGCCAGGGCGTCGCGATCCGAGAGATCCTCGTACGAGACGGAAAGTTTGTCCTGGTCGCCGAGACAAGAAAAGAGGCGCTCCGTGCCGCCGTAGCAGTCGTGCGCACAGATTAGGTGTGCACCGGCGTCGAAGAGCGATGTGACGGTCGACACGGCGGCCATGCCGGTCGCGCAGGCCACAGCGCCGGCCCCGCTGTCGAGGTCGGACAGCGTATCCTCCAGGGCCGCCCGCGTCGGATTGCCGCTGCGGGTATAGTCGTACCCCTTCGTCTCGCCGACATCTTCGAACTGAAAGATGGCCGACTGGTAGAGGGGAGGTATGACGCTATTAAACGTGTCGTCGAGGTCCTGCCCAGCGAGGGAGAGTGTGGTTTCCGGGTCCAGATCCATGGGAAAAGTCGTCTCGGTGAGTGAAGAAGCGTGGTGGCCTCACCGAAACGGCGACAGAGGACCTCAAGGACGCACGTTCGCGTGCTTGAAGCAACCCTCTCATCTGTCCCCGCGTGGGGCGGGGCAGGAGTTGGCACCAGGGCGACCCCTCGCGAAGAGGAGTCCGGTTGCCACGACGTCATCGGGCCTGTTCCCTCAGTCGTTCTCGATGAGACGATAATAGTCTAAGGAGCGGGGTGCGGGTTTTCAAGCGGGCAATGCGCCAGGGCATAGGGCTCTCGCCCGTTCTTCACGCACGGGCGATGCGTCCCCGAAACTTTTGGGGAACGATGCCGTGCATCAATGTCGACAATAATTCCCGACTGACCGAGTGAGTCCACCGACGGCCCCATTATGCAAAACGATCTGCACCCCGAGTACAGCGAAGTGACCATCCAACTCGCGGATGGCACTGAAATCACGACCCGGTCCACGATGGAGACCGACTCGTACGAGACCGAAGTCGACTCGACGAACCACCCCTTCTACACGGGCCGTCGTCAGTTCGTCGACACCGCCGGCCGCGTCGAGAAGTTCAATCGCCGGTACGGGCTCAACGATGACGAGGAGGGGGAGGATGAGGAGACGGAGGACGCTGCCGACGAATAGGCCCCCATCCCCATTTCGAAGAGTGAAGGTCACCTGTGCGAACGGGTGGCCTTTTCGTTTTCGAGGGGGATGCTCGGCGTTGCGGCGGTCAGATCCGGGCATACCTCCCTTCCCCTTGTCTCCCCACAATCGCACCCACGTTGCATGAGTAGTGTCAACCCCGTTTCCCTCATCGCGGCCAAGCGCGACGGCGATGCCCTGTCGAACGACGACGTGGCGGCACTCATCAACGGCTACACCAACGGGGAGGTACCGGACTATCAGATGAGCGCATTTCTGATGGCGGCGTACCTCAACGGCCTCTCCCCCGCGGAGGCGGCTGCTCTGACCGACGCGATGCTGCACTCGGGCACCCACATCGACCTCTCCTCAGTGCCGGGCACCAAGGTGGGCAAGCACTCGACCGGCGGGGTGGGAGACAAGGTGTCGCCGATCCTTGTGCCCCTCGTCGCCAGCTGCGGCGTGCCGGTGGCCAAACTCAGCGGGCGCGGGCTCGGCCACACCGGCGGCACCATCGACAAGCTCGAATCCATTCCCGGGTTCCGTACGGACCTGGGCGTCGAGCAGTATCGGCGGCAAGTGGGGAATGTGGGCGGGGTCATCGCCGGACAGACCGGCGAGGTGGCCCCCGCCGATAAGAAGATCTACGCGCTCCGGGACGTCACGGCAACCGTTGACTCGATTCCCCTCATCGCGGCGTCCATCATGAGCAAGAAGCTCGCGGAGGGCAACGACGCACTCGTGCTCGACGTGAAGTGCGGGCGTGGGGCCTTCATGAAGACCGACGCCGACGCGCGAACGCTGGCCGAGACCCTGGTCGCCATCGGCGCCGAACACGACACGCCCGTCGTGGCGGTCATGACGAACATGGACGTGCCGCTGGGCCGGGCCGTAGGCAACTGGCCGGAGATCCGAGAGGCAATCGCCTGTCTCCGTGGCGAGCAGGCGGAATCGCCCCTCATGCAAATCGTGCGTGGGCTGGCGGGTGAGATGATTGCTCTGGGCGGACAGGCGGAGACGCCGGCGGAGGGCCGCGTACGGGCCCGAGAGGCAATCGAGAGCGGACGGGCCCTGGGCCAGTTCCGGGCCCTCGTTGAGGCACAGGACGGGGCCCCGGCGGTCGTCGACGATCCAGACACGCGGCCCGATGGCGCACCGGTGGCCAAGGTGACTGCGCCGCCCGAGGCGGGAGGATACGTCGCGGATCTCGACGCCCTCTCGATCGGGCAGGCGGCCGTGGAACTCGGGGCCGGACGCCAAACGAAAGAGGCACCGGTCGATCCGGTTGCGGGCCTGACCCAGCTCAAGAAGCCGGGGGATCGGGTCGACGGGGGGGACGTGCTCGCCCGGCTTCACGCCGGTGGGAGCCCCGACCTGGGGGCCGTTCGGGCCGCCGTGCGCAGTGCCTACACCTTCTCGGACACACCCCCATCCGCCGCCCCTTCCCTGAAGGCCCGCTATGACGCTCAAGGCTGGACCCATCTGTCGGAGGGCACTGCGGGCGAGGTGTAACAATCCGCTTCCGTGCAAAGTATATGAACTGTATTCATCCGGCCCTTCGACACCGACCCCCCTGCTATGTCTATTTGGTCCCGATTCAAGCGCGCAGTAAAGTCGCTCTTCGGCGGCGCCGTTTCGGCGATGGAGGATCCGCGGACGATTCTCGAACAAAACATCCGGGAGCTCAACGATCAAGTCCCGGAGATGAACGAAAACATCGCCACGGTGAAGGCGAACAAGATCATGCTCGAGAAGGAGGTCGAGAAGACGAAAGACCGGGTCGAGCAGCTCTCCAACCGCATCAAGACCGCCCTCAAGTCCGACCGCGAAGACATTGCCAAAAAGTACGCAAAGCGACTGGAGGACCAGAAAGAAAGCCTAGAGCGGACGGAGGAGCAGCTCAAGGGCGCCGAGCGGGCCTACGAGAAAGCCCTCAAGGTCAAGAAGGCCTTCATGCGCGAGAAAGAGCAGAAGATTCAAGAGGCGAAAAACGCCCTCCGCCAGCACGAGCGGGCGCAGTGGCAGGCCGAGATTGCCGATACAATGGAGCAGTTCGAGGTGTCGGGGCTGGACCAGACCCACGATGGGATGGTCCGGCGTCTGGACGAAGAGTCCGCCAAAAACGAGGCCCGCATGGAAATGGCCCTCGACTCGGTGGACACCGAAGCCATGCAGATTGAGGAAGACGCCGAGGAGCTGCGGGCCCAGCAGGTCGTCGATGAGTTCAAGGCCGATATGGGCATGGCCGAAGGAGGGGAGACGCTGGACCAGGAGTCCATGGAGGAGGAGACGATCGACCTACCGGAGGACGAAGAGATTGAAGAGCCGTCGAAGACCATCGGCAAGCAGCGCAACAAGTCAGAGTAGTCCGTCCTGGGCCGACGATTGAATGACGAGCCTGGATGCCTTCGCTCAGCATGCACAATCCGCCGTCCGATAGAGCCATGACCGACGAAGAATTCCAGCGGCTGAAGGAGACCGAAAAGCGGCACCTGCGGGCCAAAAAACGGCTCCAGACGACCCTTGAACAGTTGAAGCAGCGGGGCGAGGTGCAGGGAGTCGTGCGGCGCATGAAGCAGGGCGCCCGGCGCCTGCTGGCCGAGACCGAGTCGCTCGTGGACCGGTTGCGAGGGGCGGTTGCGGAGCGGGAGGCCCGCTTCGAGGTGGCCCTCGACGACGAGTGGGGGGAGGATGCGGAGCTCCGCGAGGCCGAAGAGGCCCTTCGTGACGAGCGCGCCGAGCAGCTCATCCGTCGGATGAAGGCGGAAGAGGCGGAGACGTCTGCCCGTCCGGGTGCGGCGCCTGGTACCAACGAATCGTCTGATTCGGGGGCAGAAGAGGCAGCGGAGGCGGACGATCCGCATCCGGAGGGGCCCGACAAGACCATTGGCCGCATGGGCGACCTCCACGCCGACGACGCTTCGTAGCCCGAATAATCCCATTGTCATGGACGACGACATCAATTACACGAAAGAGGCCCTCTTCAACACCTGGAATCTGGTGTTTTTGATCACGGTCGTGGCTGTGGCGGCGGGCCTCGGGCTGGTCGGCATCTTCCCCGCCTGGCTTCCCGAACTCCTCCTCCTGCTGGGGGGCGGAGCGGAGCTCCTCTACCTAGGGGTGATGCCGCGGCACGACCGGTTTCAGCGGTACATCCGCGCCGAGAAGCGGTCCGAACAACACCAGGCGCCGTCCCAGCGCGAGATTTTCAGCCAGCTCCGCAATCAGAGCCAGCGTCGCTACGCCAAGCTTCGGAAGCTCAAGGAGCAAATCCAGGCAAACTACCAGAAGCTCAGCTACGCCTCCCAGGGCATCTTGGGGAGCCACGTCGAAAAGATCGACGGCCTTCTGGACTCGTACCTCGACCTGCTTCACCAGCGGGAGCGGTACCGGGACTTCATGGACAGCGCCACGGAGGCGCAAATTCTCGAGTCCATCGACGCGCTGAAGAAAGACATGGCCGACGACGCCGAACGGGTGCGGGCCGTCAAGCAACGCCGGCTGAAGGTGTTGGAGCGCCGGCTGGCACGCTTCCGCAAGGCCCACGAAAACCTGGAGATCATTGGCGCGCAGCTTAGCACCATCGAGGACGTGGTGCGGTACATCCACGAGCAGTCCTGGACACTGCAAAACCCGGAAGAGGTGACGACACAGCTCGACACCCTGCTGCAGGAGGTGGAGGAGACCCAAAGCTCCATCCGTGAGATCGAAGACGTATTCGCCGCTCCCACCGACTATCTCGACGACGAGATGGCGGAAGACCTAGATGCGCTCGACGCAGAGTTGGACGCGGCCACGGAGGGGGCTCTCGATGTGCCCGACGGCGATGACGGGTCCGTGTCTGACCTCGAGGATAAGACCCAGGAGCGGTCGTCTCAGTCCCGAGTCCGAGAGTAGTTTCCTAAGGGAGAAGGCCCCGCGGGCGGCCTCACTCGGACGACTCGGCTGCGGACCCGAGGGGCGGCACGCCCCGACGCCCGTACGCGAGCACGAGTTTGAGGTGGGCCACCGTCGGGTCTACCAGGCCGAGCGCGTCCAGTCGTTCCTGAGGGGTTTCTGGAAGTTTTGGGGGGCTTACACGCCCCATCCACAGCTCCATCTTGTCCCCGAGCGCGTGCGGCCCCGGAAATTGGCCGCCCGGCAAATGAGTCGTGTAAAAGGCGCGCTTCTCCTCGAGACGGGCGCGAACCTCCTCGGCCACTTCTGAGAGCTCCGGGCGCTCTTCGGCCACCATCGCCTTCCCAAGGAGGTAGTTCCGGTACGTGAAGGGGAGATCGAGGAGCGTTTCGATAATGGTTGGGGCCCGGTCGGGCTCCTCCTCGAGCCCGATCTCGGCGGCCCGTGCGGTGGCCGTAGCGATGAGGCAGAGCGTCTCCTCGGCCACGAGCTCCGGGTCGGCCCCTTCCATATCGCCGATGCTCTCAATCACGGCGTGGGTCAGGTCCTGCGTGAGGCCCAGGGTCCCCACCGTGGCGAAAGACGTGAAGCGGGCCACGCGGTTGAGCGGGGCATCGGAATCGTCGGAAGACATGGAGTGACCGGTTGGAGAGCGGGAAATCGGAGTCAGGAGGCGCCAGCGCTAGGACTCAGCGGGGGACGTGTCCTTGGACTTGCTCTTCCAGTTCCCGCTCTGTCCTCCGGTCTTGGCGCGCAGGTGCACGTCGCCGATGCGGATGTTTTTGGTGACCGACTTGCACATGTCGTAGATCGTGAGGGAGGCCACCGAGACTGCCGTAAGCGCCTCCATCTCGACCCCTGTCACGCCGAAGGACTTGGCAAAGGCCCGGACGTCGATGGCCTGTTCGTCCTCGTTGAACGTGAAGTCGACCTCCACGCCGTTGATGGTGACGTCGTGGCAGAGGGGGATAAGCTTGTCGGTTTGCTTCGCCCCCATGATGCCGGCGATCTGGGCGGTCGTCAGGACATCGCCCTTCTCGATGTCGTGGTCCCGGACGCGCCGGAATGCCTCCTCTCCCAGATGAACCCGTCCGACGGCGACGGCGGTGCGGGCGGAGTCCGACTTCTGGGACGCGTCCATCATGCGGACGCCTCCTTCGGGATCGGGGTGGGTGAGTGTAGAAGGATCGGCCATAGGTCAATCGGCAAAAGCGAAATGAATACGTACACGTGGGGCGGGACTCGGCGAGAAAACTCCGTCCGTTCGAATCGGGAGGGGGCCCGTTGGTTTCAAAACGCGGGACGGGGGATGATTAGTGTGCATCCGGCCAGTCGGGCGTCGTGTGCACCGGAGTGCCCCCCAGATACGTCGCCACGACCTCCGTGTCCAGAAGACGGTCAGCAGGCACCGTCATGAGGTCTTGAGAGAGTACCACGAAGTCGGCGCGTTTGCCTGCGGATATGGATCCGATCTCGTCCTCCTGAAACGCAGCGTAGGCGGCGCCCCAAGTGTGGGCGTGGAGGGCTGTAGCGCGGGCCAGCCGCTCGTTGGGCTGCCAGCCCCCGTCGGGCGCACCGTCCGCGTCCTGGCGCGTGACGGCGGCGTGGAAGCCCCGAATCGGGTCGGGAGGCTCGACCGGTGCGTCGGACCCGAACGCGAGGCGGGCGCCCGCATCCTGCAGGCTTCGCCACGCGTAGGCGTCTGTGATCCGGTCCGGGCCGAGACGCGCCGGGGCCCAATCGTGGTCGCTCGGCGCGAATGCCGGTTGTACGGAGGCGATCACACCGAGGCGGCCAAAGCGAGATCGGTCCTCGGGGGCCACAATCTGAGCGTGCTCGATCCGTGGCCGACGGAGCGGGTGGGGACTCTTCCGGGCGACGTCTTCGTAGGCGTCCAGTACCTGTCGGTTGGCGCGGTCGCCAATGGCGTGGGTGTTTACCTGAAACCCGCACTCATGGGCTACCCGCACGTGTTCCCGAAACGCGTCGTCTTCGTGGAGTAGGAATCCGCGGTTGCCCGACGCGTCGGCGTAGTCTTCGAGCAGGGCGGCGCCCCGGCTGCCGAGCGCGCCGTCGGCGAAGAACTTGACCGACTCCACGTCGAGGCGTCCGGATGGGTGATGCAGTGGGCCGCGGTCACAGAAATGCTCGAGCGTGTCCCCGCGCCCGTCGATCATGGCGTACAGCCGGAGTGGGAACCGCCCCTCCTCCAGAAAGCGCTGGACTCGTCGCAGGGTAGAGAGCCCCAGCCCTGCGTCGTGTAGGCTCGTGATGCCGCGCCGGGCAGTCTGGCGGAGGGCGGCGGAGAGGGCACGTTCCTGTTGTGCCTCACTAGGGGGCGGAATATGGTCTTCAACGAGGGTCATCGCGGCATCGACCAGCACTCCCGTGGGGACACCAGTGCCGTCGCGGTGAATGTGCCCGCCGTCGGGGTCGCTCATCTCATGGAGGCGGTTCAGGCCCACGGTGGCTTCTAGAGCGGCCGTGTTGGCCCAGCCGGCATGGACATCCGTACGCGTGAGCCAGACGGGACGCTCCGGGAACGCGGCATCCAGGGCGCTACGAGAAGGAAGGCGAGCGGGCGTCCACTCGGTCTGGTCCCACCCGTGGCCCCGCAGCCACGCGTCGGGAGGGTGGTCGTGGTCGGCGACGAATGACCGGAGCTGTTCGACGACCGCGTCCGGGGACGAGGCATCCGTAAGGTCGGCACGTCGGAGGGCCAGTCCCAACTCTTGCAGGTGGGCGTGTGCGTCGATGAAGCCCGGCACGATGGTCCGCCCGCCGGCGTCCATGCGCCGGGCGCCCGGAACGGCCGCCGACGCCTCCGCGGATGAGCCAACCGCGGCAATACGGCCGTCGCGGACGGCTAGGGCCGTGGCAGGGACGGGCTCGTCACGAGCGTCGTTGACGGGGTGCACGCGGGCATTCGTAATTAGGAGCTCGGAGGATGGCATCTAAGAAGAAGTAAGCAGTAGAAGGTACAAAAAGACAGTAGGTCGAGAATAAGTGATTCTGTAGAAGCGCTTTTCGTAAAGAACCAGTGACTGAAAGCGCTTTGCACAAAATCACCATTTGATACTCACAGGGCTTTCACTCATATAACGGGTCCCTTTACACGGATTATGAAAAAAAGGCCGTTCCAGACGTCTGACCGGTCCGAATAAATAGTTTCCATTGCGGCACGACCCGCGACACGAATATGGGCCACTCCCTCCCACCCCCATCCCTCGTGCAATCCCCAGACCGCCCGGCACTAGGACCCCGGCGAGAACGATCCAACTGTGGCGTCGGGGTCCTTATGGACCTGAACGGCACGAAGAGCCACACAATGGTTGACGAGGCACTCGGGCTGCTTCGCCGCCTCGATCACCGTGGCGCGCGCGGCGCCGAAGAGAACACGGGCGACGGGGCAGGCATCCTGATTCAGAAGCCGCACGCGTTCTATCAAGATGTTGTCCCGAGTCTCAACGACGTAGACTCCTACGGGGTCGGCCAGTTTTTTCTCCCGACCGACGAGCACGTCCAATCGGCGCTCCGCGATTTTATCGATCAACAGGTACAAGCCGAGGGCTTTGAATCTGTTGCGTGGCGCTCTGTGCCGACCGACGCCTCGGACCTCGGCCCCACGGCCCGCGCCACGGAGCCCGACGTGTGGCAACTCTTCATCCGGCCCACCGCGTCGCTTTCTCCCGAGACTCTCGACGCCCGGCTGTACGTCCTTCGTCGTCTTCTCGAATCGGCGGTGGCGGACAGCGACCTCGAAGACAGCGAGACGTTCTACGTATGTTCATTGGACCGGCGCAGGGTGGTCTACAAGGGGCTCCTCACCAACGCGCAGGTTGCTAGTTACTACCCGGAACTGGCCGACGATCGGGTACGATCGACCCTGGCTCTCGTCCACTCCCGCTTCTCCACGAACACGCTGGGCGCGTGGCGCCTCGCTCATCCCTACCGCACCGTCGTCCACAATGGGGAGGTCAACACGCTCCGTGGCAACCTCAACTGGATGCGGGCCCGGGAGGCAGACCTGCACACCGACGCCTTCGGGGAGGATCTGGAGCGGATCCGGCCCATCACCACGGCGGCGCAGAGCGACACGGCGGTGCTCGACAACGTGTTGGAGCTGCTCGTAGAGAGCGGTCGCTCGCTGCCGCACGCCCTGCGGATGCTCATCCCGGAGGCTTGGACCAAGGATGCCCGGATGAGTCCGGCCCGGCGGGCCTGGTACGAGTACCATTCGACCCTCATCGAGCCATGGGACGGGCCGCTCCTCGCGGCTTTTACCGACGGGGACAGTGTCGGGGCGGTGCTCGACCGCAACGGCCTGCGGCCGTGTCGCTACTGGGTCACCCACGACGACCAGCTCATAATGGCCAGCGAAGCAGGCGTGGTGGACGTGCCGCCCGAACGGGTGGCCCGAAAGGACCGGCTACAACCCGGCCAGCTCTTCCTTGCCGACGCGGCGGCGGAGCGCATCGTGCCGGAGGAGGAAGTGTTTGACCAACTGACCGACGAAAAATACAAACGGTGGCTCGACGAGTCCCGCGTGCGGCTCCGCACGCTCGTGTCCGCCGGTGCACCCTCGGGCGATGCCCCCGGGCCGGAGGGCCTGTCCTCCTTGAACGGAGAGGCGGAGGCCCTCCCTAGGCAGCAGCAGGCCTTCGGCTACACGCGGGAGCACGTCCGGCGGCTCGTGCAGCCGATGGGAGAGGACGGCAAGGATCCGGTGGGTGCGATGGGCAACGACACGCCGCCCGCCGTTCTCTCGGACCAGAGCAAAACCCTCTTCACCTACTTCAAGCAACTGTTCGCGCAGGTCTCAAATCCGCCCCTCGACTACATTCGTGAGGAGCTAATCACCTCGCTCGAAAGCCACGTCGGGCGCAAGGGGAATTTGCTCACGGAGGGGCCGGAGCACTGCCGGCAGGTGCACCTGGATTCGCCCATCCTCAGTGACGCGGAGCTGGACGCGCTCCGCCACGTCGACACGAATGGCATCCGGTCGACGACGATCGACACGACATTCGGGGAGGAGATGAGCCTGGAGGCCGCCGTTGAGCGAATTTGCCGGGACGCGCGCCAGGCCGTGGCGGCGGGCGACGAAATTCTCCACCTGTCGGACCGAGCAACGGGGCCGGACCGGCTTCCGATCCCGAGTCTTCTTGCCGTGGGGGCCGTGCACCATGATCTGATCCGGGCGGGCCGCCGGACGCACGCGGCGCTCGTGGTCGACAGTGGGCAGCCCTGCGCGGTGCACCACGTCTGCACGCTCTTGGGCTACGGGGCCGACGCCGTGCACCCCTATCTGGCCTACGCCACTGTGCGCGACTGGGCGGGGCGCAGCGACGCGGTGCCCGACGCGGAGACGGCCGTCGAGCGATACGTTGGGGCTCTCGAACAGGGCCTTCTCAAGGTGATGGCCAAGATGGGCATCTCCACCCTCGAGAGCTACAAGGGGGCGCAGGTCTTCGAAGCGGTTGGCCTCGACTCGGAATTTGTGGAGGCGTACTTCTTCGGCACCCCCTCGCGAATTGAAGGGGCGGGCCTCGACGAATTGGAGGCCGATCTGCGCGATCGTCATGAGAGCGCGTTTGAGGAGTCCCTGCCGGGCGCGACGGACCTGGAGAGCGGTGGGGAGCTCTACTGGCGACGGGACGGGGAGCATCATCAGTGGAGCCCACAAACGATTGGCACGCTCCAGCACGCGGTGCGGCAGGACGACCGCGCGGCGTACGATGAGTTTGCCGCGCTGATCAACGAGCAGTCGACCCAGCACCAGACGCTGCGGGGCTTGCTTGCGTTTGACGCCGCGCCCGACGCGGCCATCCCGCGTGCCGAGGTGGAGTCTGCCGCGTCCATTGTCCAGCGCTTCTTCACGGCTTCCATGTCGTTTGGCTCCCTCAGCCCGGAGGCCCACGAGACGCTCGCCGTCGCGATGAACCGGATTGGCGGGCGGGCCAGCACCGGCGAGGGCGGCGAGCAGGTCGACCGCTTCGGCACCGAACGCGAATGTGCGATCAAACAGGTGGCCAGTGGGCGCTTCGGGGTGACGAGCACCTACCTCCAACACGCCGACGACATCGAAATCAAGATGGCGCAGGGCTCGAAGCCCGGGGAGGGTGGACACCTGCCGGGGGAGAAGGTAAACGAGCTCATCGCCGAGACGCGCTACACGACCCCGGGGGTGTCGCTTATTTCGCCGCCGCCCCACCACGACATCTACTCGATTGAGGACCTCGCACAGCTCATCCACGACCTCAAAAGTGTCAATTCGGCGGCCGACGTGCACGTGAAGCTCGTGGCAGCGGCCGGCATCGGAGTCATCGCCGCGGGCGTGTCCAAGGCGAAGGCCGATGCCCTCCTCATCAGCGGCCAGTCCGGCGGGACGGGGGCGTCGCCGAAGACCTCCATCAAGTCGGCGGGCCTCCCGTGGGAGTTGGGCGTATCGGAGGCGCAGCAGGTGCTCCTCGAAAACAACCTCCGCTCCCGCATCCGTCTCCGTGTGGATGGCGGCCTCAAAACCGGGCGGGACGTGGCGGTGGCGGCGTTGCTGGGCGGAGAGGAATTTGGCTTCGGCACTGCGGCACTCGTCTGTCTGGGATGCATCATGCTTCGGAAGTGTCATTGCAACACCTGCTCGGTGGGCATCGCCACGCAGGACCCGGAGTTGCGCGAGCAGTTCGTGGGCGAGCCCGAGCACGTGATGCGCTACATGCACTTTGTGGCGGAAGAACTCCGCGAGATCATGGCGGACCTCGGGGTGCGCACCGTCGACGAGATGGTGGGGCGTACCGACCTGTTGCGGCAGAGGAACACCGACCACCCGAAGGCCCGTCGGCTGGATCTGGGGTCGATTTTGCACCGTCCGGCCAGCGACGACGATCCGCGGAAGACGACGGAACAGAACCATAAGCTCGACGACAAGCTGGACCATACCCTTATTGAAGAGGCCCGTCCGGCCCTCGACCAGCAGGCCCCGGTCCAGATAACCCACGACATTCACAACTGGGACCGGGCGGTCGGGGCCATGCTCAGTTCCGAGGTGACCGGTCGCTACGGGCCGGACGGGCTCCCCGACGGCACCATCGAGGTTGATGTTGAGGGGGTGGCCGGGCAGAGCTTCGGGGCATTTCTGGCCTCCGGGGTCACCCTTCGGCTCGTGGGCGAGGCCAACGACTACGTCGGGAAGGGCCTTTCCGGGGGGCGGATTATTCTGCGCACCCCAGAGACAGCGGGCTTCGAGGCAGACGAGAACATCGTCCTGGGCAACGTGGCCCTCTACGGCGCAACCCGGGGAGAGACCTACGTCAACGGCCAGGCCGGCGAGCGCTTCGCGGTTCGCAACTCCGGCGCACAGGCGGTCGTGGAGGGGGTGGGCGACCACGGGTGCGAGTACATGACCGGCGGTGTGGTCGTCGTGCTTGGAGGCACCGGCCGCAACTTCGGGGCGGGCATGAGTGGCGGGGAGGCGTACGTGCTCGACGAGGACGGGACCTTTGCGGACACGGTCAATCGCGAGATGGTGCGCGTCGAGGCCCTGTCCGGTGAGCGGGACCGCCGCCTCGTTCGTCGCCTCGTGGAGCACCACCTTCACCACACGGGCAGCGCCAAGGCGACCCGCGTGCTGAACGAGTGGGAGAAGTACGTCGGCCGGTTCCGCAAAGTCATGCCCGACGCCTTCGCCCGACAGGTGGAGGCGAGTCTCGAACGGGGAGAGGACATCCGCCCCACCGTGCCGTCTTCGCCGTCGGCGTCTGCTCCCGTAGCTGCATGATTCGCGAAGCGTGAAAGCGTGAGGGAGAAGTTCGTTGCGCGTCGTCCCTCACGCAATACGCATCGGAAACGGCGCATCCTCTGCCCCCCTGCCCCTACGCTCTCTACCCCTACGCTCAAGTGCCATGCCCCGCGAACACCATCCGGACGGATACCGGAAGCACCCGCGCCGCCCCATCGGCAAGCGGTCGGCCACGGAGCGCACGGCTGACTTTCGCGAAATTTGGGCGCCGGAGTGGAGCCCCGAGGCCCTACAGAATCAGGGGGAGCGCTGTGTCGATTGCGGGGTGCCCACCTGCATGAGCGGCTGTCCCATCGGCAACCGCATTCCGGAGTGGAATGACCTGGTGCACCGCAGCGACTGGAAGGAGGCCCTGGAGCAGCTCCACGCCACGAACAACTTTCCGGAGTTTACGGGCTACACCTGCCCGGCCCCCTGCGAGGATGCCTGTGTTCTGGCCGTCAACGACGATGCCGTGGCCATCAAAAGCATCGAGCGGGCCATCGTGGACAAGGGATGGGAGGAAGGCTGGATTCAGCCGGAGCCGCCCGCCGAACGGACTGGCTTTCAGGTGGCCGTGGTGGGGAGCGGGCCGGCCGGCCTTGCCGCCGCGCAGCAGCTCAACCGTGCCGGGCACCGGGTAACGGTCTACGAACGGGACGAGGCCATCGGCGGCCTGATGACATACGGCATTCCGGACTTCAAATTTGCGAAGCGCCGCGTCGAGCAGCGGGTCGATCAGCTTGGGCGAGAGGGCATTCGGTTCGTAGTAGACACGGAGGTGGGGGCTGACCTCCCGGCGGAGCAGGTTCGCGCGGGCCACGATGCGGTGTGTCTCGCCCTGGGCGCACAGGAGCCCCGTACGCTCCCGGTCCCGGGCACCGACCTGGACGGCGTACTGCCGGCCATGGAGTTCCTCCCGCAGGAAAACCGTCGTCAGCAAGGCCAGGCCGCCCCTGGTGGTACCACGGCCGCCCACAAGAATGTCGTTGTGTTGGGGGGCGGGAGCACCGGGGCCGACTGCGTCGCCACGGCCCACCGACAGGGTGCGAAGCAGGTCGTCCAGATTGGCATCAACGAGCGAGGCTCCACCGAGCGGGCGGCGGACAATCCCTGGCCGGAGGCCGCACAGGTGTACACCAAGACCTACGCCCAGGAGGAGGGCGGGGCCGAGGAGTTTGCGGTCAATACCCAGGCACTGGTCGACCTCGATGACGACGGCCGGGTGGATGAACTGCAGGCCGAGCGGGTAGAGTGGACCTACGAGGATGGCCGTCGCGCCGACAAGACGGTTCTCGACCCCGAGCTCCAGATCCCTGCCGACCTGGTTCTCGTCGCCATCGGGTTCACGGGGCCGGACAGCAATCCCTTCGCATCATCGGGCGTGGCGCGGGCCGATGATGGGACCTTCGCCACGGACGACCGACTGATGACGGACGCAGAGGGCATTTTTGCGGCGGGGGATGCCCGGATGGGAGCTTCACTCGTGGTGTGGGCCATCGGGGAGGGGCGCGACGCGGCCCGTCAGGTTGATCGCTACCTTACCGGCAACACGGAGCTTCCAGCGAGCCTCCAGACCTCCAACCCGCCCCTCGGCCGGTAACCGGGCCGAGACGACCGACTGCCGTCTTCCCGCGCCCCACCCCAGCTACTCGTCCGCCCGGCGCTCCACCCAGAGCGTCACCGGGCCGTCGTTCGTGAGGTGGACATCCATCAGTGCGCCGAACTCGCCGGTAGGGACGTCTCGTCCGAGGTGCCCTTCGAGTTCACGGACGAAGTGTTCGTAGAGCCGGTCGGCCCGGTCGGGCGGCGCGGCCTCCGTAAAGGAGGGCCGGTTGCCCGCGCTCGTGTCGCCGTAGAGGGTGAACTGAGGCACCACCAGGGCATCGCCCCCGGTGTCGAGAAGCGACTCGTCCATTTTGCCGTCGGCGTCGGGAAAGACGCGCAGGTGGGCGCACTTCTCGGCACACCATGCGCTTTCGGCGCGGGTGTCGTCCTCATGGACACCGAGCAGGATGAGCAGGCCGTGTCCGATGGCCCCGACAGGTTCGCCGTCGATCTCGACGGTGGCTTCGGAAACGCGCTGTACGAGAGCAACCATACGGAGTGATGCGTAGAGGTGGGAAGCAGAGACGAACGGCGGTGGTCAGCGATCCGTGTCGGACTCCAGGCTCGAAAGAAAGGCACGAAGGGCGTCGAGGGCCTTTCGGCGGTGACTGATCTCGTTTTTCGCCTCCGCCGGCATCTCGGCAAACGTCTGGTCGTAGCCGTCCGGGCGGAAGATTGGGTCGTACCCGAAGCCCCCATCGCCGTGGGGAGCAGCTGCGATGGTGCCCTCACAGCGGCCCTCGAAGGTATGGGTGGCTCCGTCTGCGTCGATGAGTGCCACGACGGTCCGAAAGCGAGCGCGTCGGTCACTCACCCCGTCCATGACCCTCAACAGTTTTTGTTTGTTGTCTTCGGGCGTGGCGTCGGCACCAGCGAACCGGGCGGTGTGGACGCCCGGTCCTCCGTCGAGCGCCGCCACCTCCAGGCCCGTATCGTCGGCGAGGGCGGCGCGACCGGTGTGTTCGTGGTACGCCCGGGCCTTCTTTTGAGCATTGCCGGCGAGGGTGTCGGCGTCCTCAACCACGGTGAGAGACCGGTCGAGTTCGTTGGCCGGAAGGAGCGTCAGGTCGAGGCCGACGAGCAGGGCGCGGAGCTCGTCGACCTTGCCGGTGTTTCCGGTCGCCAATACCAGGGGAGAGAGAGCCGTCATGTGGGGGAGAGACTGGGGAAGTAATACCAAAGTGCGGAAAAGAAACATGCCTCTCACATTCGCGTTTCCACTCTGTATTTTGCGCAGCGTCCACTCTATTTCAAAACCAAACTCCCTACGGAGGGATCTACTTTGTCTGTTGGTGTAAAAGTCCGAAACAACGAAGACATTGATCGTGCGCTCAAGCGCTTCCGGCGTCAGGTAAACCGGAGTCGTGTGCTGCAGGAGTATCGGCAGAACATGACCTACATGAAGCCCTCAGAAGAGAAGCGGCTTGAAGAGAAGCGGTCTCGCCGCCGGCGTCACCGCCAGCGGAAGCGTGGCGACAACCGGAAGCGCAAGTAGAGCGCCGCACATTTGGTCGCCGGCGTCGGTGAATCGGCGCGCGGCAACGTTGTTGGGGACGGGCCCGAGCGGGTCCGTCCCTTTTTCTTTGGGTCCCCCTCAACCCGAAAGCCCCACCACACCGGGTGGGGCTTTCGGGGCTGACGAGGGAGAAGTTCTGACGAGGAGGAATTTTAGAGGCCGAGGGCTTCACCAACCAGCTGTTCTTGCTCCCGGTCGTGCACCTTCGCCGAGCCGGTGGCCGGGCTCGCGCTTGCCGGACGCCCGACGTACTGAATGCGCTGCTCACAGGGGCCGTGCACCTCCTCGAGCAGGTCGTCTAGGCGGGATTGCAGGAACGACCAGGTGCCCATGTTCTTTGGCTCTTCCTGCACCCATACCGTGTTGTCGGCCTCCGCGTAGCGTTCCAGCTCTTCCTTCACGTCCGATTCGGGGAAGGGATAAAACTGCTCCAGGCGCGTAATGGCAATCTCGTCGTGACGATCAGTGTCCTCCAACGCCGTCACGAGGTCGTAGTAGACCTTGCCGCTGCAGAGGATGTGTCGCGTCGCCTCGGCGGGTTCGGTCTCGGCCGGGATCACTTCCTGGACCCCCCCTTCCATGAGCTCCTGCGGCGTGGACACGCACTTCGGATGCCGTAGTAGACTCTTCGGCGTCATGATGATGAGGGGCTTCTTCACGTCGCGCTTCACCTGCCGGCGTAGGGCGTGGAAGTAGTTCGCGGGCGTGGAAAAGTTGGCGACGATCATGTTCTGCTCCGCACAAAGCTGCAGGAAGCGCTCCAGGCGGGCCGAGGAGTGCTCCGGGCCCTGTCCCTCGTAGGCGTGCGGCAGCAGGGCCACGAGGCTGGAGGTCTGTCCCCATTTCTCCTCGGCGGCACTCACGAACTGGTCCCATACAATCTCTGCCCCGTTCGCGAAGTCCCCAAACTGGGCCTCCCAGCAGGTGAGGGCGTTCTTGTCCACCACTGAGTAGCCGTACTCGAATCCGGCCACGGCGTACTCCGAGAGCAGACTGTCGTAGATGAGGAGTCGCTCCTGCTCGTCGGTGAGGTGGTTGAGGGGGGTATACTCCTCGCCGGTCTCTTGATCGAAGAGGACGGCGTGCCGCTGGCTGAAGGTGGCGCGTCGCGAGTCTTGTCCGCTCAGCCGGACACGGGTCCCCTCTTGCAGCAGCGAGCCAAACGCCAGGGTTTCGGAGAAGGCCCAGTCGATGCGCTCCTCATCGTAGAAGAGGTCGTCACGCTTCCCGAATAGCCGTTCGAGCTTCCGGTGGACGTTGAAGTCGTCCGGGAAGTCGGTGAGCACCTCTACGACCCGTTCCAGGTGCTCGCGCTCGGCCGTTGTGTCCACCGTGGGCAGACGATCGTCGGCCGTGCGCTGAACGCGTTCATCTAATGCCTTCTCGGCGTCCTTCTCTTCCAGGTCCTTGGTGCGTTCGAAGGCTTCCTGCAACCGGCCCCGGTAGTCGTCGAGCATTTGCTCGGCCTCGTCCGGCTCAATTTCGCCACGGCGGAGCAGCATTTCGGTGTAGAGCTTTCGGGGCGAGCGCTTCTCCTCGATCTTTTCGTAGAGCAACGGCTGCGTGAAGGTCGGCTCGTCGCCCTCATTGTGCCCGTGGACGCGGTAGCACATCATGTCGATGACCACGTCCTTGTTGAAGCGCTGGCGATACTCGAACGCCAACCGCGCGATGCGGACGCAGGTCTCCGGATCGTCGCCGTTGACGTGAAAGATCGGCGCCTCGATGGCACGGGCTAGGTCTGTCGCGTAGGTGGAGCTGCGGGCGTCACCGGGCGGCGTGGTGAAGCCGATCTGGTTGTTGATGACTAGGTGGACGGTGCCGCCGGTGGTGTAGCCGCGCAACTTGCTGAGGTTGAGGGTCTCCGCCACCACGCCCTGTCCGGCGAAGCCGGCGTCGCCGTGGAGCAGAAGGGGCATTACGGCGTCGTGGTAGTCGTCCTCGGTGGCCTCCGGGTGTTCGTCGCGCAACAGGTTCTGCTTGGCGCGGGACATGCCCTCCACGACTGGGTTCACCGCCTCCAGGTGGCTGGGGTTGGAGGCGAGCGTCACGGCAATCTCGTTGCCGTCGGGCGAGGTGACGTCCCCCTCGGCCCCCAGGTGGTATTTCACGTCGCCGGATCCCTGCGTTGTATTCGGGTCGATGTTGCCCTCGAATTTGGAGAAGATCTCCTCGTAGGGCTTGCCGATGATATTGGCCAGCACGTTGAGGCGCCCGCGGTGGGCCATGCCCATCACCACGTCCTCCACGCCCGCGTCGGCGGCGTCGGAGAGAAGGGTGTCGATGAGGGGAATCATGGTCTCTGACCCCTCCAGCGAGAAGCGCTTGTGGCCGATGTACTTGGTGTGCAGGAAGCGCTCGAACGCCTCGGCCGCGTTGAGCTTCTGGACGATCCGGTGGCGCTCGTCCTCCGACGGCGGACCGGCGTTCCGCATCGGCTCGATCCGGTTCTGGATCCACGTCTTCTCCTCAGGGTCGGAGATGTGCATGAAGGCCGTCCCCACCTTGCTGGTGTAGGACTTCCGCAGGATGGATAGAATCTCGCGCAGGGGCAGCTTGTCCTCGCCCCCGAGGCCGCCGGTGATGAACTCCCGATCCAGGTCCCAGACCGTGAGGCCGTAGGTGGCGGGGTCGAGCTCCTCGTGGTACTCCCACTCGTAGCCGAGCGGGTTGATGTCCGCCTGCAGGTGGCCGCGGACCCGGTAGGCCCGAATCAGCTGGAGCACGGCCGCCTGCTTCTCGGTCATGTCGAGCTCGTCCTGGGGCTGGGACTGCCCGAGCTGCGGCGTGGAGTCGGTAGCCATCCGGAACGGCTGATAGGGCACGCCCAGCTCGGAGAAGATCCGCTGGTAGAAGTCGTGGTTGCCCATCAGCAGCTCCTCAATGTGATTGAGGAAGGCCCCGCTGGTGGCGCCCTGGATGACGCGGTGGTCGTAGGTGGAGGTCAGTGTCATGACCGGAGAGACGCCGGCCTTGCTGGCAACCTCCGAGTCGTACCCGCGGTACTCGGGCGGGAAGTCGATGGCCCCGGCCCCCATGATGACGCCCTGTCCGGGCATCAGGCGTGCCACGCTCATCGACGTGCCGATCATGCCCGGGTTGGTGAGGGTGGCCGTGGTGCCCTGAAAATCGGACAGGTCGAGGTCGCCGTTCAGCGCGCGGCCGACAACGTTGTTGTAGGTCCCGAGGAACTCGGCGAAGTTGAGGCTGCCCGCGTCCTTGAGGTTCGGAACCAGGAGCGTGCGCTCGCCCCGCCGCTCCACGTCGATCGCGAGCCCCAGGTTGATCTGGTCCGGCTCGACGTGCTCCGGCGTGCCGTCCTCGTTCCGCCGAAACGTGGTGTTCATGTCGGGGTATTTCTGCATCGCCTGTACCATCGCGTAGGCGATGATGTGCGTGTACGACACCTTCTCGCCGCCCACCTGCTTCTGATAGTCGTTCAGGAGGGTGCGATTCTCGTCCAGTAGTTTGACCGGGATCGTACGGGCGGAGGTGGCCGTCGGGATGCCGAGGCTGTCCTCCATGTTTTCGACGACCTTGGCCGACGGACCCGTCATGGCCGTCACGTCGGCTTTTTCCTCGTCGACCGCCGGGGCCGAGGCGGGACGCAGGGGCTCCACGACGCCGTCTTCGGCCTCCTCTGTCTGGGGCGGGGGCGAGTCGGGCGGGGAGTCGCGATCCGTTGGCTCCGGTTCCGTGGGCTCTTCGGGGGGAGTGGTGGCCTCCCCGTCGCCTGCGGTCGTCCGGCTGACCGGGATAAAGGAGGCGTCCGGGTCGTAATCCGCGAAGAACTCGCGCCAGCTCTCGCTCACGCTATCAGGGTCGTCCTGATACTGCTTGTAAAGCTCTTCGATGTAGCCCGTGTTGAATCCGAGGCTGCTCACGGTGGAAAACGGTAGTTGATCGTGAAAGAAATTGCGGCTCCCCGCCTGGAGCGACTACCATGTACGACGCTTTCGCGACGAGGATTCGCGGAGAGGTCGGGCGGGAACGAGGGCCCTACAGCCACCCGTGCTCCTCATACCAACGAAGCGTGTGGGCCACCCCGTCGTGGAGGGAGGTAGACGGCTCGTAGTCGAAGTCGTGGGCGGCCTTTTCGCTGGAACAGGCCGTACAGGCGTGCCGAATTTCGCGGGTCTTGTCGCGATTGAGGGGTGGATGGGTGCCGGTTGCCCAGCCCCAGGCCTCGGCCACGGCTCCCACGGCCCCGAGCAGTGGCCCCGGCACCGGAAGGGTGACCGCCCAGGTGTCGAGGGCCGTGGTGGCGGCTTGTTTTACCTCATTCCAGGCGTGGGGCCGCGCGCTGCCGAGGAAGTAGGTCTCTCCGTTTGCGTCCGGATGGCGGACCGCGTCCACCATGCCGGTGGCGAGGTCCTGCACGTGCACCAGGCTCAGCGTGCGGGCCGAGCCCCCGCCCACGATGGGGCACACGTGCTGCTTGATCGCGCGAAAGAAGTCGAGAATGTCGCGGTCGCGCGGCCCGTAGACGGCCGGGGGGCGAATGACCGTAAGAGGGAGCGTCCCGGCATACGATTCGGGGGTGGTCTCGGGGCGTTCCCGAAGGGCTTCTTCCATTTGTGCCTTGCTCCGGCCGTACATGCTGACGGGATGGAGGGGCACATCCTCCGTCGCCACGTCCTGATCGCAGCGCCCTACGGCCGCGAGGCTGCTGGTTATCAGTACGCGGTCCAGGTCGGGCGCGGCGTGCTGAACAGCCCCCAGCAGGTTGAGCGTGGCCTGTACGTTCGCCTCACGGAATTCCTCTTCGGTTGGAGCGCGCGTGCGGCCCGCCACGTGGTACACCTCATCGACGCCGTCGAGCGCGTCCCAGAGAACGTCCACGTCCGACAGGTCGCCGTGCACGTAGGTTACGTCCAGGTCGGCCAACCACTTCGGATCGGTACGGACCAGGCACCGCACCTCGTCCATGCCGCGGTGCAGGAGTTCTTCCACGAGGTGACTCCCGACGAAGCCGGTGCCGCCGGTGACAAAAGCTGTTCGCTCCGTGTACGAGGCCATCGAGTATAGAAGAAAAGGGCAATAGAGACGAAAGCGAAGGAGAGGATGGAGGAGGCCCACGCCGGAGACCGGGAGGATCTACGACGAGGATATCCAGACGTCCGCCTATCTCGACGAATCTCGACGAACGCGTTGGAGCGGTGCCTTCTCCAGGCCATGCCTGCGGACACCGTCATCGTAGATGTGGGGGCGACAGTCACGGTGTGCTCCCATCCACGTCGGGCCGATCCTGCCGCTCGTGCTTGCTCATCGAAAACGAAACTGTACCGGCTTCACGATCCACACTACAGGACTGACCGTTGGAAATTACACCGAGTCCGACAACAAGCTACAAACCGGTCGCTGAACCCCGAAACCCTGACAGAAAGAGATTTCATCAGAATCATTTCTCCCAAATTTTAATTGTTCACAATATAGTCTGGACCATATTTCTCGAAAACCGAACATTTTCTCAGTCAAGGGTGATGGAATCATGCGATGGACTGTTCGTCCGATGGTTTTCCTGCTCGTAGGACTCCTCACTGCCTGCGACGGCACCGGCCCTGAGTCAACGCCCGAGCCACGTTTCGAGCTCTCGGCGGGGGCGCCGGTGAATGCTTCCGTCGAGGGCAAGGCGACACTCGGCACCGATCTGTCGTTCGGCGAGCAAAGCGTCTTTGTGCTCCCCATCCAGCCGCTGGGTAAGACCGTCACCGTCCTCCAGCTCGCCGGGACATACGAGGACACAGTGACGCACGACCTGTCGTTCATGCGGCTGGCCGACGGCCCCCTGGATCCGGGTACCTATGAGATGGGCCCTGATGCGCGCTGCGACGGTCCCTGTGAGCCAGGATTCTTTCCGGGGGGCCTCTTTACTGCCAGCTACGGGCGGCAGACCGCCGACTCGTTGCACTTCTACCCGCTAAAAGAGGGGACCGTTACAGTCGAGACGACCACCGACGAGGTCGTGGAAGGCACCTTCTCGCTCGACGCGGACGTGGGGGCCAGCGTGTCCCGCACAGACAGGCAGGCGTTCCGCGACTCGTTGCGAGGGGCCCCACCCTACAATGATATCGATCTCCCGCGGCTCAGGTGGAGCGTTGGTGGCGGTCTGCTTTCCCCACGACCCGGATCTGAAGGGGAGGCTTGCGGGCTCATCCGCAGGATGAGGGAGCAGAGCCCTAACTGTCCTCCGAGGCGGAAGCCCCGGAAGAGTCGGGGCCATCCTCGGCCACGAACTTGTACCCAATGCCGTAGACCGTCTGTAGATGGGCAGGATCGTCCGGCGTGGGCTCAATTTTCTTGCGGAGCGACGCCACATGCCGGTCGATGGTGCGGGTGGTAATGTCGCCACTGATGCCCCACACGTCCCGGAGAAGCCGTTCGCGACTGACCGTTCGGCCCCGGTGCTCGATGAAGTAGGCCAGAATGTCGAACTCCAGCTCGGTCAGACCGACCGGCTCATCATTTCTCCTGGCAGTTTTATCGGGAAAGTGGACGGTCACGTTCCCAAACCCATACACATCCCCGGTGTCGGGGAGGGCCGACTCGCTTCGGGACAGGACCGCCTGGACGCGGGCCGCAAGCTCTTTTGTGTCAAAGGGCTTGGTGACGTAGTCGTCCGCCCCGAGGTCGAAGCCCCGCAGCTTGTGCTTGTGTTCGTCCTTGACCGTGAGCATGATCACGGGCGAGTTCACCCCGGACTGCCGCGCCTCCCGCAGCACCTCAAACCCATCCTTATTTGGCAGTTTCACGTCCAGCAGCACAAGGTCGTAGGGGGGAAGGGTTGTCATCTCTTGAAGCGCATTCTCGCCCTCGGTGGCGTGGTGAACCGCGTAGCCGTGTCGGGCAAAGAATGACTCCAGGCTGCTTCCGAGGTCCGGGTCGTCCTCCGCGATGAGGAGCCGGGCCTCAGAGGACCCTGTCGCGCTGCCGGGCAAAGACATGACCGTGCTTGTGGTTCACGAAAACTGTAGAGAAAGTAGATTTCGCAATGAGGAATCTACCTTTCCGGCGTTCGAAGTGCAAGACTCGTGAGGACGTACCGAAAGGCACGCATGCAGAACGGCCAAGAGGATCGCACGTATGTACACGCACACGATACTGCTCTGGTACGCGCCTCAACGCATGGACGCATCGCCGCTCTTTGATCCCGAATACCTGCCCATCATTGCCGGGACCCTGGTCGGATTCGCCCTGCTCGCCGCCCTGCTTCTCGTGCCGATTTGGCGGTTTCTCGACCGGGAGGAGGAGGTAGCGGAAGAGTGGACCCCGGAGGCCGTTGCGGAGCGGGTGCGCGAGCAACAGGAAGGCTCGTCGGACGCAACGGAGACCGCAGAGGAATCCGACCCTTCCGCGAAGCAGGGCGAAGCGGCCCCCCGTCCGTCCGGCTCATAGAGTCATAGGCGAGTGCGCTCGATTCGTTATTCAGAGGTGCTATCCGGAGCAGCGACCCGGACCATAGGACGGAGGGTTGAAAGTGTCTTTGGGCCGATGCCGCCGACGCGCTTTAACTCGTCGACGCGCTGGAACGGACGTTGGGTCGACCGATACGTCACGATCCGTTTCGAGAGGGCGGGCCCAATTCCCGGCAGGGCGTCCAGGGCCTCCGGCGACGCTGCATTTACATTGATCGGGTGCTCCGCGGAGGGCGGCCGCGGCTCGGCGGACGCTGAAGAAGGGGCGGTTGAGTCTGCCGAGGGCTGGGCGACGAGCGAGTCGGTGGCCACTGGAGGAACCTGCTGCTTCTGAATGTGGCGCACCGTGAGGCCGACCAGAAAGAGCACGGCCAGAGTGAGAATCGCGAGGCCCTCCTGACGGGTAATGGAAAGCCGCTGCTGCAGCCGGTAGAGCCAAATCATGGCGACGGACCTACGGGGATACGCACCACGCTGTAATCCATTGTCTCGTACATACAGACACGAGTGGAGCCAGAATTTAACGTCTGTGAAGCCTGGAGGGATGGGCCCATTGGCCTGAATTTGACCCTCGACAATTTGCGGTCGAAAATCCCCGTATGGGGGGTGTTGCCCCTGAACCTGTCAGTATTTCGTGACCATGGCACAGCGCTCAATCGTCCGGACGAAAGCCGTTGTCCTGCGGAGCATCGACTACGGCGAAACGAGTCAGATTGTGACGCTCTTCACGCAGGAGAAAGGCAAGATTGGCGTGATGGCGAAGGGGGCCCGGCGTCCCAAAAGTTCGTTCGGGGCGACCCTGCAACCGATGGCGTACACGCAGGTGGTGTTCTACCACAAACCCTCCCGCACCCTGCAGACCCTCAGTGAAAGCAGTCACGTCCAGTCCTTCCACCGTCTCCGCGAGAAGCTGCCAACCATCACGGTGGGGCTGCGCATTGTCGAGCTGGTCGATGCCCTGATGGAAGAGGAGGACCCGCAACCCGCTGCGTTTGCGTTGGTCGTCCGGGCCCTTCATCGCCTCAACACCGTGGAGACGCGGGTGAGTAACCTCTGGCCGTACGTGCAACTCCAACTGGCCCAGATGCTGGGGGTGGCACCGGCCGTCGACCGGACACGGGTGGAGGCCGTGACCGGTGATGAGGGACTCCTCTCCCTGGCCGACGGAGGGGTGTATCCGGCGGACGCGACGCCGGAACAGCCGAGGCGAGCCTCCCGGCCCGCCCTCCGGGCCTACGCCGTCTGTGCCCGTGCCGATCTCGATACGGTGATGCGTCTGAACATGACCCCGGCGGTTCGGCGAGAGGTAGAAGCCCTCGTGCGTGACTTTTTGCGGTACCAGTTCGACGACGCCTATCCGGATCGGAGCCGCTCGGTCATCGCGCAGATTGAGGGCACGGGGCCGACCGAACGAGCGACTTGACCTTTTCCGGCGTTCTGGATACCCTACTGTGTGGAATATGTGGCCGCCTCTATTTCTCTTCGAGAACGCCGGCATTCCATTCATCAGCTGAGCGCTACCGCTTTTCCGTCATGGGCCGGAAAAAGCTCACTGCCAAGCAGCATGAATTCTTGCAGTTCCTGATCGACCACACTCGGGAGACAGGGGTGTGGCCGACCTATCGAGAAATTATCGATCACTTCGGCTACAACTCGCCCAACAGTGTCACCCAGAACCTAAAGGCGCTCCATCGCAAGGGGCACCTCACGCGGGACGATCAGGGCTATCACCTCGCCAAGCGTTATCAGGAACAAAAGGAGCCGGGCATCCCGGTGAAGGGCATTATTTCGGCCGGGACGCTCCAGGAAGCCGTGGAGGCCGACCTGGGGACCATCACGCTCGACATGCTCTTCCCGAACCTCGACCAGATTTTCGCGATCCGGGTGTCGGGACAGTCCATGCGGGGGGCAGACATCCGTGACGGCGACTACGTCCTGCTCATCGACGAGGACATTCCGGAGGGGGGAATTGGCGCGGTCCTGTATGACGGAGAAACCTCCCTAAAGCGCGTGCACCACGACGATGAGGGCCTTCGCCTGGAGCCCTGCAATCCGGAGTACGACGACATTCACATCCAGCCTGATGTGTTTGAGGAAGTTACCATCCTTGGGCGCTACGTGGGCCACATCAACGAGGAGGGCATCCACAAGAAAAGCGGTCAGGGAGCCACGGCGGTCCATTAGCCCGTCACGAGTGCGTCTCCACACGTCCATTTGCTTCGATCTCACGCCTTTACGTTCATGAGTGACCTTCCGAACTGGAGAGATAATCTGCGCCGTGAGGGGGGGCATTGGGACGACGGCCGCTGGTACGACATCCATCTGGAGCGACGGCTTCCACAGGCCATTCCGATGTTGGAAGAGTTGGCCATGGCCCTTCCGCCCCTGCCGCCCGGCGCCACTGTTGGCGACCTTGCGTGCGGCACCGGCAATGCAGCCGCTACGGTGCTCGATGCGTACCCGCAGGTAGAACTCGTGCTGCTGGATGAAGACCCGGACCTGCTCTCCATCGCACACGAGAAGGTGGGGCAACTCACGCGCAACGCCGAGCCGCTTCAGGTGGCGGTGCCCTCCGACGGGGCGCCGCTCCCGGGCGGGCCCTACGACCTCGTGGTGGCCTCGCTGGCCCTCCACGCCATCGTGGGGCACGAGGTGGACCCGGCGGAGGCGGAGTCGCGCTATGAACTCCTCTTCCGTAGCGTCCTTGAGCCCCTGCGCCCGGGGGGACACTTCCTCATTGGAGACCACGTCGGCACCCTGCCGCTCTATCGGCAGCTCAAAGCCATGGAGCGCGCCGGGTTCACGGAGGTGGACTGTGCGTGGCGCCAAGACGATTTCTTCGTAGCGGGCGGCCGAAAGAGTCCCTGAGCTACTGAACAGGCCATGGCGGGCCGGGAGGGAGAAGTGGAATCCCTGTGGAGCCGCCGTCGCGTCGGAGGTTGGGAATGATGATTACGTCTCTCCGCACTGTCTGGACGCACCGGCCAAGCCGCGCCGTTGCACTCGTATTTTCACTCCTGAGTATCTTCGTGGGGAGTTGGTTTGCCCGCATCCCGGAGGTGCAGGCGGCCCTTGGACTATCGGAGGCGGCCCTTGGGCTGGTCCTGTTGGGCATGCCGGCGGGCACCCTCCTCGTAATGCCCCTCGCCGGCTGGCTGGTGGCCCGGTGGGGGGCAGGGGGCACCACGTTCGTGCTGGCCCTCGGGCAAGGAGTCCCGTTCATCGCGCTTCCACTTGTGCAGAGTGCGGGGGGCCTCGCAGGGGCACTCATCGGGGCCGGAATGATGAACGGTCTTCTCAACGTGGCGATGAACGCCCGGACCAACGCGGTCGAGGACCGGCGGGACAAGCCCATTCTATCCACCTGCCACGGGTTTTTCAGCATTGGCGGGATGGTGGGGGCCGGGGTAGGGAGTGGCGCCGCGGCACTCGGGCTTTCCCTCGGCTGGCAGTTCGCGGGCCTCGTTGGGGTGGGGGCCGGAGTCATACTGCTCCACCGCGGGGCCCTGTTGGGGGGACCGACGAGGGCACAGGCCGGTCCCGTCTTTGCGATGCCGTCGTCGGCACTGGCCGGACTCGCCGCGTTGCTCTTCTGTGTGCTGCTCGGGGAGGGGGCGGTTTCGAACTGGAGTGCGGTCTACCTCCGAAACGGCCTTGGCGCGACGGCCGGCGTCGCGGGCCTGGGCTACGCGGCCTTCTCGGCGGCCATGGCCCTTGGGCGCCTCCAGGGCGACCGGCTTCTGCAGCACCTGGAAGCGCGGCGGATGGTGCAGGGCGGTGCACTGCTCGCAGCCTTCGGACTCGGGGTGGGCGTCTTAATTGCGCACCCGGTCTCGGGCATTGCAGGCTTTTTCGTCCAGGGGCTCGGGTTCTCTGTGCTGGTGCCGGTCATGTATCGGAGGGCGGCGCAGACGCCGGGCATGGCGCCGGGATCCAGCATCGCTGCGGTGGCGAGTGCGGGGCACGCCGGGCTCTTTACGGGGCCGCCCCTGCTCGGATTTGTGGCCGACACGGTGGGCCTGTCCGGCGCGATCGGGCTGGTGGCGGCCCTGGCAGGGGGCGTTGCGCTAGTGGCCGGGCCTGTCCTGCGGCGGTCCAAGGGGACTGGGGCGCCGACGTCGAGGAGGGGTGGGGGGGCGTAAGCCCCTCCGTTCAGAGCCCACCGTGCGAAGGGAGGCGTTGCAAGGACGAGCGGCGGTCCCCGGTGCGGCCTCCTGTCGCCGTGAAACGGTGGCCTTAAGGGACGGGCAGAAGAGGCGGTCGCGCGGCGTGCAAGGAGATCACACTCTACTTTTCGGTACGGGGGCCTTGTCCTCAACCGCGCTCGTTTTGAATCCGCTGGTACGTCTTGTCCAGATCCACGACGGGCTTCGGATAGTCGGCCCCGAGGACGCAGCCGTACTTCTTTTGCTGCTCGTGGCTCATGCGATGGGGCTCGTGCACGTACTTGTCGGGGACGTCCTTCAACTCGGGAAGCCAGTAGCGGACGTACTCACCGTCCTCGTCGTAGCGCTTCGCCTGCTTCACGATGTTGAAGTACCGGGCCCGCGGGTCGTTGCCCACGCGGGAGTTGTAGGCCCAGTTGCCCCAGTTGGAGGCCACGTCGTAGTCTACGAGGCGCGACTCGAAGTAGGCCGCCCCCATTCGCCAGTCCAGCTTTAGGCTCTGTGAGAGCATGCTGGCCACGTTCTGGCGGCCCCGGTTGGACATGTAGCCGGTCAGGTTGAGCTCCCGCATGTTGGCGTCGACGAACGGGATGCCGGTCGTGCCGGCGGCCCATCGCTCGAAGGACTTGTCATAGTAGCGCCAGTCGATGTCGTTGCCGTTGATGCCGCCGGGGCGGAAGAGGCGCTCGCCGGCCTTCCACGTGACGTAGCTGAAGAAGTCGCGCCAGATCAGCTCAAACTTCATCCAGTACGTGGACTTGTTGTCGACCCGTTGGTCCTCGTATCGCTCCACCTCCTCGTGGATTTGCCGGGGGGTGATGCAGCCGTGGGCGAGCCAGGCACTGAACTTCGCGGAATAGTTGGCGCCGAGCAGGCCGTTGCGCGTCGCCTTGTACTTCTTTAGAAAGTCCCCCCGCCAGATGTACTCGTCGATGCGGTCGTGCCCGCGGCTTTCGCCGCCCCGGAAGGGAAGGACGCCTCGCTCGTCAACGGTCCCGTCATCGTCGAAGCCGAGGTCGTCGAGCGTGGGGATCGTGCCGGGGTCGATGTCCTCGGGCAGGGGAAGCAGCGAGTCCGGCGCGTCCAAGGTGGGCCGGACCGTGCTCTTCTTCTCTACGGCCTTCCGAAAGTTCGTGTAGACTTTCGGGATGTCGTCGGGGCCGTCGAAAGGAACGTCGTCAATGTGGTAGAGGGTCTTCCCCCAGAAGAAGCCGGGCGTCGCGTCGGTGTCCCGGAGCGCATCCTCCACGGCCGTCTCCACCTCCTCCTCTTCCCCCCCGATTTCCTGAAATTGCAGCACCTCGTTGGCGTCGGTCTGCCGCACGAGCTCCGGCAGGATGTCCTCAGGGCGTCCCCGACGGACCACGAGGTTCGCCCCGAGGTCCTGAAACGAGTCTCGAAGGTCCTGCACGCTTTCGCGGAGGAAGCGGGCCCGGACCGAACTCATCTTCGGCAGGTCGAACATTGTCGTGCCGAAGTGGCGGGGATCGAAGCAGTAAACCGGAATGACCTGGTCGTAGTGGTCGGCCGCGTAGCGAAGCGGGGCGTGATCGCGTACGCGGAGGTCGTTCCGAATCCAGACGAGAGCGGTTGAAAGCACGGTGTCAGTGCGGTGAAATGGTGAGTGTCGAGGCGGCGAACCCCGGAGACGTGAGCAGGGGTGTTCCGAGCCGGCTACGCGCTATTCCTCCTTGGCCCAGGGGATGTGGTCGCGGTCTTTGTTGCGGCGACAGCGTTCGCTGCAGTATTTCACGTTCTCCCAGTCATCCTCCCACTTCTTTCGCCATTCAAACTCGCGGTTGCATACGGGACACGTTTTGGTCGGGAGATTTTGGTGACTCATGGCACCTGGGGGCTTGTGGCATAGAGTAGTAGCCGAACATACGGTCCCAGGGAAGCGGCGTGCCTGTGCGGCGGGGCTTCTTACACGCTCGTCAAGACCGGCCGACTTCGCACGGTTCTCACGACAATTCGACCGACGAGGAGGTTCAGGCACACGCCACGCAGGAACAGACGCGAAAAACGGGCCGTAGCCAACCATGTCATAGCGAGAAGGTCAGCAGGCACCCGCACTGGCTATCCTCCTACTGGGGCCATAGCTCAGTTGGTAGAGCGCTGGAATCGCACTCCAGAGGTCCTGGGTTCGAATCCCAGTGGCTCCACTTTCAGCCCGTCATTTGGGCCCATCACACGACACCCCCACTCCTGCCTTCAGGCAGAAGTGGGGGTTTTGCTGTGGTGGGGGAGTGCGCTACTCCTGCAGGTGGGCGGGAACCTCCTCGGGGATGGTCCAGAGGTACAACACGTCCCCGTCCACGCTCACAGTGGAATCCGGTGCCCAGCCGTTCATGTCGAAACTGTGAGAGACGACCCGCGTCCCCGGGTCGAGCTGCTCGAAGAGCATCGGTCGGAGCCGCAGGTTGACCTCCGGGAAGAGGTACATCGTCACGACGGTTGCGTCACTGAAGTCGGCCTCGAAGAGGTCCTGTCGCCGAAATTCCACCTGATCGCTCACGCCGGCGAGCGCGGCGCGCTTGCGAGCCCGCTGGACGAGATCGGGTTTAATCTCAATCCCGACGCCCCGGGCGCCATGGCGCTTGGCGGCCGTGATGGGGACGCGCCCGTCGCCACTGCCGAGGTCGTACACTGTATCGGACGCCGAGACGCCGGCAAGCTCCAGCATGCCTTCAACCGTCTTCTCGGGGCTTACGACGAACGGCACGTCGGCATCGACCGTCGAGTCCACAATGGAGGGAGACGTAGCGGGCAATGGGACCTGAGCGACCGAGGTGTCCGGCCCGCGGGTCGCCGAGTCATCCTGATCCTGCGCACAGCCGGAAAGGGGAAGCAGTCCGGTCCCCAAGAGACTGCACGCGAGAAGCGGAACGGCCAGGGTGTGCGCGGAGAAGCGGGCGAGACGCATGATCAGGAATCAGACAATGGAGGAGATGCGCGTGGACCCTGCGCTACGCCCGCCGGGGCTGCACCGTAGAGTCGGGAAGCCAGGACCAGTCCGGAAGCTTCGACCGCACGGTGCGGGCCGCCAGCTCGAGGCTCACGTAGGCCACCGGAATGAGCAGGAGTGTGATGAGCGTCGACGCCGTGAGTCCCCCAATCACGACCCGCGCGAGCGCGGCTTGAATCTCCGCCCCGGCACCGATGCCCAGCGCGAGGGGCACCAGTCCTAGCACTGTCGTAAGCGTGGTCATCAGGATGGGCCGCAGGCGCAGCCGCCCGGCCTCGGCCACGGCCTCCTTCAGAGGGAGGTCCTGCTCCCGCCGCATCAGGTTGATGTAGTCGACCAGCACAATTGCGTTGTTTACCACGATGCCGATAAGCATGACGAACCCCATCACGCTCTGAATATTAACGGTGGTGCCGGTGAAGACGAGCGTCGGCAGCACGCCCACCAGAACAAGCGGGACGCTAAACATGACGATGAGTGGGTCTAGGAAGCGCTCGAACTGCCCAGCCATCACCATGTAGATGAGCACAAGGGCCATGAAGATGGCGATTAAGAAGTCGGTCTGCGCCTTCTGCTGCTCGCGGTACTGGCCCCCGAATGTGACCGAAAAGCCCTCGGGAAGAGAAAGGGTCGACACCTTCTCTCGGGCCCGGTTGACCACCTCGCCCAGGACGGCGTCGCTGGTCAGGTTGGCCGAGATGTAGGTGACGCGCTGCCCGTTGATGCGCTGGATCTCCGTCGGGCCGCGGCCGCGCTGAGTCGTCACGAGCGTCGAAAGAGGGACCGAGGTCCCGTCTGGCGTCTGAATGGACACGTTGTCCAGGTCCTGCACGGAAAGACGGTCCTCGGGACGGAGGCGGACCGTGATCGGGAATTGCTCACCACCGGCACGGTAGGAGGCGGCCCGGCTGCCCCCGAGGTTGGTCTGGACGGCCCGCGCCACCTCCTGGGTCGTGAGGCCGAGAGACGAGATCTTGTTCCGAAGAAACCGGATGTTCTGCTCGGGCTGGCCCTCGCGCCGTCCGCTGCGCGCCCCGGCCACCCCTTCTACGGTTTCGAGCTCCTGCTTCACGCGCTGCGCAATCTTCTGGGCCTGCTCAAGGTCGTACCCGCGGAGCTGAACCCGCAGGGCCTCATTTCCGCCCCCCACGCTGAAGACGCGTCGTAGGATCCAGAGTCCCGACTGCGCGCTCACGCGAGTGTCGGCTCCCGGCACCTTGCCGGTCACCTCCGCCCGAATGCTGTCGGCGAGGGCGAAGGTGTTGATGGAACGCTCCCCGGCCGATTTCAGCTGCACTTCCACCTCGGCCCCCCAGGGCTGCACCTGCTTGGCAACGTTCACGACCTCGTCCTGCGGGAGCATGGGCTGGACCCGCTGCTCCAGCTCCTCCAGGTACTCCATCACCACGGCGATGTTGGTGCCCTGTGCCATCTGCATGTCCACGTCGATCTGGTTGGCGTCGGTCTGCGGGGCCAATTCGACGGACACGTAGGGCCAGAGCAGGAGGGCGCCTGCCAGCAGGGCGCCCGTCGCGCCGAACACCAGCCAGCGTCGCTGCAGTGCGGCCCGGATGGCGTCGGAGTACCGGTTCTCTAGAGTCGCGAAGGCACGCTGGAACCAGGACTTCGACGCGTCTGCGGTGGCATCCCCCTCGCCAGCGTCGACGGTAAGGAAGCGGCTGGCCATCATCGGCACCAGCGTAAGCGCCACGAGCAGCGAGCAGGCCAGCGCAAAGACCACGACCAGCGCGAGGGACTGGAAGAGGGAGGCCGTCGTCGTGCGGGCGAAGACGAGCGGGAGGAAGATCACGGAGGTGGTGATCGTGGAGGCCAGGATGGCGCCCGCCACCTCGCGGGTCCCTATCGATGCCGCCTCGCGCAGAGACCGGCCCTTCTCCTCGCGCTGTCGAATAATGTTCTCTAAGACCACGATCGCGTTGTCGACGATCAGGCCCACCCCCAGGGCCAGCCCCCCGAATGTCATCTGGTTCAACGTTAGATCGTTGAAGAACAGCAATGCAAACGTCGCGATGATCGAGATGGGGATCGACAGCGCGATGATGAACGTCGTCGACCCGTTCCGCAGGAACAGGTAAAGCACGAGGATGGCCAACAGCGAGCCCCAGATGGCCGAGTTCTGGACGTTGTTGATCGACTTCCGGATGAAGTCGCTCTGGTCGCTTACAACCGTCAGGCGGACGTCCGAGCGGGTCTGATTCACGCGGCTCACCTCCTCGCGGACCCGGTTCGCGACGCTCACGGTGTTGGCCCCGCTCTGCTTCTGGATGTCGAGTCGAAGCACCGGTATCCCGTTCAGCTCTGCGATCCGGCCGAGGTCTTCGTAGCCGTCGACGATCTCCGCCACGTCCTGGACCTGCACGGGCGCTCCGTCGGCCGTGGTCACGACGGTGCTTCGAATCTGGTCTAGGGACTGGTACTCCCCCTGCGTTCGCACGTACAGGTCCTTGAGGCCCTCCTTCACGTTGCCGCCCGGAAGGGCCACGTTGGAGGAAGAGATGGCCTGCTGGACCTGTGCGGCGGAGAGATCATAGGCCGCGAGCCGGTCGCGGTTCACATTTACCTGAATTTGCCGATAGATCCCCCCCTGCACGCTGATCGTCCCGACCCCGGGTATCTGCTCGAACTGCTTGCTGAGGTTGCGCTCCAGCAGCCGGGTGAGTGAGGGCAAGTCCCGACTCGACTCGACAGAGATCGAGACGATCTCCTGGCTGTTCGGGTCAAACTTTCGGATGCTGGGCGGCTCGGCCTCGACCGGCAGGTCGTCCCGAATGCGGTCGAGAGCAGCGCGCACATCGTTCGCGGCGGCGTTGAGGTCGGTGCCCTGTGCAAACTCCATGTTCACGCGGCTGTCGCCCTCCGACGATTGGGAGGTGATGCGCTCCACGTTCGACACGCTCGAGACCGCATTCGCGACCGGGTCGGTGATGATCTGCTCCATCTCCTCGGGCCCCACGTTCGGGTAACTGGTCGTCACCGACACCCGCGGGTACTCAATCTCGGGAAGCAGGTCCACCGGGAGGTAGTAGAAGCTCACGGCCCCCACGACGATCACGACGAGGAACGACATCGCCGTCGCGACGGGGCGCCGAATGGATGTATCGTAAAGAGCCATGAGGGAAGGGAAGAGAGAAAAAGAGTGTGCGGCGGGGGCGGGCGGCTAGCCCCCAATGGACGACTGTGCGGAGTCGCTGGAGGTCGAGTCTGCATTGCCGAAGCGCCGCTCCGCAACGCGCTGCTGTCGCTCAAGCACATCGTAGAGCAGGTCCGTGTCCTGAAGGCGCTGCAGCGACATCAGGCGTGACCAGGACATGGGGCGGACGCGGGCGTTCACTCGCTCCTGTCCGGCAGAACTGACCTGGTCCTGGCCGACGGTCACGATCCAGTCCCCCGGCTCGACGCCCCGGATGCCGGCGGTCTGTTGGCCCTCTGCGAGCACCTCAACTTCCCGAAAGGTGGTGGGGGTTGGGGGGGTGAGTGGCGGGGGATTGTCCGTGTCGAAGTCCTCGGGCACGTCCACGGGAATCTCCGTCCCCAGTGTCGGGGCCACAAAGACGCCGCGGGTGTTGGAGGCGGGGTCTTCGTAGAGGGCGCTGAGGGGGACGATCGTGGCCCGCTCGCTTTCCCCGTAGGCCACGTCCACTTCGACGAACATCCCGGGATTGAGGAGGCGGGGGTCGTTCCCGACCTCGATCACAGCCTCGGCGCTGTAGGACGCTTCGCTCAGAAACGGCGACATGCGAGTCACCGACGCCGTGAGGACGGTGTCCTGCTGGGGCACGTGGATGCGGGCCGTCTGGCCGGGGCGGATGCGCCCAAACATCCGGTCCGTCACCTCCACGCGCACCTTCATGGAGTCGAGGTCGCCGATGGTGTAGAGGCGGGTGTCGGGCCCCACGCGCTGGCCCACCTCGACGTTGCGCTGCCCCACGTATCCGCTGATTGGGGCACGCACGACGGTGCGGCGGAGGGCCGTTTTCCGTTCTTGCAGGGTGGACTCGGCCTGCTCCACCTGAGCCTGGGCCTGCTCGTAGGAGGCCTCGGCCTGGCTCACCTGGGCCCGTAACGACTCGAGCTGCTGCTGACTCTCAAAGTCCTGGTCGGCGAGGCGCTCGGTCCGTTTTAGTTGGGCGCGAAGCCCACGGAGGCTGGCCTGGGCGCCCTTCGCCTCGGCCTGGGCGTTCCGGAGGGCGGCTTCCGCCTGTCGAACCTGTTGCTCGTAGGTCACGCGCCGGAGGCGCACGAGGGGCTCGCCCTCCTCGACATAATCGCCCGTCTGGACCTCTACGGCGACGACCGGCTCGCTCAGTCCCGGGTAGATCGCCACCTGGTTGCGCGCCCGAACCGTGCCGCTCATCCGCTCCTCCAGCGGAAGGGTTCCGTTGCGGGCCTGCACGGCCTCCACAGACGGGGGAGAGCTGTTTCCCCGCCCTCGGCGGCGGTCGTCCCCCTCGTCGGAGGACGAGCCACAGCCGCTTAGCAGGAAAAGAAGCGCGAGACCGACGAAAGCCAATCGGGCCATGATGGGTACAGAGGAACTGGGAAAGGGACGCAAAAATACTACTGAATCAACACTGGCGACGTGCCCTCTTGGCACTAGGGATGCAGCATTGTTGCGCTTGTGTGGGGGATCCCCCCTTGGATTGAGAGGCTATGCCCACCCGTCCACCCGGTGCAGGTTTCTGGGTCGTCGATCAATTGCACACGCGACGGCTCCAACTACACCTTGGCGCCGCGGAAAACAGGCAGCTCCACGCCAGAGAGGCCGGGGGACAAGTCCTTTGCATTCGGTCCACACGTCATGACGGACACGTATCGCACGCTTGAAAACTCGGGGCGGGCCGAGCACACTGTCGACGGGTCCCGGTTCCTGGCGGAAGCAGTCGCGGTGGCGAACCGGACGGCGGCCGAAGAGGCGATCACTGCTGTCCGCACCCGAGAGCACAAGGCCACGCATCACTGCTCGGCCTACCGGCTCGGTGCGGCCGGCGATACGTTTCGGTACGATGACGATGGGGAGCCGAGTGGCACCGCGGGCCGGCCCATCCTCCGCCAAATTGACGCGCACGACCTTACGGACACGCTCATCGTGGTGACGCGTTACTTTGGCGGGACGGAGTTGGGGACGGGAGGCCTGGCACGAGCCTACGGCGATGCTGCGGCCGCGGCACTGGAGCAGGCGGAGTGTGTGGAGCGCGTCGTGCGGACGCCGGTTCAGATTCGGTACGAGTACGACGACACCGCTCCGGCGGAACGTGTGCTGCGGCAGTTCGACGCGGACGTGTGGGACAGCGAGTACACGGACGTGACGACCCTCACGGTCGGGGTCCGTGCGTCACGGGTAGAGGAATTTGTGGAGGCGTTTCGGAATGCCCTGTCGGCCCGCGGCGAGCTGATCCGTGTGGGCGGCGAGGAGGCGGCGGGAGGCTGAAGACGGTCGGGCATGACCGTGTTGGACGAGAGGAGCGTGGTCCTCGGCCCCATGCTCACTTGAACTGCTCCATCGCGGCCACGGCCAGCTCATCGGCCATGATGTTCAACTCGTCGTCGGCGTGGCCCTTCACCCACACCCAGTCGACCTCGTGCCGCTCCGCCTCCTCGAGGAGCGCCTTCCACAGGTCTTGGTTCTTGACGTCGTTGTTTGAGGAGGTCTGCCAGTCGTTGTCCTGCCAGCTGTCGAGCCATCCCTCGTTGAACGCCTTCGAGAGGTACTCGCTGTCGGTGTGGAGTGCAACCCGGCTTTGCTCGCCGAGGGCGCGGAGCGCCTCCAGGGCGGCCGTCAGCTCCATGCGATTGTTGGTGGTGTGGGGCTCCCCGCCGGTGAGCGGGTCGGTGGCGTCGGGGTCGTCGTCGGGAAGGAGGATGGCAGCCCAGCCGCCAGGGCCCGGATTCCCGCTGCAGGCACCGTCGGTGTAGATGGTAATGTCGTTCATAAGGCCGAAAAGTCAGAGGAAAAAGACGGACGTGCCCACACGTACGCGGCCGGGCCGGACAGGTCCGGGACTGTGCCGAAAAAGCCCGGTGAAAACCTTGGGCGTGGGGCGGACGTACGACGGCACTACCATTTTCATAGTCCAAAACAACTCCAAGGGACACTCCTTGGGGGGTCAGCATGAAGTTTCTTGATCAGGTCGATCTCAGAGTGAGCAGTGGGGACGGGGGGAAAGGCATCGTGGCGTGGCGCCGCGAAAAGTTTGTGCCGAAGGGCGGTCCCGCGGGGGGCGACGGGGGGGATGGAGGCTCGGTGTACGTTGAGGCCGACGAGAACCTCTACACGCTGATGGACCTCAGCCACAACACCCAGGTCTTTGCGGGGGATGGTGAGCCGGGGGGACGCCGCGAGCAGACAGGCGCCTCGGGAGAGGACAAGGTCATTCGCGTGCCGCCCGGAACCGTGGTGAAAGAACAGACGGGAGAGACCATCGGAGAGGTCGTGGAGTCGGGACAGCGCATTTGCGTGGCCGAAGGGGGACAGGGGGGGCGGGGCAATGCCTTTTTTAAGTCGAGCACAAACCAGGCCCCCCGCGAGTCGCAGCCCGGTGAGCCGGGAGAAGAGCGCGATCTGACGTTCGAGCTCAAGTTGATGGCGGATGTGGGCCTTGTGGGGTTCCCGAACGCGGGCAAGAGCACACTCGTGTCGTCCGTGTCGGCCGCGGAGCCAGAGGTGGCGGACTACCCATTTACGACACTCACCCCCCAACTGGGGATGGTGTACGTAAGCGAGTACGAAACCTTCGTGATGGCCGACATCCCCGGCATCATTGAGGACGCGCATGAGGGGAAAGGCCTCGGCCTCCAATTCCTCCGTCACATTGAGCGGACGTCGGTCCTACTGTTCGTCATCCCCATCACGTCGCAGGACCTGGGTGAGGAGTACGAGGCGCTTCTCCACGAACTTGCGTCCCACGAGGCCGGCCTCCTCGACAAGCCCCGCGTCGTGGCGCTGTCGAAGATCGACATTCTGGCCCCCGACGAGCGAGAGCTAATGCCCGACGTGGTGGCCGACGAATTCCCGGACGACGTGCCCCTGCTCCCGATCAGTGCCGTGGCCGACATGGGCCTCGACCAGCTCAAGTATACCCTCTTCGACACCGTCCATTCCACGCGATCGCCGGACGCAATCGACGCATGAGACTGCCTCTTCCGGACGACGACAAACCGGCGGGCCAGAACCAGGCCCACGACCAGCGGGCCCTGATTGGCCTTTCGCTCGTATCGGGGGTGGGGCCGCAGCGCCTCCGGGCCCTTCTGGCCGCCTTCGAGACCCCGAGTGCGATCTTTCGGGCATCGCGCTCGACGCTGACGCAGGTGGACGGGGTGGGCGATCAGACCGCCGAGGCCATCCTCACGTTCGACGACCGGGCGGCGGTGCGGCGGGAAATGAAACGGGCCGACGATTTGGGGGCGTCGCTCGTCTCGCCGTGGGATGCGCGCTTTCCCGACCGCCTCCGCGAAATCTACGACCCGCCCGCGTTCCTGTGGATGCGGGGCACGCTGCCCGAAGACGGGCGCCCGATGGTAACGGTCGTGGGCACCCGCCGCTGCACGGACTACGGGCGGGCCCAGGCGCATCACTTCGGGGCCGCGTTGGCCCGCCGCGGCTTTACGGTGGTAAGCGGACTGGCCTACGGCATCGACGCCGCCGCGCACAAGGGGGCGCTCGACGCCGGGGGCCGCACTATTGCCGTCCTCGGGTCGGGGGTGGGGCACATCTATCCGCAGAAGCATACGGCCCTCGCCGAGCGGATTACCGAGCACGGGGCGGTGCTGTCCGAGTATGGGCTCGACGCAGAGCCCGACGCGCCCCACTTTCCAGAGCGGAATCGCATCCTGAGCGGGGTTGCCCTCGGCACGCTCGTGGTGGAGTCGTACGCGGAGGGTGGGGCCCTCATCACGGCCCGCCTGGCGCTGGAGCAGAACCGGGAGGTATTCGCCGTGCCGGGGGCCATCACCAAAGACTCCAGCCGGGGGACCAACCGCCTCATCCAGAAGGGCCACGCGAAGCTCGTGATGGCGATGGACGATCTGCTGGAGGAGCTTCCGGCGGCGACGGTGGAAGAGCCTGAAGAGGTGGACGCGGAAACCGTGGCCGCGGGGGGCGGACCCGACCCCGACGACCTGTCGGGCGACGCACAGGTGTTGTACAACGCCCTTTCGGATACGCCCGTTCACGTCGACGAGCTGTGCAAAGAAACGGGCCTTGACCCGTCGTCGGCCCTTCCGACTCTCCTCAGGCTTGAGTTTAAGGGCCTCGTGCGTCAGCTCGCAGGGAAGCAATTTCGACGGTCGTAGATTGTCCCTGTTCTTTGTTCTGATCTCTGTGTGCAACACCGGGGCCGGGGCGAGTCCCCGCGGCGGCCAGGCCTCGGCGTTGCAACAATAGCAGACCGGGACATGGCGAACGCGAGCCGAGATGGCGCGTGGTAGTGCCGTTACTTCTCGCGAAGAATCCTGCTCTCTATGACCCCCGAAGCACTCCGAAACCACTACCCCCACACGGAGCATCAGACCTACCTCAACCACGCGGCGGTGAGCCCCATGAGCCGGCCGGTGCGCGAGGCCATCGACGCGTATGTGGGAGAACGGCACGGGGCCGATCCAGAGGCGCCCGTCGAAAACTTTGAGTCCTTCCTGCCCGTGATTCAAGAGACAAAAGACCGGGTGGCGACGGTACTGGGCACCGAATCGAGTCGGGTCGAGTTCGTCCCCAACACCTCGGCCGGCCTCAATGTGTTGGCCCGCGGGCTCGACTGGGAGGAGGGCGACCGCATCGCGGTGCCCGATGGCGCCTTCCCGACCAACGTATATCCGTTTCTGAACCTAGAGAACCAGGGCGTCGCGGTTGACTTCGTGCCGACGGACGAGGGGGCGTACACCGTGGAGGACGTGGCCGACACCCTGCGGTCCGAGACGCGACTCCTGAGTGTCTCCTGGGTGCACTTCCTCTCGGGCTTCCGGGCGGACCTGGAGGCGCTCGGCGCGCTCTGTGAGGAGCACGGCGTGATTTTCTGCGTGGACGCCATTCAGGGGCTCGGGGCCTTGCAGGTGGACGTGGAGGCAACGGGCATCGACTTTTTGACCGCCGGCGGACACAAGTGGCTGATGGCCGCGCAGGGCGTCGGCGTGCTCTACTGCGACGAGGCGCTTCAGGGCCACCTTCGGCCGCCCACGGGCTGGCTCCACGGGCCGGTCGACTGGGAGCACCTCGACGACTACGACCTCACGTTTCACGACGACGCGCGACGCTTCCGCACCGGCACCCTTAACAGCGTCGGCGTCGCGGCCCTGCACGCAGCCCTCGGCCTGTACCTCGACGCGGGCCCGGAGTGGTGCGAAGAGCGCGTTCTTCGGCTTTCCAAAGCCCTCGCGGACGAACTGAGCGACCGCGGGCTGCCCCGTTACGGCACCGACGCCCCGACACACGCGAGCGGCATCGTGACGGTCGCGCCGGACGCCCCGGAAGCCCTGTTCGAGCACCTGAAGGAGCACGGCATTACCGGGGCGGTGCGCAACCAAAAGCTCCGGCTCGCGCCGACGTACTACAACAATTACGAAGACCTTCGGACTGTCGTCGACGCGATTGACTCGTTCGTGCGTTGAGGCGGACATCCGTACCTTGAGTTTTTAGCTTTCGAGCGATGGGCCAAGTTCCTGAGTCATTCGATCCCAATCAGTACGACGCCGACGTGCGTCGGAAGGAGAACGTCGTTGAGGTGGTCGTGCCGGAGACCGAAACGGACGCACTGCGCATCGACAAGTACCTCACGCGCTTTTACCCCGAGGCCTCCCGCACCAAGATCCAGCGCGCAATCAAAAAGGGACACCTCAACGTGAACGGGGAGGACGTCAAGAAGTCGTACGGGGTGGAGCCCGGCGACGAGATCGTCTTCCGGCTCATTCGGAAGCCGCCGATGCAGGCCGAGCCGGAGGCGATTCCGCTCGACGTGGTCCACGAGGACGATGACCTGCTCGTGGTGAACAAGCCGGCGGGCATGGTGGTGCATCCGGCGCCGGGCCACCGTTCGGGGACGCTCGTCCACGCCCTGCTTCACCACGTGGATGGCGGGGCGGTGGCCGCAGACGATGAGCGGAACGAGGTGTCGGAGGAGGAGGTCGGCCTCTCGCTGGTCAACGCGCTTCCCGAGGCGCCGGATCACCCAGTGGTACGTCCTGGCATCGTGCACCGGCTTGACAAGGGCACGTCCGGCCTGCTGGTCGTGGCGAAGCGGGACCGGGCCCACCAGCCCTTGGCCGAGCAATTCAAGGCCCACACAGTGGACCGGCGGTACCGGGCGATTGTGTGGGGGGGCTTCGCCCCTCCGGACGGGACGATTGAGGGGGCCATCGGCCGCGACCCGCACCACCGGCAGCGGATGGCCGTCGTGCCCGAGGACGAGGGCAAGTGGGCCCGTACGCACTACGAGACCGTAGAGGCCCACGCCCACACGTCCGTCGTCGAGTTCGAGTTGGAAACGGGGCGCACCCACCAGATCCGAGTGCATGCGCGTTCGCAGGGCCACCCGCTTCTTGGCGATCCGAAGTACGGTGGGCAGCGGGTCCGGTACGGGACGCAGAGTGGAAGCCGGCGGAATTTCTACGATCAGCTCTTCGAGACGCTTCCCCATCCTGCGCTTCATGCGTACCGTCTCGGCTTCGATCATCCTGCTACAGAGGAGCGTCTTCGCTTCGAGGCCGATCCGCCGGTGGCCTGGCGCCGCGTCTTGCGCGACCTAAGACGGGAGGAAGGGGCGGGGATGACGGACCCGTGACACGGGTTTTACAAAAAGAGAAACGTTACAGGGGTGCGAGCCTGCGGAGCACCTCGCGGAGAAACAAAGGGCCCTAACCTTTGATAACGCACCACGCATTTTGGGCTTACCCGCAGCGTTAGCATCCCGAATCAGCACCGGACATTCCGGTGGAGGCTCTTCTCTTCCGTACTAACTCCACGCAGGTCGTGCTAGAGGTCCGTCCCGCCCCCGCCAGAGCGGGGAGTGAGCGACAGTCCTGTACCGCATGGGAGGCTCGCGTCCGATGAACGGGCATGTTCTCGTGTTGAACCAGGATTACAGCGCACTCACCGTCTGTAGTGTGGAGCGGGCCGTTGTCCTCATGCACCTACAAAAGGTGCACCTTGTGGAATCGGCGGACGATCGATACGTGCGTTCGCCGAGCGTAGAACTGCCGTGGCCGAGCATCGTGCGTCTGAAGCAGTACGCCAACGTCCCATACAAGCGAGTCATGCTCTCCCGCAAGAACGTTCTGAAGCGGGACCGAAACACGTGTCAGTACTGCGGGTCCCAAAGCAATCTCACCATCGACCATGTGGTGCCGAAGTCTCGAGGGGGACGCGACACGTGGGAGAATCTCGTGGCGGCCTGTGTCACCTGTAACAACCAGAAGGGAGACTCGACGCCTGAGGAGGCAGACATGGAACTGGCACGCCAACCGTTCCGCCCCAGCTACGTGATGTTTCTGCGGGACTTTGCTGGCGAGATCGAAGACACCTGGAAGCCATACCTCTTTCTGTCGTAGAGTTGCTCAGGGAGGACTTTTCACGGACAATCCCCGGCATCCACTGATCGACTGCGGACCACGGCCGTACGGACCCGATATACTCTCCATCCTCACTCTACCAGGACCCCCTGTCTCCGATGATCCGCTGGATTGCCCGTGCTGCCTTGCTCGTCCCGTTCCTGATGGTCGTCCTCTCGCTGCATCAGGGGAAGGTGGCGTACGACCTGCACAGCACCAAGACGCAAGGCACGACGGCCACCGCGAAGGTACAGGAGGTTCATGCCTCGAACCGAACCCAGGTCACGTACGACTACGTGAGCCTCCGCGTCCCGATGCCTGACGGCTCCACGCTCACACGCGAGCGGCTCTCGCTCCCCCACGGCATCGTGCCTGCCCTAAAGGGGCGAGAAACCCTGCAGGTACGGGTGGCGTCGGGGGGCAGCCGGTCCATTGTCGTCACGGAGGCCATCAATGCGACACCGGTCGTGGATACGCAGATCCGAATTGCCGGCATCAACGGGCTCATGAGTTTTGGGGCCGCCCTGTTCTTCGGCGTCATCATCTGGTTCTGGAACCGGAGCCTGCGACAGAACGGGGACCCGGCAGAACGCGGGCTTACGGAGGCTGACCCTAACCATCCGGCCCGGCAGGTGGCTCGCTAAACGGAGAGTTTTATTCTCCATTGCCTGCGAGGGAGAAGCTGATCGGTAGGGTCATCTCTGTGGGAACCAGAATGCTGTCTTCTTTGGCTGGAGTAAACGATACGTTCCTCACGGCCTCAAGTGCAGCGGCATCAAGGGCTTCGTGCACGCTCTTCGTGACTCGGGCATCCTCGATCTCGCCTGATTTCCTCACGGTAAAGGTGATGCGAACGGTTCCCTCAATTCCTGCACTTCTGGCAAGATCAGGGTAGGAGGTAGCATCCTGAAGAGCTTGTTTTCCTCCTTCAATACTTGCAACAGCCGGAGACCATTTAGGAGATTCGACAACTTCATTCCGAGTCGTAGTTTCGGGAGAACCGGCCTCTGGCCGCTTGAAGGTGATCGGAAGAGACATCTGTACGGGCACCGGCTCCCCCTCTTCTCGACCTGGCTCAAAGGTTTGCTGCCGCACTGCCTCAAGGGCTGATTCGTTCAGTATCTCGTCGACCCCTCGCGTGACCTTGAGATTTGTCACAGTTCCCTTCTCGTCTACCACGAACTGGACGATGACCTGCCCTTCAAGCCCCGCCCTCCTTGCCACCTCGGGGTAATAGACGGACTCCTGTAGAGCCTCCATGCCGCCCACGAGCTCGGGTTGATCGTCGACGGCCATGTACACCTCATCGTTGTTAGCCGTCGTGGAGGGGCTGGACTCCGTGGTTTCCTCCGTCGAGGAGGACGGCCCGATGCTGTCCGAGCAGGCGACCACGCCGAGCGTGAGTGCAAGTCCCCCCGCCACGAGGGCAGTGCCGAGAGCGAATCGAGAGGAAAGAAATGAGGGCATTGAGGAGCGCATGGCAGTAAGGCGGTTGGTGAGGGAAGAGGACGATTCGGAGAGGGAGAGGGAGCCGAGGCGCCGAGAGGAGTCTCCGTCCGCAAAGGCGGTGAGAAGGCGGGCGTAGTCGCCTGCGGGGGTCGCGCCGTGGTCCAAGACCGCCGCGTCACAGGCCCGCTCCCGCGCCTCGGTAATCTGTCGCCGCAGTCGACCCACGAGCGGGTGCGCGGCGAACAGGGCGACGATGAACTGCTCCACCAGTTGGGCACAGTCGTCCCGGCGGCGAATGTGGATCAGTTCGTGGCGGAGGGCCATGCGACGTGCCTCCGGCGCGTCTGCGAGCCGCTCCGGCATCAGAATCGTGGGACGGAGGCCGCCGAGCGTCACGGGCACGGCCGCATCTGAAGAGGTGCAGATTTGGACCGGGCGGCCGACGTTGAGCTGCTTCCGGAGGCGATCGATCTCGGCGTTCAAGGACGTCGTCGCCGTAGTCCCAACGCGCCGACGGACACGGCATACCGCCAAAACCTCCAGCCCGAGGCGACCAAGGTGGAACAGGCCAATTCCCACCGCGCCGATGGTGAGAAGCCCTACCGCGTGCATCCACGACCATGAGACAGTGGAGACGGCCGTGGTCTCGATCGGCGGCAGCACGACAACCGACGGCGCAGGCAGGACCGCGGTACGTGTGGCACCAGGGAGCAGCTCAACGAACCCCACCGCCACGATGCCGGCGGGCAGGGCCGCGAGGATCAACTGTGAGAGCCGATATTCGGCGTACGGATGGAGGCGGTCGGTCTGCTCCAGTAGTGCCCAGAGGGGGAGAGCAAGGGCCGTCCACGCCAGAACCGGCCGCCACAGTGGGTCGATCGTCGCCGTGCCGAGGCCGGAGAGCCCGTCAAGAATCATCTGCATCATCAGTCTCGGAGTTCTTCTCATCGAGGGCGTTGATAAGGGCCCTGATCTCCTCACGCTCGTCGTCACTCAGGTCCTCGCGCTGGACGAGCGTCTGCACCAGCGCCGAAGGCGAGCCCCGAAAGACCTTCTCCATCAGTCGCCGCAGTAGGCTGTGCTGCACCGCGTCCTGCTCCTGGGCAGACTTGTACACGTACGATCGGCCTTCCTTGTGGTAGTCGAGATAGCCCTTCTCGGCGAGCTTCTTGAGGACTGTCATGACCGTGGTGTACGCCACGTCGCGGTCCTCCAAAATGCGCTCGCGCACGTCGGCCACGGTGGCCTCGCCGAGGTCCCACACGTGGTGGAGGACCTCCATTTCCGTTTCGCCGAGGTGGGTCAAGGACTTTCGCTGCATGGGGGAATGTCTTTGTGTGTAATTACTATTTAATTAGTACTACGCAAGTCGTATCAATGCAAGCAGGTTTCATGAATCTTCACTTTTTGCGCAGGCCGTCTCCTAGCCGGGACGGAGTGCTAGTCGAGGTGGGCGGGACGGTCGGGGTACAGGGAGGCCAGCCGGTCCGGGTCGGTGCCCCACAGGTAGTGGCTCCACAGATACAGATTGAGAAGCTGTTGGCGGAGCGGCCCGTGGCGGTAGAACCGGCGGGCCGACGTCGTGACGGCCGCATCCAGAAAGTGAAATCCCCCACGCCCGTGGAGCCGGGCCGCTAGCTCCAGGTCTTCGAAGAGGGGCCAGTCTGGGAAGCCGCCCACGGCCTCGAATGCCGACCGCTCCACGAACTGGCCCCGGTCGCCGAAGCAGAGACGAACCCACGGCCATCGGGTGCACCACGCGTAAAAGCGGAGAAGCGGCGTCGGGTCATCAAAGCGCAGGCGAAATGTGCCGGCGTGGGCATCGGGCCCGGCCAGGGCACGCCGGATCCGTGACAGTCCGTTCGGGGGGAGGTGGGTGTCCGCGTGCAGAAAAAGGAGAATGTCTCCACTGCTACAATCGGCCCCGTGGTTCATCTGGGAGGCCCGGCCACACGGGGCCTGTAGGACCGCCGCGCCGTGGGCCTGCGCCACCGACCGGGTATCATCGGTGGACCCCCCGTCCGCAACCAGAATTTCCACAGGGCCCTCCTGCCGGCGGGCCCGGCGCACCGTGGGGACGATTGCGTCTTCCTCGTTCAGAGTAGGGATAATGATCGAGACAAGCCGTGGGGCAATCACTCCGACGCGGTCGGACGTTGTGACAGAGGAGCGTCAGGGCTGTCAAGACGCGGTGGATACGTGTGTCGTGGGAGTGCCTGTTCTGGGGCCCCCCCTCCACACATCACAGTATCCAGGACACACGTCTAGAGGCACCTTGCTCCTGCATGGGACTCCTGTGTGGACTCACCAGTGTGTGGGCTTACCAGATCATCTGTTTCATGCAGAATACCGATCCGCCGGACTTCATAAACTCGCCGGTGTCGAGCTCCACCGGGACGAAGTCGTGGCCCCGCAGTCGGTCGTTGGTGCCCTCGCAGCCTTCCTGAATCAGCACGTGTGTGCCGTCGGGGCAGTGGGCATTGCAGGCAAACTGATGCCGGGCCTCGTGGTCCGGCACCTCGATGACCGTCTCGAAGAGGGCGTCGATGAGAGCGCGGCCTGCGTCGTCGAAGGCCGCCGGGGCCACGAGCGCGTGCTGGGCGTCTAGGGGACACAGACAGGTGTCGAGGTGGTAGTAGTCCGGGTCGACGAGGCGGAGGGCCACGATGGGGACGTCTAGTAGCTCCCCGAGCGCCTCGTACGCCTCAATGCTCGTCCGGTAGCCGTACCCGCCCCACAGGAGATGATGGTCCGGATGCCAGAGGGCATCCCCCATGCCTTCAAAGTCCGCGTTCAGGTTCTCGGGCAGGGTCTCGACCGCGTACCCCTTTTCCTCGAAAAACCGGGCGTAGTACGGCACCTCGTCCGCCCGCTGCTCGCTGTGCATGCGGCTGAGCACCACGCCCTTTGTGTCGGACTCGGGGTTGTAAAAGGGAAGGGTCTGGTTCGCGCAGAAGACCATGTCGGGCAGCCCGGACTGGCCGTTTATCGTGACGGGCGCGTGGTCGAGGGCCGTGTAGGCGGCGCGGACGGCCTTCCACTGCTGCCAGGCAACGTCCTTGTTGACCGCGCCCACGTTCTCCGACATGTGCGGGTTGATGACGTATTCGACGTCGAAGTGAGTCGGTGTCGTTAGGACGACACGCTGCGGACGAGGGAGCGGCGGAATTTGATTGAGCCGGAGGTCAAGGGCGTCGGGGGTTTGGTAAATCATGGGGAGGGGGACCGTGGACAGGCGATGGGCGAAAAAATAGGCAACGCAGTGGGGGAAGTCTACGCCCGGTGGAAAGATGCGCCGCCCCTACGGTCAGAAGTCCCGCTGGACAAACCAGTAGCCCGTCACTCCGTAGGCGGCCCCGCCGAAGAGCAGCGACGAGACGAACGGATACCAGGACGACACCGCCTCGCCTTTGGCCAGGGTGGAGACAATCTGGGTGACTTCTGTGAAGTTGGGCAAGGTGTGGTACATTCCCCAGAAGACGGGGCTGCCGACGGGGCCGAGGGTTGGGCCGATCTGGTCGGCAGCGGCCAGCACCATCGAGACGAAGATGAGGCCGTAGGAGACGATGAGTCCCAGCGCCGTGCTTTCGGTCCAGACCCCCATCAGCATGACGGCCGCGTACATCACCGCGAACATGCCCACGACCAGAAGCAGGGAGAGCAGAAAGCGGGGGTTCCACACCCCTGTTTTGAGCGACATGATGACCCATACCCCCCCCAAGAGATACGCCGCGAGGATGCCGATGGCGCTCCACACCCCCAGCATGTGTCCAAACAAGACGTTCAGGCGGCCAATGGGCTTGGACAGCAGCAGCTCCACACGCCCGTCGGATTGCAGGTCCGGGAAAAGGGAGGCGGAGGCGAAGAGCGCCAGCAGAATGCCAATCCAGTACGCCACGCCGGCCACGACAGACTCCACCGCGACGACCACCCGGGAGAGCGTCAAGGGCGGTGCGTCCTCCCCGCTCATGTCCTCGGGGGCGGCTTCCTGCCCGAAGAGGCGGATGCCCGCGAGCGACCCCTCCACCACGTCCAGGTTCAGGGCGAAGGTGACCGCCAGCAGCACCAGGGAGCTGACGATGAACAGCCCCAGCACGATCTTCCGTGCCCAGAGCTCCCGAAACGTAATCAGAACAAGACCGAATAGGGGGCGCATGACGCTCAGGTCGGGGAATCGACCACGTCGATGAAGTAGTCTTCGAGGGACTGCCGAAGGGGGGTGATGGACTCAATTTCCACGTCGGCGCCGCGCAGTCGGTCCACGACCGCGTTGAGTGTGGCCCGGTCGTCGGCGTGGACCCGATACTGGTCGAGGTCCGACGCAGAGGCAGAGCCGTCGGGCGCGGGGGTCAGGGGAAGCTCCGGCGTGTCCAGGAGCGAATCGGGGACGGGCGTGGCGACGAGATCGTACACCCGATCCACGGCGGTCAGCTCCTCGACGCTTCCCCGCCGGACCAGCGTCCCGTCCCGCAAAATGGCGATCTGCGTACAGACCTTCTCGACCTCGGAGAGGAGGTGGGAGTTGAGAAAGATCGTCTTGCCTTTGTCCCGCAGCTCCAGCACGATGTCCCGAATGGCGCGGCGCCCCACTGGGTCCACGCCGCCGGTCGGCTCGTCGAGGAACAGCAGGTCGGGCTCGTTGAGGAGGGCCTGGGCCAGCCCGAGTCGCTGGAGCATGCCCTTCGAAAAGGTCTTAACCTTCGTGTCGCCCCGCCCGTCGAGGGCGAGGCGGTCCAGCAGCTGAGGGATGCGATGATTGCGCTCAGTCCGCGGCACGTCGGCCAGGCGACCGTAGGCGTGCAGCGTCTGGGTGGCCGTGAAGAACCCCGGAAAGCGGTGGTTTTCGGGGACGAACCCGATCCGGTGGCGGGCGGCCGGGGTGCCGGCGGGCCGGCCGAAGAGGCGGGCAGTGCCGCCAGAGGGGTGAACGAGGCCGAGCAGAATTTTGACGAGGGTCGTTTTTCCCGCCCCGTTGGGACCGAGAAGCCCAAAAATTGCGCCTTCCTCGACCTCAAGCGAGATGCCGTCGAGTGCCCGCACCGCTGAGCGCCGCAGGAGGCCGGTGCGGTAGGTCTTCGACAGCGACGAGACGGAGAGGGCAGGCATGGGGATTATCGGCTCTCTTCAGACTCCGGGGGGGCAGGGGGATCCGATGCATCGTCCGCTTCGGGGGTTCGGGCCGGTGCCTCGCTCTGGATGACGTGCGTCGTGCGCTGTGGGAATGGAATCTCGACGTCCTTCGCGTCGAAGGCCCGCTTCAGACGCTGTCGTAGTTCGCGCTCCGCGGCGTACTGTTCGCCCGGCGCCACGCGCACCACGACCCGGGCCGTGACCGACGAGTCGCCGAAGTCCATGAGGCCTTGCACCTGCGGGGACTCGTCCAGCACAATCTCCTCGTGGTCCGCCACCCATTCGTTCGCGACCTGTTCCATGACGGGTAGGATGGCATCCACGTCCTGGCCGTAGCTGAGGCCCACCGGCACGATGGCGCGGGCCCACTCGACGCTCTTGTTGCCAAAGATGCGCACCTCTCCGGCGGGAATCATAACGAGCTCGCCGTCGAACTTCCGCAGCTTGATCAGCCGCACCCCGATCGTCTCGACCGTTCCGGTGTGCCCGCTGATGGTCACGAGGTCGCCGACGTGCAGAATGTCGTCGAAGAGGAGGAAAATGCCCCCGATGACATCCTTCACGAGGGTCTGAGCCCCAAATCCAACGGCCAGGCCCGCGATGCCGGCAGTGGCGATGAGCGCCCCGATGTCGAGGCCCACTTCGCTGAGCACCATGATGCCCGCGACCGCCCACACGACATAACCTGCCGTGGACTGGAGCAGGTTGCCAAGTGTGACGGCGCGCTGGCGCTTGGGATCAGTCGCCGGGAGATCCGCGACGGCTGCGATCCACCGCTCCGTGCCCCGCCGGACCAGCGCGAGAATGAGCGCGGCGAGGGCGAGAATGATGACGATCCGCACTGCTCCCAGGAGGAGGACCCGTAGGCTGAGCGAGTCGAACCATGCCGGAGGCGCACCGAACTGGAGGAGAAGGTCAAGCACGGCGGGAGGCAGGACATCGGAGAGGGGAGCGGGGCGTCGGGCAGCTACGCATCCGTGAGGGCCTCGACTCCGGGAAGGGGGGTGCCCTCAAGGAACGTAAGCAGGGCGCCGCCGCCGGTGGAGACGTGACTGATGCGGTCGTCGCACCCGGACTGGGTCAGTGCCGACACCGAGTCGCCGCCCCCGACCACCGAAAAGGCGCCATCGTCCGTGGCGTCGGCCGCAGCTTCTGCGATCGCGGTCGTGCCGTCCGCGAATGGATCCACCTCGAACACGCCCATGGGTCCATTCCAGACCACCGTGGCCGCGTCGAGGATGCGGTCGCGGTAGGCGTCAATTGTAGCGGGACCGATGTCGAGTCCCATGAGATCCTCGGGGATGTCGTCCTCCACGACCGAGGCCTCGGCCTCAGCCTCCGGCGCCTCGGCCACGACGTGATCCGTGGGGAGCGTGATGGCGCCCTCGGCTTGTTCGTACAGGTCCTCGGCCGTTTCCAGCCGATCGGCCTCCACGCGGGAGGCTCCCACCTCGTGCCCGAGCACCTTCAGGAAGGTGTAGCTCATGGCCCCTCCGATGAGCAGGTGGTCCGCCGTCTCCGATAGAGCCCGGATCGTCCCCAGCTTGTCGGAGACCTTGGAGCCGCCGAGGACGGCGACCAGGGGATGCTCCGGGTCGTCTCGGACGCGCGCTAGGGCCTCGATCTCGTCCTCCATCAGGCGCCCCAGGACGGCCACGTCCATGAACTCGGCCACCCCGGCGGTGGAGGCGTGCGCCCGGTGGGCCGCGCCGAAGGCATCGTTGACGTACACGTCAGCCAGGCTGGCCAGCGCCTTCGAGAAAGTGTCGTCGTTGGCCTTCTCGCCAGAGTCGAAGCGCGTGTTCTCCAGCAAAATCACGCTGCCGTCGCTCATGCCGTTGATGACCTCCTCGACGGTATCCCCCACCGTGTTGCTGGAGAAGCGAACCCGCTCCTCGATGAGGGTGCCGAGATGGTCCCCCACGCAGGCGAGGCTCAAGTCCGGGTCGGGCTGTCCGCCTGGGCGGCCCAGGTGACTCACGAGGATGGCCTTCCCGCCCTGGTCGAGGACGTGGCGAATGGTGGGAAGGGCGGCACGGATACGGGTGTCGTCCCCCACACAGGGACTTCCGTCCTCGGAGATGTCGAGCGGCACGTTGAAATCGACACGGATGAGGACGCGCTGGCCGCGTACGTCGACGTCGTCGAGGGTTAACTTGTGCATGGAACGGGGAAGTTGAGCGACAGAACGAGCGATTGATCACGCCGCCCCGCAAGGGCGTAGCCCGGAACACGGGGCGACGCGGGAGCACCGTTACGCGTTCATGAGCCGCTCCACGAGATCAACGGTCCGGTTCGCGTAGCCCCACTCGTTGTCGTACCAGCCGACCAATTTCACCTGCGAGCCGGCTACCTTCGACCACGGCGCATCGTAGATGCAGGAATGCGGGTCGTGGATGATGTCGCGGGAGACGATCGGGTCATCGCTGTAGGCCAGGATCCCTTCGAGCTCGCCGTTGGCGGCTTCGTAGAATGCCTCATTGACGTCCTCGACCGTCACGTCCTGCTCTACGACCGCCGTGAGGTCGGTCACCGAGCCGTCCGGCGTCGGGACGCGCATCGCCATGCCGTCGAGCTTGCCGTCGAGGTGGGGCAGAACTTTGCCGACAGCCTTCGCGCCGCCGGTAGTGGTGGGAATGATGGACTCGGCGGCGGTCCGGGCGCGGCGGAGGTCACCGTGGGGGCCGTCGACGATGTTCTGGGAGGCGGTGTAGGCGTGCACGGTCGTCATGAGGCCGCTCTCCACGCCGAAGGCATCGTCGAGAACCTTGACCAGGGGGGCGAGGCAGTTGGTGGTGCAGCTGGCATTGGACACCACCTTCTCGTCTCCGGTGAGGATCTCGTCGTTGACCCCCAGCACCACCATGGCGTCCACCTCGCTCTTGGCGGGGGCACTGATGACAACCTTGTCCGCGCCGGCCTCAAGGTGCTGGGCCGCCTTGTCCCGGGTGCGGAACACGCCCGTGGACTCGATCACCACGTCGGTGTCGTGGTCGCCCCAGGGAAGGTTCGTCGGGTCCTTTTCGCTGAAGACGGGAAACTCCTCATCGTCCACCACGAGGGTGTTCTCCTCCAGGTGCACGTCGCCGGGGAATTGCCCATGTACCGAGTCGTACTTGAACAGGGTGGCCAGCGTCTCGGCGTCCGTCAGGTCGTTGATGCCCACGATCTCGATCTCGTCCTCCTCGCGTTCCAGGAGGGCACGAAAACACAGCCGCCCGATACGGCCAAATCCATTAATTCCTAGTTTGATCGACATAAGGAGTCAAGAGTCGTCTTAGTTCAACAGATGGGCGAAGGCACGCCGCGGTGACGGCGGCCACAAGGGGACAATGGGTGTAATCTGTTCGCGGATCCCCCTTGCTACGAAGCAAATGAGCTATACGTATCGCGTCGTAAAGGTATAAAAGAGCCGGAAGTCTCTTCGGTAAAGATCACATGCAAAACCGGACCCACCCCGGGACGGCCTGACCGCGGGGGAAACGAATGAACGACGGGACGTTAAACGGCATTCAGTACCCAATGTGGATCCATCCGTGTGGAATTCTTCCATCGACGATCCGTCCTCTCGCGTTATTCTGATTCCGGACTCTCCCGCTGGACATGGCTGCCCTCAAAACGCCCGAAAAGACGTCGCGCCGACAAGAACTTCGGCAAAACATCTTCGTCGACCTGTACGCGCGGGCCCTTCTGTTCTACGACGAGTACAAGCAACTCGCGCAGGGACTCGGGGTGGCGCTTCTGGTGTTGATTCTGGCGATTCCGGGATACATCTACTACCACCAGCAGCAGGAAGAGGCGGCCAACCAGCAGCTCGGCCAGATTCTCCCGGTGTATGAGCAGGGCAACTTTCAGCAGGCCCTTGACGGGACGGGCGACCGGGCGGGGCTCCTTTCCATTGCGGACGACTACGGCGGCACCGACGCGGGCAACCTCGCCACCTTCTACGCCGCAAACGCCCTCTATCAGCGGGAAGAGTACGACCGGGCCGCCACGTATTACCAGCGGTTCGAGAAGGGGCAGGATTTCATCGGCGCCAGCGCGTACGCGGCACAGGCGGCCATTCAGGAAAACCAGGGCTCCTTTGAGCGGGCGGCCGATCTCTACGAACAGGCTGCCTCACAGTATCAGAATGAGTTGACGGCCCCCCGATATCTGCTCAATGCGGGACGGGCCTACGAAGAGGCCGGCCAGTACGAGGCGGCCATTGGGGTATATGAGCGGATCCAGGACGAGTACCCGGACTCCGACCAGGCCAGCAACGCCGAGCAATACCTGGCCCGCGCCGAAGTGCGTCTGGGTAGCGCACCCTCGTCATAGTCGCTCCTTCACTTCGGGTCCGGGGACGCGAGCATGTGAGAGATCAGCGTTCGGGGCTCCAGGCATCCCTGTGGCGAGGTCTGGTCCTTCGACCTCCTGCGCGTTCTATGGACGAGTCTCCTTCGCGGCATGCCTACAATTTTAGTCGTTGACGACGAGGCGAGCATTCGGCGGACGCTTCGCGAAATCCTGGAGTATGAGGACTTTGGGGTGGAGGAGGCGGTCGACGGGGAGGAGGCGCTGGTGGCCCTCCGCGAGAATGCCTACGACCTGGTGATCCTCGACGTGAAGATGCCGAAGAGGGACGGCATGGAGGTGCTCGAAACGATCGCCGACGAGGGATACGAGGTCCCGGTCCTCATGATCAGTGGCCACGGCACCATCGAGACGGCGGTGGAGTCGACCAAGCTGGGGGCTTTCGATTTCATCGAGAAGCCGCCGGACCTCAACCGATTGCTGGTAACCGTCCGCAACGCCCTGGACCACGGGCAACTGGAGGTCGAGAACCGCCGGATGCGGCAGACGATCACCGAGCAGAGCACCGGAGACCTGCCCCCGATCATTGGGGAGAGCGACGAGATTCAAGCGATTAAGGATACGATTGAGCGGGTAGCCCCCACGGCGGCGCGGGTACTCATCTCCGGTGAGAACGGCACCGGCAAAGAACTCGTGGCCAAATGGCTGCACTACAAATCGGGCCGGGCCGACGAGCCGATGGTGGAGGTGAACTGCGCCGCGATTCCGAGTGAGTTGATTGAGAGCGAGTTGTTCGGGCACGAGAAGGGGGCTTTTACCGGGGCCACGGAGCAGCGCATCGGCAAGTTCGAGCAAGCCCACGAGGGCACGCTGTTCCTGGACGAGATTGGGGACATGAGCCTTTCGGCGCAGGCGAAGGTACTTCGCGTGCTGGAGGAAAATGAAATTGAGCGGGTCGGGGGGGAGCACACCATTCCGGTTGATGTTCGAGTGGTGGCGGCCACCAATAAGGACCTGATGGAGGAGATTGAAGAGGGACAGTTTCGGGAGGACCTTTATCACCGCATCGGCGTCATCCTCATCGACGTCCCGCCCCTCCGAGACCGCCGAGAAGACATCCCGCCGCTGACCCGGCACATCGCCGAGCGGGTGGCCCAGCGCAACGGGCTTCCGCCGAAAGACTTTGCGGAGGAAGCGATCCGGCGGCTGCAGCGGTACGACTGGCGGGGAAATGTCCGAGAGCTGCACAACGTCATCGAGCGCCTCCTCATTCTCGTTAAGGGCGATGTCATCGAAGGGGACGACATTGATCAGTTTTTGCAGCCGGGGGGGAATGGGGAGGGCCCGGCCCAGGAGCTCATCAAGGGCTACGACGACTTCAGTGACGCCCGCGATCAGTTTGAGAAACACTTCATCCAACACAAGCTCCACGAGCACGACTGGAACGTAAGTCAGACGGCCGAAACGATCGGCATCCAGCGATCCCACCTCTACAACAAACTCAACAAGTACGGGCTCGAACGGGGGGACTAGCGAGGGGCGCGGCTCGTCCCCGCACAAAAACTGAGGGTGCACCAGGGATCCGTGCTCCGGGCGGCCCGTGCTCACCACTCCATTGTCGTCGTTTACTTCTCTTTCCGCCGTGGACACGCCGCTGCTTCAGGTCGATGCGCTCCTCAAGCAATACGACACGGGGGGCGATGACCCGCTTACCGTTCTTCAGGACCTTGACCTGGCCGTACAGGAAGGGGAGATTCTTGCCGTCGTGGGGGAGAGTGGGACCGGGAAGTCCACGCTCCTTCACCTGCTGGGGGCCCTGGACCGGCCGACCGATGGAACGGTCCGGTTTGCCGGAACGGATCTCTTCGCGAAAAGCGACGAGGAGCTTGCGGCCTTCCGCAATCGGTCGATCGGGTTTGTCTTTCAGTTTCATCACCTGCTCCCGGAGTTCACGGCCCTCGAAAACGTGGCCATGCCGGCCCTCATCCAGCACCGCTCTTTGGCGGACGTTACGCCACGGGCCCACGACCTGCTTGCCCTGCTGGGCCTGGACGACCGTGCCGACCATCGGCCCCGTACCCTCTCGGGTGGAGAGAAGCAACGAGTAGCCATCGCCCGGGCCCTCATGAACGAGCCGGCACTGGTGCTCATGGACGAGCCCACCGGCAATCTGGACGCCCGCACGGCCGAGCCCCTGCACCGCGAGATTGAGCGGCTGAGCCGCGAGATGGCTCATACCTTCGTGCTGGCCTCGCACGACCCGTCCCTCGCTGAGGTGGCCGGCCGCATCCTTCGGCTTGAGCACGGCTCGCTGCACCCGCCGGCCCCAGCCGACGAGATGGCTCCCGAAACGGGCCCGCCCGACGGAGAGCGCCCGGAGGCCTGATCTTGGGATGAAACGAAAATGATCCTTTGGCGGCGGGCGTCGAACTCCGGGTTCGAGGGTCCGTTGTGCCAAACTGTACAAACGGGGCGGTACACGCTCGTATACAGAGCCGGGTCCGGAGCGAGACGAAGTTCTTCAAGGGAAGAATCCCGGGTGTAGAACAGAAGATAACTGTCGTCCTGTCCTCGAACAGGAGCCGAACCGACTGGTCGGCTCGGGTGCTATCTTTGCGACACTAGGTGTTGTATTTCCATGGATTCGATTGATTCTCTTCCTCTATTTCCGCTGAGCCTTGTCCTGTATCCGGGTGAGCAGTTGTCCCTCCATATCTTCGAGGACCGATACAGGGCCCTCACCGCGTACTGCCTAGAGCACGAGGTGCCCTTCGGCATCGTCCGAACCGATGGGGAGTCGCGGGCGGACGTGGGCACGACGGCCCGCATCGAAGAGGTCGTGAAGCAGTACGACGACGGGCGTTCGGACATCGTGGTGCGCGGGGAGGAGCGATTCCGAATTGACACCGTTCGCGACGACCAGGCGAGCTACTACACCGCCGACATTGCGCTGATTGAGGATGAGGAGACGACCATCGACCTCGATCTGAAAGAGCGAGCCATTACACAACACATGAAGCTGTTGGAACTGGCTGGCCGCACGGTCCGCCCCGATCTGTACGAGGATGTGGACCGCCTGTCGTTCGTCCTGGCCCAAAACGGCGCCCTGGACGGGGACCAAAAGCAAGAAGTGCTCGAAGGGAAAACCGAGAACGAACGAATCCGCTACCTCATCAACCACTTCGAGTCGGTTATCCCTCGTATTGAAGAGCAGGAGGGAGTCCGGCGGCGGATTCGTTCTAACGGGCACTTCAAAGACTTTCCGCCCGAAGAGGTATGACAGCCGTGGACATTGAGGTCGGTGTTCGAGAGATTACGCGCCCACATCTCTCGTCACAAACACGCCGATCCCCCGATGCCCGAAATTGGCCCCTACACGCTCCACAGCATTGAAACCGGTCGGTTTGGGTTGGACGGCGGTGCCATGTTCGGGATCGTGCCGAAGCCCCTCTGGTCGGAACGCATTGAGCCGGACGAACAGAACCGCATTCCACTGAGCATGCGGTGCCTCCTGCTGACAGGAAACGATCGCGTCGTGTTGATCGACACTGGGGTCGGCGACACGTTCGAAGGCACGAAGTTCCAGGACATCTTCGCGGTGGATCACAGCGGATCCACCCTCAAGAGTTCGCTTGCGGCACAGGGGGTAGCGCCGGCGGACGTGACGGATGTCATCCTCACGCACCTTCACTTCGATCATGCGGGCGGGAGCACACGCCGGGTCGACGGGGATCCTGCAGTTGCCTTCCCCAACGCGACCTACCACGTCCAGCAACGACACTGGGACTGGGCCACCGATCCGAACCCGAAAGAGGCCCAGTCCTTCCGCCCCGACACATTCGCCCCCATCGAAGAAACGGGGCGGCTCAACCGTGTGGAGGGAGAGACAACACTTCTGCCACACGTCGACGTGTCCCTCGTACACGGCCACACCGAGGCGCAACAAATTGTAATGGTACGGGACGACGAGACGACCCTCGTTTACGTGGCGGACCTTCTCCCGACCACGCACCATCTATCCCCGGCTTGGACGATGGCCTACGACGTCCGCCCACTCCGGACAATTGAGGAGAAACGCAAGTTTTTGGGGCAGGCGGCGGATTCGGAATGGAAATTGTTCTTCGAACATGACCCGGACGTCGCGGTTGCCGATGTGAAACGCACCGACCGTGGTGTTCAGGTCGTCAATAAACGTCCCCTCCATGCTTTGTAAAGCTTTGCAACAGTGCGGTCCCTCCTGCCTCACCGTCCCTTTCCATTCCGCCAGTAGCGACCCGGTATAATGAGTGACTTCGAAGAGCCTGAAACGACGGACGAGCTCCACGAGACCCTGTCCACTGTCTACCACGATCTCAACAATCCCCTCTCCATTATCTCCGGGAACGCGCAGTTTTTACTTGAACTGAGTCAGGAGGAAGAGCTCGACGAGCAGTTTGCCTCGTCGGCCCAGGACATCCAGGAAGCCAGCCAGCGGATGGCGGAATCTCTTCAGCGGCTGACCCGCCTTCGGGACGCGCTCGAAGATCAAGAAGAGGCGTGACGAGGGTTGAACAACGAAACCCGCAGGCGCCGTCCGCCTAAGTGGAGATCCGCAACATCTTTTGTCTTTGGAATATGTCCGGAATGGCTGTTACATTCGTACTGGACAGCGAAATGGGTTCTAGCGCGTCAAACATTCCCGTTGGTTTTCCCCGCAGATCCCTTACGGCCTGTTGATCCACAAACGCTACAGACGACGCCGCGCGAATTGAATTGGATGAGGGGCATCCCGAGCCGACCAGGGCATCTCCGCTAGTGAATTCCGGAATGGCACGGTGCGCCGGACCGGAGTCGCGGTTCTGCTCTGCTCGCGCATCGGTGCCCGGAGACGAGCACTTCCTTGTCGTGTCCGGCGTTGACGTTCACTCTGTACGCGACCAATCTTTTCTGCTATGACTGATCAGGTTCTTCCGCGCCTGTCCCGCTGGTTCGTTGTTGCCTCTGGGCTGCTACTCGTGGGGGGGCTGGTAGTGCCTGCCCACGGGCAGGTCGCCCAGTCCTCGGCCCTCTTCCTCCGCATCGAGCCCGACAGCCGGGCGGCCGGCATGGGCAACGCCGGGGTGGCCACCGCCGACAACGCCAACACGATCTTCTGGAATCCGTCCGGCCTCGCGTTCCAGAAGGACACGCAGGTTGGGGTTACGCACGCGAACTGGCTACCGGAATTTAACGCCAACCTGTTTTACGAGTACCTCGTCGGGTCGTACCACGTCGACGGCGTCGGGACGTTTGGGGGCAACGTCCAATACCTCAACCTTGGTGAGACCGAGATCCGTGATCCGTCTGGGAACCGGCTCGGTGTGACAAACTCGTACCAGCTTGCCGTTTCCACATCCTACGGCGTGAAGGTCTCCGAGCGGTTGGGGGTGGGGACGTCCCTCCGATACATCCACTCGAAGCTCACCTCCGGCTTGCGGGAAGGCACCGGAGAGGGGAACGCGGCCACGCTCGCCACTGATATCTCAGCCCTCTACCGGTCCGCCCCCTTCACGTTGGGTGGGGCAGACGCCACGTTCTCGGCGGGCCTTAACATCGCAAACCTGGGCGGAACGCTGGACTTCAACGAAAACAGCCCGGACAAAGACCCCATTCCCGCCAACCTGCGATTTGGTCCGGCCCTGACCATCGACTTCGACGAATATAACTCGCTGACCGTTACCACGGACTTCAACAAGTCATTAGTCAGTACGGAGCAAAGAGAAATCCAGAAGCAGCAGGGCGATTCTACTGTGACTGAACAAGTTCGTGTGGGGAATACTGGGTTCGAGGCTCTCTTCGATTCGTGGGGCTCGGCCCGCGGGCAGGTCGGTCCGGACGGGGAGGCCACTAGCCTGTCCCTGGTGCAGCAGTTTACAGTCGGAACGGGTGTGGAGTACTGGTACAGCGATTTGTTTGCGCTCCGCTCCGGGTACTACTACGAGCATCCGGACAACGGCGACCGCCAGTTCCTTACGTTCGGGGCCGGGCTCCGGTACAACATCGTTGGCGTGGATATTTCCTACCTCTACACCGCGGAGGACGAAAGTCCTCTGGCCAACACCCTCCGCTTCTCACTTCTGTTCAACTTCCAGTAGGACCTGTGGAAGGAGGCGGGGGCGCTCCGGTGAGTATATCCTCCACGATGGAGGTCCGGAGGCGCGATTGTGCGCCCGTCCATGAAGGGGTTGGATCAGTGCTAATCGTGTAGTACATTGCCTCGTAGGTCCGGGAGTCACCGCATGCCTGTGGCCCCGTCGTGTTCGCCAGTTACGAGGTGCAAAGGGATCCCCGCATGACTACGTCGACCAACGGGTCGGAGGAGGTCGAACTCCGCCGCCGCATTTTGGACACGGCGCGTCACCTGCTCGTGCAGGAGGGCTACAAGGCGCTGTCGATGCGCACGATTGCCGACGCTATCGGGTACAGTGCCACTAGCATCTATCTTCACTTCGACAGCAAGGATGCGTTGCTCCACGCCCTCATCCACGAGGGCATGATGGATCTGCGAGATCGTCTTCGGGACTCGGCGGCGCAACACCCCGAGTCTCCGGTCCAGCGACTCCGAGCCCTCTGCGAATGCTTCGTCGAGTTCGGACTCGGCAACCCGGAGTACTACGAGATCATGTTTCAGCTCCGGCCGGAACGGATGGAACGCTACCCGCCTGAGAAGTACCGGGCGGCCCGGGAGAACCTGGAGTTCTTTGCTCGAACCCTTGACGAAGGCGTGGAGCAGGGGATTTTTGAGGTGGACGATAGCCAGGTGTCGGCGAGTACCACGTGGTCGTCGCTGCACGGCACCGTGTCGCTGCTGCTCGCCGACCGGGTGGACGTCCACATCGACCCGGATGCGTTCATTGAGACCGCCATTCGCCAGGTCCTCCGCGGGTTTCGGGCGCCCGCTTCGTCCACGCCCTGACGCCTTTCCGGAAGCCCGTCGGCGCGGCGTCCGGTTTCCTCTCACCGATGCCTCCCCGCAGTCCATGTCCGGTCCCATTCACGCGGCGCCCCCGGATGCCGGTTCATGCGTGCGGGGGCGGACCATTCCCGATCTACTGTACGAGGCCTCCGACGCGTACGAGAATCCCCAAGCCCTAAACCAGCCGACGGATGAGGGCTGGGTCCCCATGTCGCTCGACCAATTTCGGCGGCGAGCGGAAGAGACGGCCCTGGGCCTGCGTGCGCTCGGTCTGGAGCGGGGGACGAAGGTAGCCCTCCTCCTGGAGAGCGATGTGCACTACTGTGTCGTCGACATGGGGTGCCTCATTGGGGGACTCGTCGACGTGCCGTTGTACCTGTCGAGCGCGGCGGAGCAGATGCAGTACGTCGTCGACCACGCCGAGGCCGAGGCCCTCGTCGTGTCCAACCCGAAGCGCCTCGCCCAGGCCGCGGCCCTGCTCCCAGACCTGCCCCGAATCGAGACAGTTATCGTTTGCGACCCCGGCGACGAGGAGGACCGCCCGGAACTGCCGGACCGGGTGACGCTGAAGACGCTCGGGGCCGTTCAGAACTTGGGCCGCGCCGACGTCGAGAATCCGTCCGCGGCCGTCGATGATCTTCGGGCGGACATCGCCCCCGAGGACCTCGCGACCATCATCTACACGAGTGGCACTACGGGGCGGCCTAAAGGCGTGATGCTGTCCCACGAGAACATCTCCTCGAACGCCATCACGTCGATCGCGGAGATCGACGATTTCGAGACCGGCCCGGAAGGAGAGGTGGTGATCTCGTTCCTGCCCCTCACGCATGTGTTTGCCCGCATGCTGCAGTACGCGTACATGATGCGGGGCATCAGCATCTACTTCGTCCACCCCGACAATCTCGTGGACGCCCTGCCGAAGGTGCGGCCGACGGTCTTCGCGTCGGTCCCGCGCGTCCTCGAAAAGGTGTACGCCGGCATCAAGAAGAAGGTGATGGGCATGCAGGGGCTTCAGAAGCGCATCGGGGAGTGGGGCCTCCAGGTGGCGCAGGACTACGACATGACCCGGTCGAAGCCCACCCTGTACGCCCTCAAGCACGCGGCGGCGGATCGGCTCGTGTTTCGCAAGTGGCGGGCCGCCTTCGGGGGACGGGTCAAATACGTGGTCGTGGGGGGGGCGGCCCTCCAGCCGAACCTCGCCAACATTTTAGCGGCGGCGGACATCACGACGCTTCAGGGATACGGCCTGACCGAGACGAGTCCGGTGATCGCCTACACCCGCCCGCAGCGCAACAAGCCCGGCACGGTGGGCGAGCCGCTGCCCGGCGTGGAGGTCAAGATTGCGGAGGACGGGGAGATCCTGACGCGTGGGCCCCACGTGATGCAGGGCTACTACAAGGCCCCCGACGAGACGGACTCCGTGTTGGAAGCAGAAGGGTGGCTTCACACCGGCGACATCGGCGAGTTTGATGAGGATGGCTTTCTCAAAATCACCGACCGCAAGAAGGCCCTCTTCAAACTCTCGACCGGGAAGTACGTGATGCCCCAGCCCATCGAGAATCGCATGGGGAGTGATCCGCTGGTGGACAACGCCGTCGTCGTGGGCCGGGACCGCAAGTTCTGTGCGGCCCTGCTGTTTCCGGCCCAGGATCAGGTCCGGGCGCTGGCGGACGAGCGGGGCGTGGGCGCCGAGCGGGACATTGACGATCTCCTGACTGAGCCGGACATTGTAAATGCGTACCGGACAATTGTGCAGAGCGCAAACAAGGGGATGGAGCCATGGTCTACCGTTAAGCGTCTGGCCCTCATCCCCGACGAGCTGACCGTCGAATCGGACCTTATGACCCCGACCATGAAGATCCGCCGGCCGGAGGTGCGAAAGGCCTACGCCGATGAGATTGAGGCCCTGTACGACGAAGAAAAGTCGGCGGGCGGCCAGGGAGTGGTTCTGGTGGAGGTGTAATAGGCTCGGGGGACGCGTATCTCCCCAGGTGCCTCCCGCCGGGCCGAAAGCGGTTCCATCCCCTTGACGCCTGCGGTTAACGCCGTTAACGTTCACAACGCTGTTCTCATTCACGTCCCGAACCGACGCCATGGACACCACATCCCTCGACACGCGCGCCCTTGACCTGGAGGCCCCCCCCACGCACCCTCCATTCCGCACCGCGGCCGTGCTGGGGGCGGGCACTATGGGCGCGCAGATTGCGGCGCACCTCGCCAACGCTGGGCTGGAGGTACACCTGCTCGATATTGCGTCGGAGGACGGCGACGACCCGAACGCCGTCGTGCGTGAGGGCTTCGAGCAGGCCCGCGAGGCGAGCCCGGCCCCCTTCTTCACCGACGAGCAGGCCGACCGGATTCACCTCGGCAACTTTGAAGAGCACTTCGGCCGCATCGGGACGGTCGACTGGGTCGTGGAGGCGGTTGTGGAGCGGATGGACGTGAAGCGCGACATGCATGCCCGCATCGAGGCGCACGCCGCGGACGATGCGGTCATCTCCACGAACACCAGCGGGCTGCCCATCCACGAAATGACCGAAGGGCGGTCCGCGGAATTCAAGCGCCGCTTCTTGGGGACTCACTTCTACAACCCGCCGCGCTACCTGAAGCTGCTGGAGCTGGTGCCCACCGACGCCACCGATCCAGACGTTACGGAACGGGTGGCGCAGTTTGGGCGGATGCGACTGGGGAAGGGCATCATCGTGGCCAACGACGTGCCCTACTTCATCGGCAACCGGATTGGCGTCTTCGCCCAGCTTCAGGCGATCCGTCACTTCACCGATGGCGACTACACGATCGAGGAGATCGACACGCTGACGGGCAAGATCTCGGGCCGGCCCAAGTCTGCGACCTTTCGCACCGCCGACCTCGTGGGACTCGACGTGCTGATGGACGTTGCCACCAACCTGCGAGAACTGGTCGACGACGAGGCGCAGCGCGAAGCTTTCGCCGTGCCGGACGTCCTGGCGCGTCTCGTGGACGACGGCCGGCTGGGGGAGAAGACGAAGGCCGGATTTTACAAGAAGGAAGATGGGGAGATCAAGTCGATCGACCCGGAGACCCTCGGCTACACGAGTGCGGTGGGCGAAGAGCTCGGCGACCTGGGGGCAATCTGGAACGCGGGGGGGCTGTCCGCTCGCCTCCAGGCCCTGTACGAGGACGACGGCCGAGCGGGTCGGTTCTTTCGAGAAACGACGCTGGAGCTACTGGCCTACAGTGCGAACCGCCTCGGAGAGGTGTCTGACAATCCGGCGGACGTGGATCGGGCCATCCGATGGGGGTTTGGGTGGAAGATGGGGCCGTTCGAGATGTGGGACGCCCTTGGGATGGAGACCGTCCTGAACGGCCTGGAGGAGCACGCCCTCGACGTGCCGGGCTGGGTCCACACGATGCACGAGCGGGGTGAGACTTTCTACGACACTCGTGGCGGCGGGCAGGCGGTCTTCATGCCCCACGCCGATCGACACGAGCCCGATCCGCGGCCGGGAGACGAACTTCGCCTCGCCCCGATCAAGCAGGACGCTGCGAATGAGCTCTGGAGCACTGACGACGCGGCCCTGCTCGACGTGGGCGATGGGGTGGCCCTTTTCGAGTTTCGGTCGAAGGCCAATACCCTTGGGCGCGACGTGATGATGGGGCTCCGGGAGTGCGTTGGGCGGGTGGAACAGAATGCTCACCTGCGCGGGATGATCGTGGGCAACGAGGGCAAAAACTTCTCCGTCGGGGCCAACCTCGGAGAGATGGCGATGGCCGCCTCGGAAGGTGCGTTCGACGTGATCGACCAGTACATCGACGAATTTCAGCGGACGATCCAGCAGGTGCGGTACGCTTCGTCGCCGGTGGTGGTGGCCCCGCACCAGCGCGTGCTGGGGGGCGGCTGCGAGATGGCGATGGCCTGCCCGCACCCGGTTGCGGCCGCCGAAACCTACATCGGCCTCGTGGAGCTGGGCGTGGGGCTCATTCCCGCCGGGACCGGCACCATGCGCCTCGCCGCGAAGGCCGCGCAGAACGCTCCGAACGACAACCACAACGCGATTCAGGATCACCTGCGCCCCTACTTTGAGACGGTGGCAATGGCCGAGGTGGCCGAAAGTGCCGCGCAGGGGATCGAGATGGGCTTCCTGCCCGACAACACGCGCGTCGTCATGCACGAGGACCGACGCCTCTACGCCGCGAAGCAGGAGGTGCTGCGCCTCAGTGAGCAGGGCTACGCCCCGCCGCCCGTGATGAACAAGATCAAGGTGCTGGGGGAGAAAACCCTTTCCACCTTCAAGGTGGCCCTGATGCAGTACCGCGAAGGGAATTACATCACCGAGTACGACGAGCACCTCGCGACGCAACTCGGAAAAGTGATGTGCGGTGGGGAGCTGAGCAGTCCGCAGGAGGTCCACAAGGACTACCTGATCGAGCTGGAGCGGGAGGTTTTCCTGAGTCTCCTGGGGGAAGAGAAGACCCAGGCCCGCATCCAGCACATGCTAGAGCACAATAAGCCCCTCCGAAATTAAGCGTCGCGCGTCGGCACGTTTGACGTTGCGCGCTCTCTCGTTCGGCAGGCAAGACTCAATCTCAAACGTGCCGGCGTTTTAACGTTCACCGTTCACCCTTCCACCGTTCCAACCGTCAACGCAATGAATGCACAAAACGAGGCCTACATCGTCAGCAGCGTCCGCACGCCGGCCGGCAAGGCCGAGAAGGGCACGCTCGCACACTATCGGCCGGAAGATCTTGGCGCCGAGGCTGTGACTGGGGCCCTGGATCGTGTAGATGGGCTGAAGCCCGACATGGTCGAGGACGTGCTCATGGGCTGCGCGTTTCCCGAGGGCCCACAGGGAATGAACGTGGGCCGCCTGATCGCCCAGAAGGCCGGATTGCCGGACCACGTGCCGGGCGCAACGGTGAACCGCTTCTGCTCGTCGGGCCTGCAGACGATCGCCCAGGCCTCGCAGCGAATCGCCACGGGCACGGCCGACGTGATCGTGGCGGGCGGGACGGAGTCGATGAGCCAGGTGCCGATGAGCGGGTTCTTCTTCCAGCCAGACCCGGGGCTAACGGAGGAAAAGGGGGGCACGTACGTTTCCATGGGCATTACCGCCGAAAACGTGGCCGACGAGTACGAAGTGTCGCGGGCCGACCAGGACCGCTTCGCGCTGCGCTCCCACGAGCGAGCGGTGGATGCCATCGACAACGGGCGATTCGAGGATGAGCTGGTGCCGCTGACCGTGGAGGAGACGCACTACCAGTCGGCGAACGGGCACGCGGGGGAGGCTACGACCGAAACCGAGACGCTGGAGGTCGACGAGGGACCGCGTCGCGGCACGAACCTGGACGTGCTCTCGACGCTTCCCGCCGCGTTCCGGGAGGGCGGCAGCGTCACGCCGGGAAATTCCTCCCAGCGGTCCGACGGGGGCGCCGCGACGGTCGTGATGAGCGGCGACCGGGTCACGGACCTCGGCGTGGACCCGCTCGGGATGCTGAAGGGGTTCGCCGTGGCGGGCGTCGATCCGGAGCTCATGGGCATCGGGCCGGCGGAGGCGATCCCGCAGGTGCTGGAGCAGACCGGACTCTCGCTCGACGACATTGGGCTCGTGGAGCTGAACGAGGCGTTTGCGTCGCAGTCGCTGGCTGTGATTCGAGAAGTGGGGCTCGACCCGGACATCATCAATGTGAACGGCGGGGCGATTGCGCTGGGGCACCCGCTCGGCTGCACCGGGGCAAAGCTCACCGCGACGCTGCTGCACGAGATGATTCGCCGCGAGGTGCGCTATGGCCTCTGCACGATGTGTGTAGGGGGCGGGATGGGCGCCGCGGGCGTTATCGAAAATCTTCGGCTCTGACGGGCCGGGGGCGTCCCCGTACCAGACACATCAGGTTTTTCCGAACTACCCGTTTTGTGTATGAGCGCAGGAATCGAAGGGAAGGTGGTCGTGATCACGGGAGCCAGCAGTGGGCTGGGCGAGGCGGCCGCACGTCATTTGGCCGAACACGGCGCCCGCGTCGTTCTGGGGGCGCGGCGCACCCAGCGCCTCGAAGCGATCGCCGATGAGATCGTTGAGGACGGCGGGGAGGCGCTCGCCGTCCCCACCGACGTCACCGAGCGCCAACAGGTCCAGGACCTGGTTGATGCTGCGGTCGACGCGTTTGGCCGCATCGACGTGATGCTGAACAACGCCGGCGTCATGCCGCTCTCCCCGCTCGATCGGCTTAACGTCGACGAGTGGGACCAGATGATCGACGTGAACGTGAAGGGCGTCCTGTACGGCATCGCGGCGGCACTTCCCTACATGAAGGAGCAGGAGTCCGGCCACATCATCAACGTCTCCTCCGATGCGGGCCATGACGTGCACGCGGGAAGTGCCGTGTACGCGGCCACGAAGCACGCAGTGCGGGCCCTCTCCGACGGGCTGCGTCAGGAGGCAACGCCCTACGGCCTCCGCACGACCATCATCTCGCCCGGGGCCGTTGAGTCAGAACTGCCGGATACGATCTCCGAAGGAGACGTGGCCGAGAAGACCGACGCGCTCTACGACAACCACGCCGTGTCGGCCGATTCGTTTGCGCGGGCCGTCGCGTTTGCGATTGAGCAGCCGGAGGACGTCGACGTGAACGAGATCCTCTACCGGCCCACCACCCAGAATCTCTGACGTCGATCCTTACCACCACGTGCAATGCGGAGCGCGCTGAGGCTCTTGCGCCGCGGTGAGCCCGAACTCCTGCGAGCCCGAGACCGCATTGTGCTGTTGTTTGGGGGCTGCCGTTTAACATGTGCGCGCCAGCCCCCAGATAGAAGGAGTGTCGGGCCCCGGATATGCCCTGGCGGACGCCCGAGGACGACGGGCATCGTTAAGATGGGCCCTGAGTTACGCTCAGCGTGTCGAGGGATGTTCTGGAGAACCGAAATCCATCTCTGGGGGCTACACGGACTCTATGCCGTGATAAAAGACGTACTGAGCCCTACCGGTCGTGGAGCGATCGGGCGTCCGGGCAGGGAGCCGGACCGTCGCATGCGTGATCGATTCGGGCCGGATCCACCGGTGAGCTTGCAATGGATAACACCGTTAACTATAATGATGATGTGAATTAACGGTGTTAACCATCGCCCCGTAGCGACTTGTCCCTGGCGGGACGGTCGAGCCGGGACGCACGGACCTGTTCATCAATCAGGAGGGCCCGCCATGACTCTTCCGTTGTTTGACCTCTTTGCCGGCATGCCGACGGTCGGTGTTGTCGGAGGAATTCTCCTCGTGCTCCTCGTACTCGGCTACACCGGCGCGCCGCTCTGGTCGTGGGCCCTGGCCGGAGCCGTCGGGCTCTACGGGGGAGGCGCGTCGCTGTGGGTCTGGATCCCATACGGGGTCCTCGTGGCCGTTTTCAATGTCGGCCCACTCCGGCGTCAGGTGTCCGTGGGCGTCATGAGATTGATGGAAGCGCTTCAGTTCCTGCCGACCATCTCGGAGACCGAGCAGACGGCCATCGACGCCGGAACCGTGTGGATGGAGGGGGAGCTGTTCTCCGGAAAGCCCGACTTCGAAAAGACCCTTGATCAGCTCTACCCGGAGCTCTCCGACGAAGAGCAGGCGTTTTTGGACGGGCCGTGCGAGGAGGTGTGCGAGATGGTCGATGACTGGCGGGTTCACCAGCGCGGTGATCTGTCGGCCGAGACGTGGGACCACCTGAAGGAGAACGGGTTCTTCGGGCTCATCATTCCGGAGGAGTATGGCGGGAAGGGTTTCTCCGTCGCCGCCCGGAGTGCGGTGGTACAGAAACTGGGCGGGCACTCCGTCCCCCTTTCCATTACGGTGATGGTGCCCAACTCCCTGGGCCCCGGCGAGTTGCTGCTCCACTACGGCACCGACGAGCAGCAGGACCACTACCTGCCGCAGCTGGCACGTGGCGAGATCCTGCCCTCGTTTGCCCTCACGGAACCGAACGCGGGGTCGGACGCGGGGGCGATGGAGTCCACCGGGGAGGTGTTTGAGGACGAGAACGGGGAGCTGAAGCTGCGCCTCAACTGGGAGAAACGCTACATTTCGCTGGCCGCCATTTCCGGGGTGCTCGGCCTGGCGTTCAAGCTGCACGACCCCGAGAACCACCTGGGCAAAGGCGAAGACCTGGGCATCACCTGTGCGCTCGTGCCCACGGACACGCCGGGGGTGAGGCTGGGGCGCCGCCACGATCCCCTCGGCGTGGCGTTCTTCAACTGCCCGACGGAAGGGGAGGACGTGGTGCTGCCCCTGGACGCCATCATTGGAGGGGAGGAAGGAGCGGGCGAAGGCTGGGCCATGCTGATGGACGCGCTCTCGGCCGGCCGGGGCATCATGCTGCCGGCACAGGCCGTGGGTGGGGGCAAATTCGTCACCCGGACCGCCGGAGCCCATGCCGCCGTGCGCGAGCAGTTCGGCCTTTCGATTGGGAAGTTTGAGGGCATCGAGGAGCCGCTGGCGCGCATTGCCGGGTATACGTACATCATGGATGCCGCACGGACGTACACGAATGGCGCGGTGGACCGGGGAGAGAAGCCGGGTGTGGTATCGGCCATTATGAAGTACAACACCACCGAATTGCAGCGTGACCTGGTGAACGACGGGATGGACGTGCTGGCGGGCAACGGGATCTCGCGGGGGCCCAACAACCTGATGGGGCTGGCCTACCAGGCGCAGCCGATCAGCATCACGGTGGAAGGAGCGAACATCTTGACGCGGACGATGATGATCTTTGGACAAGGCGCGATCCGGTGCCACCCGTACGCCCTCGACGAAATTGAGGCCCTGATGGAGGGGGACGTGGACGCCTTCGACGACGCCTTCTGGCGCCACATCGGGCACGTGGTGCGCAACGGCTTCCGCGCCGTTGGCCTCAGCCTGACGCGCGGTCGACTGGCGAGCAGTCCCGTGGACGGCCCCGCCGCGCCGTACTACCGAAAGATGGCGTGGGCCTCGGCCAGCTTCGCCTTCTTTGCCGACCTCGCGATGGGCAGCCTGGGAGGCATGCTGAAGCGCAAGGAGAAGATCACCGGCCGTTTTGCGGATGTGCTGTCGTGGATGTACCTGGGCACGGCGGTGCTCACGCGGTTCGAAAAAGAGGGCCGGCCGGAGGATCAGGAAGCCTTCCTGCATTGGAGCATGCAGTACGCCTTCGCGCAGATTCAGGAGGCGTTCGACGGCCTGTTTGAGAACGTGAAGGTGCCGGGGCTTACCTGGCTCCTGCGCGGCGTGGTGGCACCGTGGTCGCGCCTCAATACGATCGGTGAGATGCCGGGGGACGACCTGGGCGGCACGCTCGCACGGGCCATTCAGGAGAAGGAGGGGGCTCGCGAGTGGCTCACGGAGGACTTATACGTCCCCGACGATACCGATCAGCCGCTGGGGGAGCTGGAGCACGCATTCCACCTGAGCCGCGATGCCTACCACGTTGGCCAGAAAATCAAGGAGGCGATCCGTGCCGGCCACCTGCCGAAGCGGCGTCCCCATCAACTCCTGGACGAAGCGGTGGAGCACGACGTGATCACCGAAGAGGAACGTGACCTCGTCCGTCGCGCCGACGAAGCGCGGGAGCGCTACATCCAGGTGGACGCCTTCGACCTGGAGGAGTACCGGCAGCGCCGCATGCTTCCGGGACGGCCCGCCGACCGCGGCGCCCTCGATTCCTCGATCGTGGAGGGGCTGGAGCGGGACGTGACGGACGTGGAGGTAACGGCGGAGGATGTAGAGGGTGCAGCGCCGCGCCCGCGGGGGGACGGGGCCCCCGACGCGGCGGACGGAGACGAGTCGGAGACCGCCGACCCCTCGGGGGCGCACGAACCGGCGTAGGTGCTCCGGCATACGGACTGTACCTCTCGGTTCTCACGTGAACGCACTCCCCCATCTCTCATTATGTCCGATTCTTTTGCGCCCGACCTCCTCGCCGATCAGCATGTCGTTGTCACCGGGGGCGGGACCGGTCTGGGGCGCGCGATGGCCCTCCAATTCGCCGACCTGGGGGCAACCGTGACGATCAACGGACGCCGCCCCGATCCGCTAGCCGAGACGGTGAGCGACATTGAAGAGGCAGGGGGCGCCGCGGAGGGCATTCAGTGCAACGTTCGCGACCACGAAGCCGTGCAGGCCTTCTTCGAAGAGGCCGAGGACCGGCAGGGCCCCGTGACGCGGCTGGTCAACAACGCCGCGGCCAACTTCCTGGCGCCGACGGAAGACATTTCCCCGAACGGCTTCGACGCCATTGTAAAGACGAACCTGTACGGGTCGTTCTACTGCACACAGGCCTGCGGGCAGCGGTGGCTGGAGCGGGGCGTGGAGGGTGTTGTGCTCTCCATCGCCACCACCTACGCGGAGACGGGCAGCGCCTACGTGGTCCCCAGCGCCATGTCGAAGGCCGGTGTCGTCGCCATGACGCGCTCGCTGGCGGCGGAATGGGGAAGCGAGGAGATTCGCCTCAACGCCGTTGCCCCTGGCCCATTTCCGACCGAAGGGGCGTGGGACCGGCTCGTGCCCGACGAGGACCTGGAGCAGAAAATGCGGGAGCGCATCCCGGTGCGTCGATTCGGGGAGCCCGAAGAACTGGCCACCCTGGCCAGCTTCCTGCTCAGTGACCTGTCCGCGTTCATGAACGGTGAGGTTGTCACGTTCGACGGCGGAGAGGCCCTGTCCGCGGGGGGACAGTTCAACACATTCACCCGCATGCCCCGCCGTCAGGTGAAGGCCCTCATGGAGCAGATGCGTCCGGAGTGACCCGGGACGGTGCTGAACCGGAATGGTTTTTGGGCGATTGACGACCAAGTGCATAGTTTCTATGCATAACGTTGTCCGTCGCTTCATATTCACGCGTTCAGACCCAGTCACATGGATCCTCTCAGCCTCAACCTGTTCACCAGTGCCGTCGAGGATGTTGAGCGCACCCAGTACAAGGTGCTCGCGGGGTTGGAGAGGGCCCGCTCCGCGTTTGACGAGCAGCGCGTCTACCCCCACCTCGGTCGTCTCGTGGAGCTGCATGGCGCGCTCACGACCGTCCTGAACCGGACGGAAAATTTCCGCACGCCCGACACCGGCCGCATCGCGGGCGTCGATTGGGAGAAAAAAACCCTCACCTACGAGTGGCCGGACCTCGACGGGTGTGAGATGGCCGATGTGGAGGACCTGATCCGGTGGGCGCTGCCCCACATCCGAGAGGTCATTGAGGAAGGAAAGGCCGTCTACGAGCAGGTGGAGGACGACTTGGAGCTCGAGACGGTGGGCATCATGCCGTCCTACATGCAGGAGGGATATCTCATGGTGCCACACCGGCACGACGAAGAGCTCCACGTCCTCCGCTACACGTTATCGCTCATTGAGGGGGAAGGAGAGACCCACCGCGCCCTGAAAACGGTCCACTGCAAGACCGTCCCGGAAGGAGACGTGGACACGAATCCGTCGACGATCAAGCTCCAGCTCATCGAAGAACGTCGCGACCTCCCCAATCCGGCCACGTACGTTTCAAAAACCGACCGCGACGTTCCGTATCAGGAAACGCTCCTGCCGGTCGTGAAGCGTCGGCTGGTACGGCAACTAGCCGCCGAGACGGGAGCGACCGATGCGCGGCGTCAGTGAGGTTGCGCGGCTCGCTCGTCCGCCTCGAGCAGGCGGTCGGCCGCCTCCAGGCCGGACGTGAGCGCATCGCCCACCGACACGCCCGCCCGGTAGTTGCCGGCGAAGGCAAGCCGAGGATGGGCCGCCTCTAAGGCATCAAACGTATCTTTGACCGCCCCATACCCGAGCTCGTACTGCGGAATGGCGCGGGGCCAGTGGACGAGACGCCGAAAGACCGGGGAGGCATCCACGCCGAGCAGCGAATCCAGGTCGCGGGCCACGCGGTCCTGGAGGGCTGCCGCGTCGGACGTCGCATGGCGCGGGGCGCGTGCGCCGCCGACGAAGGTGGTGAGGAGCACGTGCCCCTCCGGGGCGCGGCCGGGAAAGAGCGTCGAGGAAAAGATGGACCCGAGGATGTCCAGTGTGTCCTCTACAGGGGGCACGAGCATCCCGAACCCGTCGAGGGGGTGGTCGATGGCGTCCCGCTCATAGCCGAGGGCGAGCACGCTGAGCGGGGGATAGTCGACCTCTCTGAGGGGCGAGAGGTCGACGGAGGTGTCGAGCTCCATCTCGGCAAGCCGATGGAGCGGGACGGTACAGACGAGGGCGTCGAAGGAGCGAGTGTGCGAGGGGGCGTCGGCGGGGGAGACCGTCGCCTGCCACGCAGTGCCGTCGTGCGTGAGGGCGTGGACGGGAGCGTTCAGGTGGACGCGATCGCCGAGCGCGTCGGCCAGTGCGTTGGGGAGCGTCTGCAGGCCGTTGCGGAAAGAGAAGAGGCCCGAGGGGGTGTCTGGGGTGTCATCGTCGCCGCTGGTGAGGGCCCGTCGAATCGCGCCGAGGAGGAGGGAGCCGGACTCCTCTTCGAGCTCGGTGAGGCGACGGAAGGCGTGCTGGACCGACAGGTCCTCGGGCGTCCCCGCGAACACGCCCCCGACGAAGGGGGCCACGGCATAGTTGAGCACCTCGGGGCCCAGGCGTCGCTCCGTGAACCGGGCCACACTCTCTTCGTCCGCCGCGGCCCGTCCGATGAAGGGCTCCGCCAGGAGACGCAGCTTTGCACGGGTCGAGAACAAATCGGTCGTGAGGAAAGAGCCGACGGAGCGGGGCAGGGGCGTGGGCCGGCCGTCGCGCACCACGTACCGGGTGTCGGCCGCATCGTTGGCCCAGACGCGTTCCTCGTGGAGGTCAAGGGCGTCGATCAACGTCTCCAGGGCAGCGGCACCGGCCCGGATCGAGTTGGGGCCGTGCTCAACCAGGAAGCCGTCCGACGATTCCGAGCGGATCACGCCGCCCGCGTGCCCGGAGGCTTCCAGAACCTGAACCGAGAGGCCGTGCTGCTGGAGTCGGTGCGCGGCCGCAAGGCCGCTGATGCCGGCTCCGACGATCCCAACGTTGGGCATGGACGAAGACGCTGCTGCTTTGTGGTGAATCGGGGAGGACTATACTGAAAGCTACGTCCGCCGTTTAGCGCATCGGGTGAATCGATCTGTGACTGCGCTCAGGTTTCCGAGTTGCAAGTCGATATGTGACCGAGCTACCCTTGTCCCTGCTCTCGCGGTCTCTCATCAGAACATCCAGGCAATCCGAGACATCACACAGGCTATTCCGGAACGGCAGGAGGCGGATGACGCTGTGGGTCGACTTGTCCGGCAGTTCCAGTCAAAGGATGCGACCTCGGCCGACGGTGGAGCCGACATGCGGCGTGTTCTTTGAGTAAGCAGTGGAGAGGCCACTTCTTCCTCCTAGTCTCCGGGCCTCACAAGAAACTACGACGCCAAGACCGCAGTACTACCTTCTTGTCAACACGTAGTTCTGCTCACAAACTACATAAGGCCGGTTATGGCGACGGAAAAAATGAACGAGGACTGGCGTCGGGTCCGAGACCAGATCAAAGACATCTGGGATGAGGCGGACTTCGACAACAAACAAATGAAGCGGGCTCGGGGCAACTTCACAAAAATCGTGGGCCTGATCCACGATAAGACAGAAGAGCCCATCGACGAAATTCGCCGCAAGATGAGCGCCATCCTGTAGCTTGTTCGGAGCTGAGGGCTTAGCGACGTCCGAGTCAGCCGGACGCTCCTGGTTAACGCACCTACCGGGTCCCATCCACAAGGGCTCGTCCCCTGCCGGGGGACGGGCTTTTTGTATTTGTGGAGAACGGGAGGAGCCCCAATCGGGACTGTTTTCCCAGGTTCGCTTGGGTTCGGCGTTGGACCACAGGGGCATTGTTGCATCCGTGTCCCGCCGTACTTGGCAGGCCCGTCCTGGACAGACCCAGTGGGTCAGCTGACGGGTATGAAGATGGTCTGGTCGGGGCGGAGCAAAAAAACGCGGGCCCGTGAAAGCACGTTGCTCGTCTTCTCCCCCCCGAAACAGGCGTTGGGGGGGGCGAAAGGGTAGGGGAGGCCATCGAGCCAATCGTCGGTCCTCTGGGCAAGACTAATCTGCGGGGCAAGGCCGAGTTGCTACTATTTTTCGCTCTGCTCTGCCCGGTGGCGAGCCTTTCGCACCTGCCTCGCTCGTCGTTTCTTTCGGGCCCGTAGGTCGTCCAGCCGAACCCGCTGGCGGGGCCGATGTACCCGCCGAAACGGGCCAGAGAAGAATTTTTGTTGCTTGTACATACGTCTGTTTCCTCCCGCAGCAGGCAAATGCGCGATATTTGAAAAATCCCCAGCACTTGGACGCCTTGCCCTCAAAATGTTTCCGAATATTTATAATTCCTTCTGCCTCATTCTCTCTCGACGGTATGGCCCAGTGAACAGCCCGTTCGGGGATGGTGAAGCATTTTGGATTGGGGGCCGCGTCGGTTAGCTTGAAATCAATATCGCGCTCATCCCGTCATCCGGAACGTTTGTCGCTGCATGTCCGACTCTGGTACGCTAGGCACCGAATCTCCAGTTGAAAGCGCTTCCTTCCAGGAGCAAGCGGCCCATTACGAGGCCCTCGTCGAAACGATGAAGGAGCGCGCCGCGGAGGTGCGAAAGGGGGGCGGTAAGGAAAAGCTCGATCGCGAGCACGAACGCGGAAAGCTCACGGCCCGAGAACGGATTGAGTACCTGGTCGACGACCCGGCGGCGTTTGGCGAACTGGGGCTGTTTGCCGGATACGAGATGTACGAGGACGAGGGGGGATGCCCGGCAGGGGGGACGGTCATGGGGCTGGGGCCCGTCAGCGGCCAGGAATGCATGATCGTGGCGAACGACGCCACCGTGAAGGCGGGGGCCTGGTTTCCGATCACGGCCAAGAAAAACCTTCGCGCACAGAACATCGCGTTGGAGAACCATGTGCCCATCATCTACCTCGTCGACTCGGCGGGCGTCTACCTGCCGATGCAGGACGAAATCTTCCCCGACGAGGACGACTTTGGGCGCATTTTTCGCAACAACGCGAAGCTGTCGAGCAAAGGCATCCCGCAAATTTCGGCCATCATGGGGAGCTGTGTGGCCGGTGGGGCCTACCTGCCCATCATGAGCGACGAGGCCATCATTGTGGAGGACACCGGCTCCGTATTTTTGGCGGGGCCGTACCTCGTGAAGGCGGCCATTGGGGAGGACGTGGAGAAGGACGAGCTCGGGGGCGCCACCACCCATTCCGAAATCTCCGGCGTGGTCGACCACAAGGTCGAGGACGACGAGGCGGCGCTCGACAAGATCCGGTCGATCGTGGATCATTCCGGCCCGGTAGAGCGCTTTGGATACGCTCGAAAGGAGCCGGTCGAGCCCGCCTACCCGGCGGACGAGCTGTACGGCCTTTTTCCAGCGGAGGGGAACGCTCAGTACGACATGCGCGAGATTCTGGCCCGGATTGTCGACGCGGAGTCCTGGACCGAGTACAAGGAGGGCTACGGGCGCACCCTCCTCACCGGCTACGCCCGCATCGACGGATGGAACGTGGGGGTCGTGGCGAATCAGCGAGCCGTGGTGCGCAACCGGACGGACCTCGACTCGAAGGGCGAGATTCAGGTGGGGGGCGTCATTTACGCCGACGCTGCCGACAAGGCGGCCCGCTTCATCATGAACTGCAACCAGAAGGAAATCCCGATCGTCTTTTTCCAGGATGTCACGGGCTTCATGGTGGGGAAACGGGCCGAGCAGGGGGGCATCATTAAGGATGGGGCGAAGATGGTCAACGCGGTGTCAAATTCGACTGTGCCTAAGCTCACCGTCGTGGTGGGCAACTCGTACGGCGCCGGCAACTACGCGATGTGCGGGCGGGCCTACGACCCGCGTCTCGTCCTGGCGTGGCCGACGGCCAAGATCGCGGTGATGGGGGGCACGCAGGCGTCGAAGGTGCTCAAGCAAATCAAGGTGCGACAGCTGGAGAAGCAGGGAAAGGAGCTATCCACGGAGGACGAGCAGGAACTGCTGTCCAAAATCCAGAATCGCTACGAGGAGCAGACGACGCCGTACTACGCGGCGGCCCGTCTGTGGGTGGATGCCCTCATCGACCCGCACGATACACGTGAGTGGCTTGCCCGCGGCCTGGACATGGTGGACCACAACCCCACGCTGGAGCGCTTCAACCCCGGCGTGATTCAGACGTAGGCCGAAAGGAGGGGAGGGGCTCCGATCTGCGTGCCCCTCGTCGAAGAGAAATCATTGTTTGAAGAGCGACTATTCGCCCTGCTCGTACCGCTCGCCGTTGACGGTGAAGGCGAACGTAATGGTGGCGGTCTGGTCGACCATGTTCGACACCGAGCAGTACTTGTCGAGGCTCAGGTTGATGGCCCGGCGGACCTTCTCCGGGTCCACGTCGCCGCTGAACTCGTAGTGCATGTGTAGGTCGGTGAACACGCGTGGAGAGTCGTCGGCCCGCTCCCCGTCGATATCGGCGTTGAAGTCTTCAATGTCCTGCTTCTGCTTCTCCAGAATGGTCAGGAGGTCGATGCTGCTGCAGCCGACGACACTCAGTGCCGCCATTTCCATCGGGCTCAGGCCCTCCTGCTCGTCCGTCGAGGCGATCGCCACGTCGTACGAGCCGTTCGTGCCCCGAAACTGGATGGCATCGTTGATTTGATCTAAGCTGAGGTGCATGCGTTCGGAAAGAGAAAGATGGAAAAGAGCTCGGACCTCAACATAGAAACGAAGGGGCAGAGAATCAGCGGGACTGAGTGACCGAAACGGCACGGGAAGACGGCTGCGGTCGTCAAGGGCGGCACCCCCTACGGCGTGAACGTGCGGAGCACTCGTCGGACTGCCTCGTTCAGAGACTCCGCATTACTCTAATTACTTCCTTTCACGATGGCTGATGGCCAGGCAGGCGGGTCCGTTGCCCCACAAGACGCGCCCCCGGAGACGCCCCCGGCGTCGGTCCTCGCGCGGCTCAGGGCACGTGCCCGCGCCCTTCGCGACTCAGGCCTTGCCGACCGGCTTGCGCGCATCGACACGGGGTATGTGAAGAGGAAGGCCCGCCAGGTCACCGAGGCGGATCTCGACACGGTGGTCGAGCGCGCCGAGGCCATTGAGGCACGCTTCCGAAAAGATGGGAGCCTTCGTCGTCTCTGGGACGACGGGCGCCTGCTCCTGCAGCTGGTTCAGGACGCCCGGGATGGGCGCTATCGAGCCCTTCCGGTGTGGACCCTCAGTGCCATCGGGTTCGCGCTCCTCTACGTGCTCAACCCGTTCGATCTGGTGCCGGATGCCCTCCCGCTTGTGGGATTCCTCGACGACGCGGCCGTCGTGTCGGCCTGCCTGTCTCTTGTGGAGCAAGATTTGCGGGATTATCGAACCTGGCGGCGTGCACGGCACGATGAGGAACCCTCCCTGACGGAGGCTGACGAGGACCGACTTGCCTCGCAACAGTAGGTGCCGACATGCGTCATACGCTATGAATGGAGTCTCCACCCCTCCCTGACTGGTTGCCGAAAGGCGGTGTCTCTCATGCTTCCATGGAACTTTGAGGGCGATGTCTCCGAGCCTGCCCAAGACCCGACAATGGCGCCGCACAAGCGGCAGTCCTACGAGGAAGAACTGGCAAACGCCATTACCCACGGGATTGGGCTCGTGTTGAGTCTGATTGGCTGGATCGGTCTGCTCGTCCTGTCGGGGCTGGCGGGCGGTGGGTGGGACCTGGCCGCCTCGGCGGTCTTTGGCGGCACGCTGGTCTTCCTCTACGCCACCTCCACCCTCTACCACAGCGTCGGCACCGCCCGCCTAAAGCGGACGCTTCGCATCCTCGACCACGTCGCCATCTTTCTGCTCATCGCGGGCACCTACACGCCGTTTGCCGGGGTGCTCATGCGCGAGGGCTGGGGCTGGTCTGTGCTTGCGCTGGTGTGGGGAATTGCCCTCGCGGGGCTGCTCTTCAAGCTGTTCTCGACGCACCGCTTTCACCCCGCGGCCACGACGCTGTATCTGCTCATGGGCTGGCTGGGGGTGCTCTTTGCGGACCCGATGAGCACGGCCCTCCCTGTGGGGGGGCTGCTCCTGATCGTGGCGGGCGGACTGGCCTACACGATCGGCGTCCTGTTCTACGGGTGGCACTCCTTGCGCTACAGCCACGCGATCTGGCACGTCTTCGTGCTGGTGGGCAGTGCGTGCCACTACGCCGCGGTCGTGCTATACGTCCTGTAGCGCCGTTACCACGCGTACGTCCCGAGTTCCTCCCCCAGGTCTGTATGGGGGAAGACCCGCCGGGCCTCGCGGAGTGCCTCGCTCTTGTCCCCAGGGGGCAGGTGGACCAACACGAGCCGGTCCACCGCTGCCTCGGCGGCCACCTCTGCCGCCCCCGCTGCGGTCGAGTGGCCGTCCCCGACGCCGTTGGCCTCGTGCACCAGCACGTCGGCGCCCTGCGCCAGGTCTACGACGCTGGAGGTAGGGGCCGTGTCACAGGAGTACGCCAGCACGCCGTCGCCGTCGGCGTGCCCGAAGCGGAGACCCACGTTTGCCGTATCGCCGTGATCCACCGGGGCCGCGGTCACGGTCCACGGGGCCTGGGTCCAGGCGGAGGCCCCGTGCTCGTGCCGCACCGTGCGCCAGTCGATGGGCGGGATGCCGTCCCAGCCCTCGTGCACCGGCGCAAACGCATCCCACATGCGCTGGGCCTGGGCCAGGGCGGGCTCGATGCCACAGACTGGGATCGGGCGGTCGCGCCCGTCCAGCCAGATTTTCTCCATGAAGAGCGGAAAGCCACTCGCGTGGTCCATGTGGGCGTGTGTCACGATCAGGCCGTCGACGTCATCGATGGACCGGCCGCAGGCCTGCAGGCGCTGAAGCACATCGCCGCCGCAGTCCACGACGAGCGTATTCGAGGGGGACGCGTCGTCCGAGACCGCCAGCATGGTGGTGGTGCGGTGCGAGTCGCTGAGGGCGGCGCCGGTGCCGAGGAGGTGAAGCGCGGGCATAGGGGAAGGGGCCGAATTGCGAGTGTCGAGCGGCGAGCTCCAGGGAGGCTGCAGCCAGATCGATTCGCCCGCCGAAAATCGAAACCCCGCAGTGGCCCTACCGGGAGCGTTGGATGGCAAACTCTGTGAGTCCGGCGAGTGAGGCGCGCGCCTCAGAGGGCGGAAGGGCGCTCAGCAGCGAGCGGGCGTCCGCCGCCAGCGATTCCATTTTCCGGCGGGCGTGTTCGATCCCGCCGTACTCGTCCACGAAGTCCGCGATGGTACGGAGGTCATCGCGGTCCTTCTCGTCCTGGTCCACGATGGCGAGGATGCGCTTCTTCTCGCGTCGTCCCGCCTCGCGCAGGGCCACGATGAGGGGCAGCGTCATCTTTTTCTCCTGCAGGTCGATGCCGATCGGCTTCCCAGCGTCCTCCGCGCTAAAGTCAAAGAGGTCGTCCCGGATCTGGAAGGCGAGGCCCAGGGTCTCCCCGAACTCATCCATGCGTTCGATGAGCGCCTCGTCGTCGGTGACGCTGACGGCGCCGCTCTTGGTACAGGCGGAAATGAGAGAGGCGGTCTTGTCCGAGATGATGCGGAAGTACGTTTCCTCGTCGATGTCGAGCAGGCGGGACTTCTCGATCTGGAGCAGCTCGCCCTCGCTCATCCGGCGCACCGCGTCGGAGAGGGTGTGGAGCACCGAGTAGTCGTCGTGGTCGAGCGAGAGAAGAAGCCCGCGGCTCAGCAAGAAGTCGCCGAGCAGGACCGCGATTTTGTTTTTCCAGAGGGCATTGATCGAGAACGCGCTTCGTCGCTCCTCCGCGTCGTCCACCACGTCGTCGTGCACGAGCGTTGCGGTGTGCAGGAGTTCGACGAGGGCGGCGGCACGGTGGGTCTGGTCCGTTGCGGCCCCCCCGCAGGCCTGGGCCGACAGGAGCACGAGGATGGGGCGGATGCGCTTCCCCTTCTGCCACAAGACGTACTGCGTGACCTTGTCCAGCAGCATATGGTCCGAGCGCATCGCCTCCCGAAAGTACGAGCGGAAGGCATCGAGGTCGTCCTCCACCGGCACGCGGATGTCATCGAGCGTGGTGGGGACGGGGCGATCCAGGGGGAGCGACTCTCCGTCGGCGCTGGAGGCGTCGGCGGAGGCGCGGCCGTTCGTGGCGGCGGACGAGGCGTCGGGCATCTGGGGATTCAGTTTAGAACAAGGCGTCTGTCTGCGATACGTCGGGGCCCGGGAAAAGGTTTGCTAGGGGCATTGCGGGGCCTGTGAGAAGAGGACTGGGGCTCGTCCCGCGATCGGCGATCCAGTTCCTCGAAATGGCCGGTCACCCAAAGTGGTAGGCGCGGCGGCGGAGCAGCACCAGGAAGAAGGGCACCCCGCACAGGGCGGTGAGGATGCCCACGGGCAGCTCCTGGCCTGGCAAGACCGTGCGGGCGGCGAGGTCGGCCCAGCAGAGGAAGATGGCCCCGCCGACGAAGCTCAGGGGCACGAGGCGCCGGTGCGGCACGCCCACGAGCAGGCGGACGGCATGTGGCACGATGAGCCCGACGAATCCGATGGCGCCGGAGACGGCCACCAGTGTGCCCGTAACCAACGTCGCCAGGACAATGAGGCCGCGCTTGAGGGCCTCGACCGGCATCCCGAGGCTCTGTGCCGGCTCCTCGCCCACGAGCATGGTGTCGAGCGGGCGGGCGAGGACCATCATCGCCCCGAGGCCGAGGGCGGTTGTGACGGCCGGGATGGGGAGAATTTCCCACCGCGCCCCGCTCAGCGAGCCGAGCAGCCAGAAGAGCACCGCCCGCAGCTTGTCCGGCTCCGGGGAGGAAAAAGTGACGAACGAGGTCAGGGAGGCCATGAGGGCAGACATCGCCACCCCGGCCAGTAGCAGCCGGGCCACCGACACGCGAAGGCCATCGCGGGCCACGAGATAAACGATCGTGATGGAGGCCAGTCCGCCGATGAAGGCAGCTAGGGGCATCGTCAGGGTTTTGCTAAGCAGGGGCGGCAGGAAGCCGAGGTAGAAAAACGACGCCCCGGCCGAGGCGCCGCTAGAGATGCCCAGAATGTAGGGCTCCGCGAGCGGGTTGCGCACGAGCGTCTGCATCGCCACCCCGATGATGGAGAGCCCACCGCCGACGACACAGGCCAGGACGGCCCGCGGGAGGCGCAGGCGCCACACGATGCGATCGACCGTCGGGTCCGGGGCCGGGCCGAGGCCGAAGAGCCGGTGGGCAAGGACCCGGTACACGTCGACCCAGGCCGTGGTGGTGCTGCCCACCGCCACGGCCGCCCCGACCGTGACGATCAAGACCGCCGTTAGCCCCAAACCGACGAGCCAGGGGCGCTTCATGGGGCCGCGGGGGACGACATCGAGGAAGAGAGGACGTGCTCGGCGGAGTCCGACGGGGCCGGAAAGCGACCGGGATGGAGCTCACGCGCCAGTCGCCGGGTGCCCCGCAGGACGCGAGGGCCGGGGCGGGCGATGAGGGACGTGGGGACGCTCAGGACACGGTCGTTCTTGAGGGCCGGCACCACGTCCCACGTCGGATGAAGGTCGAGCAGGCGATCCGGGTCGTAGTCGCTGCCCCACAACCCGAGAATCACGTCCGGCTTTTCCTGAAGGACGTACTCGTCGCTGAGGGTGGGGGCCTGGTTGTCGACGTCGGCCGTGATGCTTCGTCCGCCGGCCATGTCGACCAGGGTGTGCACGTAGCTCCCACGTCCGAAGCTGTAGAGCGTATCGTCCCCAACCAGCACCAGCACACGAGGCCGCTCAGCGTCCGGGATGGAGTCTGTTCGGGCGCGGAGGGCATCGAGGGAAGATTGCAGGGCCGCGGCACTGTCTGCGGCGGCGGCCTCGGTCCCCAGAAGCTGCCCCATGGTCTCGATGCTGGTCAGGATGTCGTCGACCGACCCGAACGAGAAGAAGTAGATCGGCATGTCGAGGGCCTCAAATGTGTCTGTGTCGCCGGGCGCGTTGATTTGGTCGGTGGCCAGCACGAGATCCGGTTCCTGCGCCGCCACGGCTTCAAAGTCGACGGGCAGGGCACTCACGTGAGGCAGTGTGTCCACCGGGGGCGGGTAGTCGCCCGACGAGGTGATTGCCACCAGCCGGTCCCCAGCGCCGGCGGCGTGGGCGATCTCGGTGAGGTTGGGGGCGAGGGACACCACCCGCTGGACGGCAGGATCAAGGGCGACCGTCCGGTCAAGGTCGTCGGTGACGGTTCGGGACCCGTCGTCGGGGGCAGTGTCTCCACACCCGCCCATGAGCACGACGATGAAGAGCAGTAGACCGAGAGAACGGTGCGCCATAGAGCGGTGTGGAGTGGGACAAGTGACGATCGCCCCGCTTGTACTCCGGGGGGAAAGAGGTGTTGGCAGAGCGGGGGGCGAGGCAAAATATCTACATATTTACGGACCGGGCGACGCAAAATGGAAGAATCTTCCAGGGAGTTGGACAGGAAGGAGAACGCTCTTTACATTAGTTATCTCTTCTTGCAAACCAAATCAGCCGTTGCGGGCGGAAACGGGCACAGCCGCCGCGGTCCATTATCGGTGCAGAGACCCCAGGATTCCCATGAGCAAGCGAATTTTCGTTGTCGACGACGAGCCGAAAATTGGAAACTTGTTCAGCAACGTGCTGGAGCGGGACGGCTATGACGTCAATGCCTTCGTCAATCCGAACTCGCTCCTGGAGGCGCTCGACGAGAGCAGTGAAGATCCGGACGTGGTCGTGACCGACATGATCATGCCGCAGATGGATGGGGTGGAGCTCATGGAGAACCTGAACGAGCGAGACCTCGATGTGCCCATCATCATCATGACGGCCCACTCGTCGGTGCAGACGGCCGTGGAGGCCATGCGGCAGGGGGCGTTTCACTATCTAGAGAAGCCCGTCAACCTGGAGGAGATGCGGGCCCTCCTGGAGAAGGCCATTGAGCTTTACGGGGCGCAGCAGGAGCTCAAGCAGATCAAGACCGAAAAGCAGAAGCAGTATCCCATCGAGGGGATCCTGGGCGAGAGTGAGCCGGTCATGAAGGTCCGAGAAACCCTTGAGACGCTCTGCAACGCGTCCAACACGACGGTGCTCTTTACCGGCGAAACAGGAACCGGGAAAAACCTCGCGGCCCAGACGCTTCATTACAACTCCCCACGGGCCGAAGAGGCGTTCACCGACATCGACTGCGCGTCCCTGCCCGACAACCTGCTTGAGGCCGAGCTGTTTGGCTATGAGGAGGGGGCCTTCACCGACGCACGGGACTCGAAGGAGGGACTGATCGAGGTGGCCGACGGGGGCACCCTGTTTCTTGACGAGATCGACTCGATGAGCCTTGCCCTGCAGGCGAAGCTGCTCTCGTTTCTGGAAAGCCGAGAGTTCCGGCGCCTTGGCGGGGTGGAAGACAAGAGCGCAGACGTGCGGATTCTTTGCGCCACCAACTCCAATCTCGAAAAGAGCGTCCAGGAGGAGGAATTTCGAAAGGACCTGTTTTTTCGCATCAACGTCGTGAACGTCAAGATGCCGCCGCTGCGGTCCATGGGGGACGACGTGCTGCTAATTGGCAAGCATATCGTCTCCGAGTTCAACCGGGAGTTCGGCAGCGACGTGAGCGGCTTCACGAATCCGGCACGAGAGAAGCTGCTAAACCACACCTGGCCCGGAAACGTCCGTGAACTCCGGAACGTCATCGAGCGGGCCATGATTTTTGTAGACGGCGATCAAATCAAGGCCGACGACCTGACGCTCGCCCCGCCCAGTCGCCTCGACGACCAGGCGCAGCCGGTGGGCAACAACGGGTTTCAGTTTGCCCTGGGACAGACGCTCAAGGACGTGGAAAAGGCCTACATCCGGCGCACGCTCGAGACGCGGGCGGACGACAGCTACGCCGACATTGCGAACGACCTCGGCATCTCCAAGAAGACGCTGTGGGACAAGCGCAAACGCTACGACCTCGACGAAGTCGTGGATCGGTAGCCACGGTTCCGTCCGGGCTGGGATCGGTCCGGAATCCCATTCGTTTTGGTTCCCCGTTGAAGTCTCTCCACCAGCATTGCTTCGGCCCCATCCGGCCCGCCCCATGCCACAGTCTCCCGCCGCTGCATACCGCCCGCCGCAGGTGCCCACCGTCGACGAGGTGGCCGCCCGGGAGCGCGCCTCTCGTCTCGCCAGTCGCAGCATCAAGAAGGAGGCGAAGGTGGAGGGGTTGAAACGGCTCATCGCCATGCTCGACCTCACGACGCTGGAGGGTGCCGATACGCCGGGCAAGGTGAAATCGCTTTGCCAGAAGGCCCGCACGCCCGCCCCCGGTGGCAGTCGAGACCACCTGTCCGTCGGGGCCGTCTGCGTGTACCCGCCGATGGTGCCGGTGGCCCGCGAGCACGTGGAGGGCACGGACATCCAGATCGCGTCGGTGGCGAGCTACTTTCCGAGTGGGCAGGCCGCCCTCGATGAGCGAGTGGCCGAGGTGGAACGGGTGCGGGACGCTGGGGCCGACGAGATCGACGTCGTGATCAACCGCAACGCGTTCCTGTCCGGCGAGTACGGGCGGGTGCACCGGGAGATCAGCGCGCTGGCCGAAGCGTCCGGTGAGAAGCACCTGAAGGTAATCCTGGAGACCGGCGAGCTGGAGACCTACGACGCGGTCCGCCTCGCAAGCCGCATCGCGATGGACGCCGGGGCCGACTTCATCAAGACGTCCACCGGCAAGGTGATGCCCGCCGCCACCATGCCGGTGACGCTCGTGATGCTGGAGGCGATTCGCGACTTTTACCGTGAGACGGGGCGAAAAGTGGGGATGAAGCCGGCCGGGGGCATCCGGAAGGCAAAGCCAGCGCTGCGCTACCTCGTCATGGTCAAGGAGGTGCTCGGCGACGCGTGGCTCACGCCCGAGCGGTTCCGGATTGGGGCCTCGTCGCTGCTCAACGACCTGCTCCTGCAACTGGAGAAGGAGCGGCACGGACGCTACCACTCGAAGCGATACCTGTCGCTCGGGTGACGGCCCAGCGCGGACTGTTCTGCATCTTTGTGGATAACGACTTTTCCGATATGGCTGAGTTAGGAGCCGCCCCCGATACCGCCCGCGAGCTGCTCTTTGGCGACGAGTGGGAGTACGCCCCCGCGCCGCAGTCCGCCGATCACGTGCGCCTGGAGGATCGCTACGGCGCGTTCGTCGACGGGGCGTTCCGGGACACGGACGAATACTTCCCATCGATCAATCCGGCGACGGAGGAGACGATCGCGGAGGTGGGGCTCGCCGACGAGACCGTCGTCGACGAGGCGGTCGGGGCCGCCCGGACGGCGTACGAGTCGCACTGGCGCGACCTGCCCGGAAAAGAGCGGGCGAAGTACATCTACCGGATCGGGCGGATGATCAAGGAGAAGTCCCGCGAGTTTGCGGTGCTGGAGTCGATGGATGGGGGCAAGCCGATCCGGGAGTCGCGCGACATGGACATCCCGCTCGTGGCGGCCCACTTCTTCCACTACGCCGGATGGGCCGACAAGCTGGAGTACGCCCTGCCGGGTCCGGGCCGTCCCCGCTCGTTGGGCGTCTGTGGCCAGATCATCCCCTGGAACTTTCCGCTCCTGATGGCGGCGTGGAAGCTGGCCCCGGCCCTCGCCACGGGCAACACGGTCGTGCTCAAGCCGGCCGAGACCACCCCCCTCACGGCCCTCAAGCTCGCGGAGGTCATCCAGGAGGCGGGCCTGCCGCCCGGGGTCGTCAACATTGTACAGGGCGCGGGCGAGGCGGGGGCGGCCCTCGTGGAGCACCCGGACGTTGACAAGGTTGCATTTACCGGCTCCACCGGGGTGGGCAAACACATCCAGAAGCAGCTCGCGGGGACGAAGAAACGCCTCACGCTGGAACTGGGGGGGAAGGGGGCCAACATCGTCTTCGAAGACGCGCCCATCGACCAGGCCGTAGAGGGCATCGTTGACGGCATCTACTTCAACCAGGGGCACGTCTGCTGCGCGGGGTCGCGACTGCTGGTTCAGGAAAGCGTCGCCGACGAGGTGACCGAGAAGCTGCGGCAGCGCATCGCGACGCTCCGGGTGGGCGATCCGCTTGACAAGAACACCGACATCGGGGCAATCAACTCGAGGCAGCAGCTGGAGAAAATTCGCCGCCTCGTGGATGTCGGAGAGCGGGAGGGCGCCGACAAGTTCCAGCCGGAGTGCGATCTGCCGGACGACGGCTTCTGGTTTCCGCCCACGTTCTTCACCAACGTGACGCAGTCCCACCGGATTGCGCAGGAGGAGATCTTTGGGCCCGTCCTGTCGGTCACCACGTTCCGCACCCCCGAGGAGGCGGTCGAGCGTGCCAACAACACCGAGTATGGCCTCGCCTCCGGCATCTGGAGCGACAAGGGCTCGAAGCTCTTCTCGATCTCGCAGGCGCTCAAAAGCGGCGTGATCTGGGGCAATACCTACAACAAGTTCGATCCCGCCAGCCCCTTCGGCGGCTACAAAGAAAGCGGCTTCGGCCGCGAGGGGGGTGTCCACGGTCTTCTTCCGTACCTCGAACGTCCATCGCAGTCATGGCAGGCACAGACGCCCACGAACGGCTCCCCGTCTACAAGACCCGCAAGCTCTACATCGGCGGGGACTTCCCCCGAACCGAAAGCGGACGATACATAACCGCCACTGACCAGACCGGCGAATTCGTGGCCAACATCTGTCGCGCGTCGCGCAAGGACTTTCGGGATGCGGTGGTCGCGGCCCGCGATGCCCAGGAGGGCTGGGGCGCGCGCAGTGCCTTCAACCGTGGGCAGATCCTGTACCGCATGGGCGAGATGCTAGAGTCTCGTCGACAGGCATTCGTCGACGCCCTGGTCGACACCGCCGGATACGACCCCGACGCGGCCGCGGCGGAGGTGGACGCGGCGATTGACCGGCTCGTCTACTACACGGGCTGGACCGACAAATTCGCGCAGGTGTTCGGGAGCATCAATCCCGTGGCGAGCTCGCACTTCGACTTCTCCGTGCCCGAGCCGTCGGGCGTCGTCGCCGCGTTCTGTCCAGAGACCGCGCCGCTCCTGGGGCTCGTCTCCTGCATGGCCCCGATCATCGTGCCCGGCAACGCCGTCGTCCTGGTCGTGGAGAACGACGCCCCGGCATTGGCCCTCGATCTGGCGGAGGTGCTCGACACGAGTGACCTGCCGGGTGGGGTCGTAAACATTCTCACCGGCCACCGGGAGGAGCTACGGGGGCACGTGGGGGGGCACCGCGACGTGGATGCCATACTGAGCGTCGGCGCGTCGACCGAGGAGCGGACCATCCTGGAGCGAGAAGGAGCGGAGAGCGTCACGCGGATGGAGTTTCGCCCGGATCGCTCGCCCGCTGAGTGGCGGGCCGACGAGAGTCAGTCGCCCTACTGGATCACGCCGTTTGTGGAGTTCAAGACCACCTGGCACCCGGTCGGGCGATAGTGTCGGACGTCCCCTGATGCATTCCTTCGCCAATTTCCGTTCCGTCATGCGTCTCTATTCACCCCTCGCCGTCCTCGCGCTAGCCGTCGTGCTGGGTGCCTGTACCGGGACGTCGCAGACCTCCGGGCAGGGCGGCCCCGCCGAGCCTGCGCCGGAGCCCACGGACAAGGCGTCGTCGGTGGCCGAGTACGAGACGTTCGATCCGTCGGCGTACGACGCCCGCCCGCCGGAGCGCACCGTGGGGGTAACCCACCAGGTGCCCGACCGGCTGCTACAGGGGCGGGCGGACGAGGGCGTGCAGCAAACCGTCGAGGGGTTTCGGGTTCAGGTGTTCTCGGCGCGGGACAAGCAGGCGGCGCAGGACTTTCAGGTGAAGGTGCGGCAGTGGTGGGAGAACCACAAGGCGGAGGCCCCAACCTCGGTGCTGGGGGAGGAGCCGCCCATCGTCGTTCAGTACTCGCAGCCGTACTACCGGGTGCGGATGGGGGCCTTTGCCGGGCGCGACGCGGCTGAGGAGGCGCTTGCGTTCGTCAGAAGCGCGTATCCGAATGCCTTCATCTCCCGCGGCACGGTGACGGTGACGAGGTAACGGTGAAGAAGCAAGGGCGCGATGGGCGCACTACGACGCCGAGGGCTTGAGCGACTGGGCCTTGGTCGCGAGCCGGTCCACCAGATCGGGAGCGTACGTCTCGTGCTCCGGCTTCATTAGCACGCTGCGCAGGACGGCGGCCTCGTCCCGATCGGCGGTGAGAGACGGGCGAAGGGCCGTCAGCACGTCCGCAGAGAGCCGGTAGACGCTGGTGAAGATGGGATCGTCCGGGTCGTTCATGGCCGCGTCGAAGAGGGCCTGGCTCGCCTCGTGGACGGCGGAGAGGGACGATTCCGTTGTCGCGGGCACGTACGAGACGATGTCGGTCTCCGGGGGGGCCACGACGTCGAGGGCATCGGTGTCCTCTACCGCGTCGGTCCATGTGCGGGCCGCCCGCACGCAGGCGGCAAGGATGGGGCCGAGCCCGTCGTCCGGCTCCAGGGGCAGAGCCTTCAGCGTGCACCAGAGCGCCCCGGCCGCCGCCCCGGCACGTGAGCACTCCAGGCTGATCTCGCCGAGATGCAGGTCGTCGGACGTGAAGTAGGTATAGGGCGAGTCGTGCTGGTAGAAGCGCCCGACCGCCGGGTCGCGGAAGAGAATGCATCCGCAGCCGTACGGCTGGAGCCCGTGCTTGTGCGGATCGATCGCCACGGAGTCGGCCTCCTCGATCGCGCGAAATCGCTCCGCCGGAAAGCCCGGAATCTCGGGTGCCGCGTCCTCCGTCAGCAGCCGAAAAAAGCCTCCGTAGGCGCCGTCTACGTGAACGCGGGCGTCGTGCGCCTCACACAGCGGAATCGCGTCGTCGATCGGATCCACCGTGCCGAGCCCGGTCGTCCCGGCCGTGAGCACGACGGTCCCGATCGAGTGTTGGTCCAGAACGCGGTCGAGGGCGTCCAGGTCGATCCGGCCGTGGGCGTCCGCCGGCACGGGCACCACTTCCATGTCCAGCACGTCGCTCATGCGCCCGTGGGTGTAGTGGGCGCTTTCCGCCACGGCGAGCGCCTGGTCCGGGTGCAGTTCGCGCGCCACCCAGAGCGCCTCCAGGTTGGCCACGGTGCCGCCGCCGGTGAGGTGGCCGAGGCTGGTGTCGGGAAGCCCGAGCATGCCGGCCAGGTCGGCCACGACCTCCTTTTCCATCTGGCTGGTGGGCGGCCCGCCGTCGAGCGCGTGGTTGTTGGGGTTGATGCGCTGGGCCGCCGCGTACGCCGCCAGGGCAACGGGATGGGGCGGCTTCAGCATCTGCCCCGCGTAGCGCGGGTGGTGAAACGGGTAGTTCCCCTCCAGGCGCTCCAGGTATTCATCGAGGGCGCTGTCAAGGCGGTCCGAGTGGACGTCGAGGGAGTCGTGGCGGTCGAATGCGCCCCAGGACTGCTCCCAGTCCTCGACGTGTTGGAGGGCGCGACGGAGGAGGGCGTCGGCGGTGGGGGAGGGTTGCGTGGACACGTTGGAAGCTTGACGGTTGGAATGGTAGCGGTCGGACCCCGGTGGCTACCCCTTCAGCGTGGAGACAGGATCGGGGATTTTGCCAGGAGCGTTGAGGTAGGTGGGCAGATCAAGGGCGAGAAGGGGGGCGGTGAGGAGGCCCTTCGATCCGAGGGCGGTAAACGTCCAGAGCCGATCGCGACGGGGGAGGGGGCCGAGGAGCGGCAGGTTCGTTTCGGAGTGTTTTACCCGGACGCCCGCCACCTCGTCCAGCACCTCAGCGTGTTGCACGCCTGGGATCATGTCGCTGGTTTTCCCCTGGATGTATTCGGTCGCGTCCGGAGTGGGCGTGAGGTCTTCAAAGTTGTTTTCGTAGTTGCTACCGAGGACGAACGTGTCGCCCTCGGGCACGATGTAGCCCCGCCCTGACATCGGCGGAAGAGAACCCGAGGGGGCCTCGGGGCGGCGGATGCGAACGGTCTGGCCCTTTACGCCGCCCAGTCCCAGTCGCCGCAATTCCGGGAACGGGGGGTAGCCCTGCCCGAGGGCGAGGACCACGCGGTCGGCCCGGAGGTCTTCAGTGTCGGTGCCGCGATCGACCTCCACCACCGCGGCACCGGGCGTCTCGCGCCAGTATAGAACGGGCGCCTGCGTCTCGACCGTTGCCCCGCGGGTCGTCGCCCCGTCCAGAAGTTCCCGGACCATCGCCCCGACGTTCACGGCGCCGCCCTGGGGGACGAAGAGCGCACCGTGGTCGGGCTGCACAGCGGGATGTCGATCTCGAACCGTGGCCGGAGAGAGCCAGGTGGCAAGGTCTGGATGCGTCTCGGCGGCCTCCTGGAATGGCTCGACTTGATCCGGCTCCACGGCGGGTCGGAGCACGCCGGTGTCGGGAAAGAGGGTTGGGGCGCCGGCCGCCTCCAGGAGCGTCGGCACGGCGTCGAGGGCCTCCCGCAGGCGCCAGATGGGGCGGGCGCGGCGGCCCATGAACGGGTTGACGAGGCCCGCGGCGGCCCCCGATGCCCCGGACGCGGGGGCGTCGGCCTCCAGCACGTGGACCTCGTGGTTGCGGCTCAGGGTAAAGGCCGCACAGGCCCCGGCCAGGCCGGCCCCCACGACGATGATGTCGGCGTCGTAACGCATACGAAAAACAGCAGACATTTGTGCAACGGCCGCCTCCCACACGCGTCCCGTGCCTTTGCGTTCGGGACACTTTTATAAAATGACTCGTTCAAAACTGTGTTGCTGTACCCTCCAGCACATCTCCTCACGGAGAGCCTCCCGAACACTTCATTGGACGCGTTGCACGAATCGTTCGCTTTGCCATGACTCGAGACGTACTGATCGTTGGAGGGGGCACCGTCGGACTGAGCATTGGCTTTGAGCTTGTCCGCCGCGGAACGCCCGTGACCGTTCTCGAGAAGGAGACGGCGGGGCGCGGTACCTCGTACCAGGCCGCGGGCATGCTGGCCCCCGACGCCGAGATTGAATTCGAGGAGCGGGAACTCTACGACTTCAACCGGGAAAGCCTGCGGCGCTGGCCCGACTTCGCCGATCGGGTGGAGGCGGCGTCCGGCCAGTCGGTCGACTACCGCGACGAGGGGACGCTCATCGTGGCCGACGACCGCGACGCCGCCGAGGCGCTGGAACGGCTCTACGAGTTCCAGCGAGACCAGGGCCTGGACGTGGAGTGGCTCACCGGGGAGGAAGCGCGCGACGTGGAGCCGTTCGTGTCCCCGAGCCTCGCCGCCGCCGTGTACGCGCCCTCGGATCACCAGGTTGACAACCGCCGCCTCGTGGAGGCCCTGCGGACGGCGTTCGAGGCGGAGGGGGGCACGCTGCACGAAGACACACCCGTTGAGGCCGTCGTGCCGGACGGGGAGGTCCCGGCGGTCCGGACGGCCGGTGGCGAGCGCATCGAGGGAAAACGTGTCGTGGTGGCGGCGGGCGTCTGGTCTCGCGAGTTGGACGGCCTCACGCCCGACGCGACGCCGCCGGTGCGTCCCGTGAAGGGACAGTCGATTCAACTGCGCAGCAAACGCCCCTTCGACCTTCGGCACGTGATTCGGGGGCCGGAGGCATACCTTGCTCCCAAGAGTGACGGGCGGATCGTGATGGGGGCCACGAGCGAAGAAATGGGCTTCGACACGACGGTGACGGCGGGGGGGCTCTACGACCTCCTGGAGGGCGGATGGGAAGTGGTGCCGGGCATCCGAGACCTGCCGGTCGACGAGACATGGGCCGGATTGCGGCCCGCGAGCCGCGACCACGCCCCCCTCCTGGGACGGTCGGCGGCGCCCGGCGTGCTCATGGCGACTGGGCACTATCGTCACGGGATCCTGCTGACGCCCATCACGGCCGAAGAGATGGCGCGACTGATTCGCACCGGAGAAACCTCGGACTGGCTACAGCCGTTTTCTCCCCGTCGTTTTTCCGATGCCAAGTCCCCGACAAGGTCTGCATGAGTTCCCCGACCGACACCTCCATTCCCATCACGGTCAACGGGAACGGGCGCACTGTGCCCGAGGAGTATCCGTTGACCGAGCTGCTCCGGGACCTGGAGATCGATCCCGATAATGAGGACGAGACCGCCGGGGTTGCGGTGGCGCTCAATGAGAGCGTGGTTCGCCGACAGGATTGGGAGGACGTGCGGCTGGCCGAGGAGGACTCGATTGAGGTGATCCAGGCACAGCCGGGCGGGTAAGAGCGGGGGATCGAGAGCACCGAGGTCTTTTGCGTTGAACAGTCTGATTATGAGTGACGCCACGCACGCCAACGGAACGGTCGCGAACGAGACGGACGACGCCCTCGTGGTGGGCGACCATTCCTTCTCGTCCCGCATCATCGTGGGGACGAGCCGCTACCCAAACCCGCAGGTCATGCTTGATGCCCTGGAGGCGACGGGGACCGAACTGGTCACCGTTGCCATCCGGCGGGTCAACATCGAGAATCCGGCCCCCGAGAGTCACCTTGATCTTCTTCGCAGGGGCGGGTACGAGATCCTGCCGAACACGGCGGGCTGCTACACCGCCCGCGAGGCGGTCTTGACGGCGCGCCTTGCCCGAGAGGCCCTGGGCACGGACCTCCTCAAGCTGGAGGTGATTGGGGACGACGAGACGCTCATGCCGGACGTAGAGCAGCTGCTTGACGCCGCAAAGACGCTCGTCGACGACGGCTTTACGGTCCTCGCCTACGCCAACGACGACCCCATTACGTGCCGCAAGCTGGCGGACCTCGGGTGTGCGGCCGTCATGCCCCTCGGATCGCCCATCGGGAGTGGCATGGGCATCGTCAATCCGTACAACCTGCGCATCATCCGTGAGATGATCGAGGACACGCCCCTGATCGTCGACGCCGGGATTGGGACGGCGAGCGACGCCGTGACGGCGATGGAGCTGGGCTACGACGGCATCCTGCTCAACACGGCGATTGCCCAGGCCCAGCATCCGGTCGACATGGGCCGTGCCATGCGCCGGGCGGTTGAGGCCGGGCGGACGGCCCACCACGCCGGACGCATGCCACGGCGTCTGTACGCCGATGCGTCGTCGTCCATGGAGGGACGGATTGGGACGTGACAAGGAGAACAGGGCTCCCGGTGTGCATCCTTTGCGGACCTCCCGGTGCGTACTCCCTGAACGTGTCGTCAGCAGTGAACCCTAAGTTCTTCGATGCCACTCATGGGCGCCCTTCCATATCCCCGCCTGGCCCTCATTGCCGACGGCTTTACGAGCGACGCCCGGGCTGATCGGGCGATCGAGGCGGTGCGGGCGGGGGTGCGCTGGGTGCACCTGCGGGATCATGAGGCGGGCCCAGAGGCATTCGCGACGGCGGCGCACACTCTTGCGGATCGTCTCCGGGCCGCGGCCGACGGCGTCACCGTTACGGTCAACAGTCGCGTCGATGTCGCGGAGGCGCTCGGAGGCGGGGCACACGTCGGGTGGCGAGGGCCCTCGGTGGAAAAGACCCGTGAGCTGCTGGGGGCGGGGGCCCTCATCGGCTACTCCGCCCACGAACATGTTGAGGCGGAGGGGGGACGCACACAGGGGGTTGATTATTACTTTTTTAGTCCGGTTTTTCCAACCTCCAGCAAGCCGGATCAGCCCCCAGCGGGTGTAGGGCCGCTTCGCGCTTTTTGTCGCGCCGCGGCCCCGGTGCCTGTATTTGCCCTCGGCGGCATCACCCCCGAACGGGTTTCGGTGTGCCGGGCAGCCGGCGCCCGTGGGGTGGCCGTGCTGTCGGGAATCATGAACGTAGACACGCCCCGCGCCGCGGCTCGTGCCTACCTGCGCGCACTCGCCGAGCACGCCTAGGAGGCGCTCCACCACTACCGCACTGCCTTGACCAACATCCGTCTCGCTTATGCCCACGAAACCAGTAGCCCTCACCATCGCCGGAAGCGACTCTGGAGGGGGCGCCGGCATCCAGGCCGATCTCAAGGCCCTGGAGGCGAACGGCGTCTTTGGCACGTCGGCCCTCGCAGCCATCACGGCGCAGAACACCGAAGAGGTTGCGCAGGCGCACGACCTGCCGCCGTCACTCGTGGCCGCCCAGATCGACGCTGTCGTGACCGACATGGACGTCCAGGTGACCAAGACCGGGATGCTCTCGGCGCCCCCAATTATCGAGGCGGTGGCCGATCGAGTGGCGACCCACGACCTACGCCCGTTCGTGGTTGATCCGGTCATGATATCAAAGACGGGATTCAAGCTGCTACAGGACGAGGCCATTGACACGCTGGTCAACGATCTCCTTCCCCTGGCCACCCTCGTCACGCCGAACGTCCACGAGGCGGAGCACCTCACCGACGTGGAGATCGAAACGCCTGATGACCTGCGGGCGGCCGCGGAGGCGCTGCTGGAGCACGGCCCGGACGCCGTGCTCGTAAAAGGAGGGCACCTGTCCGGAGCCGACGATGCGGTGGACGTGCTCACAGACGGCGAGACGACCCGGCGCTTCCAGGCCCCACGGATCGATACGGAGCATACCCACGGCACTGGCTGTACCTACGCCTCCGCCATCGCCGCTCACCTGGCGAAGGGGCACGACCTGGGCGCGGCCGTGGACCGGGCAAAGCGGTACGTGACCGGCGCCATCCGCCACGCCCTGCCGCTCGGGCACGGACGGGGGCCCACGAACCACTTTTTTCACCTCGACCCCGAGGCGGCCCTTGCCGAGACCGATGTAACCGCCGTGTCGACGTAGCCGCTGGGCCTCGACAGCATGAACACTTCGTAAGACCGTCGACGAAAGGATCTTTTGGGTTTGACGGGGCGTGTATACGATGCTTCTTGCAAAGAGACGACGCGATCACCATACCTGCCCGTAGCTCAGTTGGACAGAGCGCAGCCTTGCGGTGGCTGAGGCCGGGGGTTCGAATCCTCCCGGGCAGGCCTTTTCTAATCTGCTGTCCCCCCTCGGTCTCCCTGTGAGGCTGAGGGGTTTTCTTTGTCGGCCGTGGACGTGGCGTTCAGGCAAGAGGAATTGACCCTGTGCGGAATGAGGACTACGTTAAGAATCAAGGATTCCCGCCCTCTGCTCTTCGGTCAATCCTCGCTCATCAGACTGATGCCTCGTTCCATGCGCCGCTGCGGATTGCTTCTCTTAGCGTTCGTTCTAGCCGGTTCCGCGCAGGCCCAGGATCATGGGCTTTGGACCATGTATCAGCACCACCTGAAGGGAGCGAAGTACGTGGACCTTACGTTCGCCTTCGAACCCACGAGTCCCGTCTGGCCCGGGTTCAACAACGCCAAGTTTGGCGCCGCGGCGGCCGGAAACGCCATCCCGGGGTACGTGGAGGAGGGGGAGACGTACACCTACGACGAGCATGGCTTCGTCGCCACCTCCTACGTGCTGCCAACCGATCAGTACGGCACGCAACTCGACCCGCCGGCTCACTGGAACAAGCGCGGTGCTACGATCAGCGACCTGCCCCCAACCTACGCGGTCCGTCCGCTCGTGGTGGTAGACGTGCATGAGAAGGTTGCCAAGGAGCCGGGCTACCACGCGAAAGTGGACGACGTGAAGGCCTGGGAGGAGGAGCACGGAGAGATTCCGGCCGGGGCGGTGGTGATGTTTCGGTCCGACTGGCACGAGCGGTGGACGACCGAGCCGGACCGCTACAACCAGACGCCGTTCCCCGGTGTGGCTCTGGAGACGGCCAAGTATCTCCACGAGGAGCGGGACATTCTCTTCCACGGCCACGAGCCGCTCGACACAGATACGACCGCTGGCCTTGTCACCGAAGACTGGATCCTCAACAACAACTATGCGCAGGCCGAGGGGGTGACGAACCTGGACCAGGTGCCGGAGCGTGGTGCCCTTATCGCCATCGGGTTTGCCAAGCCGAAGGGGGGCACCGGTGGCTATGCCCGCTACGTCGCCATCTGCCCGCCCGACTGGGAGCACGGCGTAACGATGGACGAGGCGCCCGGTGCGCCCCTCCCCGAACACGACCAGCCGCTGCAGCGGGATGAGAATGGAGTCATGCGCCCCGCCCCGGCGGACTCAGAACAGTAACCTCCGGATGCGCACCCGCTGCGAAGTCTGAAGACGCTTCCAGGGCGATGCAATCCGCGAGACGGACATACGCTGAGCCCTCGCCTCCTCCACGAGCGAACCTCACAGGTCTGAACGACCGGGGCCCGACGAATAGCGCTGTCTACACCATGAGCCCGTCTTTCGGGGCTCAACGTACTGTATTGGTCGGGGCCAGTCAGCTGGGCAGCTTCTCTCTACGTTTCGACTGGCTGAAGGTGGTCTTGCAGTCCCCGATTCGGGCGTCGCCGTTCTCCGAACCCTCACTACATCGCCGGGTCCGGGGGGCTGTGCATCCAATTGTGTACGGAGGCCGAGCAGATCTCCTAAGCTGCGCACATGAGCATCTCGCTTTGCGAACGGCCTTGCTCGGTGACCAATAGTATTGCGGGTAGTCTCCGAAAGCTCTGGACTGTCCGTCGGGAAAGCCGTCTAGTTGAGGGCCCTCTCCAACGCCCCGCGGCCTCGCGTACCCGTCGAGGGGAGCCACTTACTTCTGTTATTGCAGTGATAGCGCTATGATAAGGATAGAAGCTCCCAGGTTGATCTACAATTCGTCGAGGGACCCCTGCTCTTGCGGTGTACGGTCCCCGGGCGCCTGGTAGGCCCGCAAGGAATCCGTCAGCAGCTGGCCCCAGGACGCATCGTACGGGTGGACGGCGGACACCGGCTTGCCGTCCCGGTAGACCGGTCGCCCCTGGTTTGCCCAGCGGAAGATGGAGCCCTCTAGGTTGTAGACGTGGGAAAAGCCTTGCGTCTGCAGCGCCGCCACCACGCCTGCGGACCGGTATCCGACCGAGCAGTACACCACGATTGGCGTGTCCGCTGCGAGGCTGTCCAGTGCCGGGTAAGCCTCCGCCGACGGGCTCACACGCCGTGCTCCCCGCAGGTGGCTCACAGCGTATTCCTCGGGCGAGCGGGCGTCTAACAAGACAGGAGTAGGGGATGCATCGTCGGCCAACTGTTCGGCGAGCGAGTCGGTGGTGAGGGCGGTGACATCTGGGTAGTCGGTTGCGATCATGTGGTCGACCGCCCGCCAGGTCAGTGCCTCTGAGCAACCGGCCTGGAGGGCCACCGCACACAGCAGCGACGCGAAGAGCCTGTGCATCGTTGGGAAGGGCATTCGGAAGAAAGAAGAGGACGCCTACAGAGCGATCACGTCTTCAATGCCGGAGGCCCGTTCGTAGATCTCGACGACCTCCTCACTGGACGACATGCGGAGGTGGGCGGTCACGCTCTTGTAGTTTCCCTTGCTGGACTCCCGAACCCGGACCGGGTGGTCGTCGAACACGGCTTTCAGGTCGTCCAGTCGGGCCGCCGGGGCGATAAATTTGAAGGTGTATTGTGTCGGCCAGTCGTTCTGGTCGTCGAGCAATTCCTCAAAACGGTCCCACCAGGCCTCGTCGTTTTCGGCGTCCGGCTGATTGATAAACTGCATCAAAGAAGAAGGTTGGTTTGAAAGCCCTTGGTAACCCATTTACGCGTCGCGGTATCGGTTCGTTCTTCGGAGCAGGACGTAGGGAAAGTGTGAAATTGTCAATAAACGACAGTGCGGGCGGGGGTGGGGCTGTATCAAATCAGCAGAGTAGGGCCGTTATTAACCATGCTTGATGTCACTCTCATTTCAAAGCGTCTCCGTGTTTTATGGATTGGACTTCGCTTCGCGAGTACGGGTCGCGGATCGGCCTCACGTTCACGGCACTCCTGGTCCTGCTGGCGGGTGCGGCACTGCCCGCGCAGGGGCAAGACTTGCTGCAGCAATTTGAGGACAAGGTAACCACCTTCACGCTGGACAACGGGTTGGACTTCGTGGTGATCGAGCGCCATGATGCGCCCGTTGCCTCGTTCGCGACGTACGCCGACGTGGGGTCGGTCGACGAGCCGGAGGGCAAGACTGGCATCGCCCATATGTTCGAACACATGGCGTTCAAGGGCACGACCACGATCAGCACGAAGGACATCGAGAACGAAATGCAGGCTCTGGAGCGCCAGGAGGAGGTCTACCTGCAGCTTCGACGGGAGCGGGCGAAAGGCCCGCAGGCCGACTCGTCCCGCATCACGGAGCTAGAGGAACAGTTTGAGCAGGCCACGCAAGAGGCCGAGTCGTACATTGAGAAGGGAGAGTTTGAAAACATCCTGGAACGGAATGGGGCGAGCGGAATCAACGCCAGTACGTCGTCCGACGCGACCCGGTACTTTTACAGCCTGCCGGCCAACAAGGCAGAGCTGTTTTTTGCCCTCGAATCCGACCGATTCGCGAACCCGGTCCTTCGCGAGTTTTATACTGAGCGCGACGTGGTCATGGAGGAGCGTCGCCAGCGCACCGAGTCGAGTCCCACAGGCCGTTTGGTCGAAGAGTTCTTGACCACAGCCTTCAAGGCGCATCCCTACGGCAATCCGACCATCGGCCACATGTCGGACCTCGAAAAGCTGTCGCGGACCGACGCCAAGAAGTTTTTTGAGAAGCACTACGGCCCGCGCAACCTTACTGTCGGGATCGCCGGGGACGTCGACCCGGAGCAGATGCGGTCCCTCGCAGAGGAGTACTTTGGAAGCCTGACCGGTGGGGGTGAGCCGCTTCCGGTCCGGACCGAAGAGCCGGAGCAGATTAGCGAACGCCGGACTGTTATCCGCGAGCAGACCCAGCCGTTCGTAATGGTCGGGTTTCATCGTGGCAGTATGCAGAACGAGGACGCGCCCGTTTATGATGTGCTTTCGGATGTGCTGACGGGCGGCCGCACGAGTCGTCTCTACGAGAGCCTGGTGACCGAGGAGAAGGCCCTTCAGGTCCAGGCCCTGCCGGCTTTTCCGGGTAGCAAGTACGACACCATGTTCGGCATCTTCGGGGTGCCCAACCGGGGAGTCTCGCCGGATAGTGTGGAGCACATGATCTACGATGAATTGGAAGCCATCAAGGAGAACGGCATCACGCAGGAAGAGCTCGAGCGGGCGAAGACGCGGGCACGGTCCAATCTCATCGGACAGCTCGACTCCAATCAGGGACTCGCCCTGCAATTTGCCCAGATGGAGGAGCTGAAGGGGGACTGGCGCTCGGTGTTTCGGCGGCTCGACGCCATCGAATCCATCACGGCCGACGATGTGCAACGGGTGGCACAGAACACGTTCAAGCAGAGCAACCGCACCGTCGCCATGATTAAAACGACCGACGATGAGCAGCAGCCCACGGCCGCCGCGAACTGACGCGTCCTGTTGCCTCCGCATCCCTTTTGGTATCTCCCGCTGACCAGAATCCCTTTGTACAATGGATCGCTTTTCGCCTTCTCGTCTGCTGTCCGTGATGGCCCTGGGTCTCCTCTTGATGGGACTGGGGGCTGTGCACTCGGCCTCGGCCCAAGAGATGGACATCCAGACGGCCGACTACGATGTGACGGAGCTTACGTACCCGGAGCTTCGCGACTTCGAGGTTCCGGAGCCGGAGCGTGTAGAGCTTGACAACGGCATGATCGTCTTTCTGCTGGAGGACCCTGAGCTGCCTCAGGTAAACGCAGCGGCCCAGGTCGGGGTGGGTTCCGTCTACGAGCCCGCCGAGAAGCGGGGCCTTGCCTCCATCACAGGAACCGTCATGCGGACCGGTGGAACCGAATCGATGGCGCCGGACAGCCTGAACACAGTCCTCGAAAACATCGCGGCCACCGTTGAGACCAGCATCGGTGAGACCTCCGGGTCGGCCTACATGTCCACCCTCGCCGACCACGTCGACACGGTCCTTCCCGTGTTCGCCGAGGTGCTCCGCCGCCCCGCCTTCGCGGAGGATCGGCTGCAGCAGGCCAAGAGCCAGGTCAAGTCGGGCATCTCGCGCCGGAACGACAACGCCAGCTCCATTGTGGGGCGGGAGTTCGACAAGGTCCTGTACGGGGACGACAGTCCGTACGCCCGCACCCCGGAACTGTACACGGTGGATCGGATCGAGCGGCAGGACCTGGTTGAGTTTCACGACCAGTACTTTCACCCGAACAACGTCATCCTGAGCGTGTGGGGCGACTTCGAGGCCGATCGGATGGAGCAGAAGCTCCGCGAGCAGTTCGGAGACTGGGAGGCCCCGGCCGACTTTGAGCCGCCGACCCCGCCGGAGCCGGATGCCGAGCGCGCCCATTCCGTCAACTTCGTTCAGAAAAGCGACGTCAACCAGAGCAACATCCGCATGGGGCACCCGGGGGAGCTGACCCGTCGGAGTGACGACTACGCCTCGGTGCAGATGATGAACGAGGTGCTTAGCGGGGGCTTCTCCGGTCGCCTGTTTCAGCAGGTGCGTCGCGAAAAGGGCCTGGCGTATTCCGTCGGCGGGGCCTACACGGCGGGCTACAACCGGCCGGGTCGCTTCTACGCGGGCGTCGCGTCCCAGAGTGCTAGCACCGTCGAGGCGACGAACGCAGTGATGACGGAGGTGGAGCGGATGCGGGAGGAGCCGCCCACCGAGGAGGAGCTCGGGCTCGCCAAGGACAGCTACCTAAACTCGTTCGTCTTCAACTTCGACTCGGAGCGGGAAATTCTGGGGCGTCGGGCGACCTACGAGTACTACGACTATCCCGCCGACTTTCTGCAGCGGACCCGGGAGGCCATCGAAGAGGTAACGCCGAATGATGTGCTGTCGGCGGCGCAGACGTACCTCCATCCCGACGAGTCGCATATCCTGGTCGTCGGGAACGGCGATCAGTTTAGCGAGAACCTGTCTACGCTCAGCCAGGACGGGACGGTCGATACCCTCGACATCTCGATTCCCCGCGAGGCCCCCGGCGAGGACGAGGCCGAGATGACGGCCGCCGAGGAGGAGGCTGCGATGGCGGGGCAGAAGCTGATGGCGGGCGCCAAGGAGGCCCTTGGCGGGTCGGCCTTCGACCAGATCCAGAACATGCGGGTCGTCACCAAGCAAAAGGGAACTGAGAGCACGCTCGTCGTTCGGCTCCCCGATCAATTGCGGACGGAGGTCAGCACCGCCATGGGCAACATCACCGTGGTCAACGACGGCGAGACCATGAAGATGAAAACCCCGCAGGGGACCCGCACCGCCCCGCCGTCGGCCCGTGGCCAGATCATGGGTCAGCTCTGGCGCAGTCTTCCCTACCTCATGGCAAACCTGGACCACGACGGCCTGACGGTCACGGCCCAGGGAGACACGACCGTGGGGGGTACGAGCTACCAGCAGGCTCGCGTGAAGCCCCCTGCCGGGTCCGAGTATACCCTCTACCTCAGCGCCGAGACGATGCGGCCGGAGCGTCTCACGCTCAAGCAAACCAACCCGCGGACGGGCCAGCAGGTGCAAGTAACCCAGACGTTCACCGACTTCCGCGACGTCAGTGGCGTCCGGCTTCCGTTCACGACCGAGACGGTCCAGTCGACGGGAGACGGTGAGAACACCGTCACGGCCACCATCCAGAGTCTCGATGTCAACGCGGACCTGAAGGACGGACTCTTCACGCTCGGCTCCTCGTCGAGCGGCGGTGCGTCGCAGTAGTGCCCCGAGAGAAAAAGCGAAACGCCACAAGCGCCCGGGGCTCTCTCCGTAGAGCCTCGGGCGTTTCGTCGTTCTGGGTTGATTGTGTAGAGGAAGCGTCCGGCCGAACGTTCAGGCGCGCTGGGGCATTGGAGTACCGTTCATTCTCGTGCACAGCGTTGTGTCCCCCCATGTCCCTCCCACAGTCCGTTGCGCTCTGCGACGTCGGGCCCCGCGATGGCTTCCAGTTTGAGGAGCAGTTCATTCCGACCGACCGCAAGGTCGACATCATCACGGCACTGGCCGACGCCGGCCTGCCGCGCATCCAGGTCACCTCGTTTGTCCATCCGAAGTGGGTCCCACAGATGAAAGACGCGGAGGAGGTGTGCAGCCGCCTGCCCGACCGTGAGGACGTGACGTACACTGGGCTCGCGCTCAACCAGCGAGGGCTGGAGCGCGCCCACGCGGCTGGTCTGTCACAGGTGGACCTCTCGATTGCGACGCACGACCAGCACAGCCGAGACAACGCCAACCGGACAGTCGGCGAGGCGGTTGCGCAGGCGGAAGACATGGTGCGATACGCCCACGAGCACGGGCTGAACGTGCAGATGGGGTTCCAGACTGTATTCGGATACGAGGCCCCGGGCGACACCCCGCTTGGCCAGGTCGTGGACATGAGCCGCCACTTCGCCGACCTGAACGTCGAGTCGCTGTCCCTCGCCGACTCCACGGGCCTCGCGCATCCCCGAATGATCAAAGAGCGAGTCCGGGCCGTGCAGAAGGTCATCGGCGACACGCCCCTTGTGCTGCACCTCCACGACACCCGCGGCCTCGGCCTCGCCAACGTCTACGCGGCGCTGCAGTGCGGCGTGGAGCGCTTCGACACGTCCCTGGCGGGGATGGGGGGGTGCCCGTTCATCGACGGGGCCACCGGCAACATCGCCACGGAAGACACCGCCTATCTACTCGACGGACTCGGGATTGAGACGGGCGTCGACCGGGATGAGGTGGGACGTGCGTCGGCCCGTGTGGAGTCGGTTCTGGACAAGGAGTTTCCGGGGAAGCTGCATCGGCTCCTGCAGCGAGCGGAGGGAGCCGAAACCGTCGCCGAATAACGGGCAAGAAATCGGTGGACGGCCGCCCCCCGAGCACAGCTATCCGTCCCGTGGGTCGGTGTCGAGGGACGAGACCAGTGAGGGGGTGCCGTTCTGCTGTGCCGATGCTTCCGTCGCGATCGCGCCTCGCGGGCCCACCCCGTCCGGAATCCACTGGCGGAGTTCGAGCCGCCCGTCCCGGTGCTCCACCAACGCCGTACAGTTCTCGATCCAGTCGCCGGTGTTGACGTACTGGGTGTTAGTGACGGCCCGCATTCGGGGCCGGTGAATGTGGCCGCAAATCACGCCATCGAACCCCTCGCCGTCTGCCTCCCGCGCGGCCGTCTCCTCGAATTCCGCAATGACTTGTCGGATGTGACGGGTCTCCTTTATGTAATTGGCGAGGGACCAGTAGGGCAGATCCAGGAGACGTCGCAGACGGTTGTACCAGCGGTCGGCCGCGAGGACGCCGGTGTACGCCCAGCTCCCCAGAAGCTCGATCCACTTGGAGTGGCGCACGACCCCCTCAAACTCGTCGCCGTGCACCACCAGAAAGCGACGCCCGTCCGCCGTGGTGTGCTGGGTCTTCCGCTGAACGGTGATGCCGCCGAGCTGGAGGCCAGGGAAATCGCGCGCCACCTCGTCGTGGTTGCCGGGGATGTAGGTGACGTTGGTGCCCTCGGCCTTCTGGAGCAGGCCCCGGATCAGGTCGTTGTGCGACGAGGGCCAGTACCAGGACCGCTTTAGCGCCCACCCGTCAATGATGTCGCCGAGAAGGTAGTATCGGTCGGCATCGTGGTTGCGTAGAAAGTCAAGCAGGTAGGCGGCCTTGGCCTGCGGGGTCCCCAAGTGGACATCGGAAATCCAAATCGCACGGTATTGCGTGGGGGCGGCCATGGAGGCACAGGGAAGAATGACGGACAACACGCCATGGGAAAACAGGAAGCCCCGCTTGGAGTTGCACCGTCGGTTCAAAGCGATTAAACGACCGAAGAAGCCCCCCTCGTGAATGACCAAACGAGAGTGCTTCTCAACCGGAATCCAGGAGGGCCGAGCGGCCCCGAAGAACCGATTGGTCCCATGTAGGCGCCTGAAGCTCAACGACGTACGGGAGACTGTCGGCTACGGCGAGGTACCGCTGCGCGTCGGGGGCGGGGCGCAGGCGAATGGACCGCCGAGCACCGTCCGCTAGGCGAAGACGCACCTCGTACAGCGCCTCGCCGAAGTCGTCGGGCCCGGTCGACTCCGCGAAGCCGTCGGCCTGGGGTGAGGAGAGAACGCGCAGCATCGACGAGACCTCGGTTTGCGACAGCGTGTCGCCCGCCGACACCCACGCGCCTGAGGCCGCCATCGTATCGCTCATGGTGACCCGCTGCATCGCAAAGGAACTGTCGGCGGGGTAGCGGAAGTCGATCCGCTGAATGTCCGCGCGGGTGAGGCCCCAAATTTGCTTGTCGCGCCAGTCCTCCACGTCTCGGGACGTCACCGATCGGAGGGATTGCTCGATGGAGTAGACGTCCGGCCGGTCGGGAGTGCGGACGTACGTGACGGGCGTGCCCCGGCGGCGTCGCTGAACTGGATTTGGGGACGAGCCCTCGGGTTGGGACTGCCGAACGCGGGTCCGGCCCACAATGAGTCGCCCCAGGGGCTCGTCCGCGGCGCCGAGCAGGGTGACGGCCGTGCCGGTCGAGTCGACGCCGTACTGGGGATGCTTGTCCGGCCGCCGGGTCGCCACCGCGCCGACCTCTAGGGAGGGCAGCGTGTTCAACGTCTGACGGACGGTCTGCGCACTGGCCGGGTAGGCCGTGGAGGCATTGGAGGACTGCACCGACCAGTTCCCGCTCGACCGCTCCAGTCGAACCGAGGGGCCGTTCGGACGCTCGATCTGGATGGCCTGTACGGCGCTCGTGTCCACGGCGAGCAGCTTGTCCTGAAAGGCCGCGCTCGACGCGGTGCCCCCGCCCCAGGTGGTGGCGAGGGCGAAGACGAGCGTGGCGGCAAAAAAGAGGGCCAGGGTCTTGGTTGCGTTCGTCATGCCGAGGGTCTCAAACAGTGCAGGGGCAGCGTGCGACAGTGAGCGAGAACAGCAAAGTACGTCAGGCGTCTAGCCCGCCCTCCTTCCAGCGCCGCCGTTGGGCTCGATTCCGTCGGTATCGCACCAGCCCGTATCCGATGACGAGCAGAAGGGGGAGCAGCACGTTCGTGTACTTCAGGATCGTCTGGGTCGTGGGGGTGAGTTGCATGAGGGGGCGGCTGGTAACCCGCTGTGTGCGGAGCGCAAGAAGGCCAGTGTCGCCGGCGAGGTAATCGATACTGTTGGCCACGAGGTTGATGTTGCCGTTGGGCAGGCGCTGCTGTCGCTGCCCGGTCCCGTTCACGAGAAAGTCGCCGTCGCCCACGACCATGAGCCGCGTCTCTGGGCTCCGGGTTCGCTCCACGGCAAGGGTGTCCGAGCTCGCAAACGCGGATGCGAAGGTGCCCTCCAGCAGGCCGGCGACCGGCAGGGCCCCCTCTGAAAAGTCGCTGACAGTCCACTCCTGCTGAGGGCGGATATTGGTCGGGAGGGAGGCGCGAGCGGACTGTCCCGACGACCGGGCGAGCACCGTCAGGTCCGCGGTCGTGTCGGCCCGCGCCGTGTCCAGCGACGATACGAACCGGAAGACGGCCTGGTCAAGCCCCTCACTGATGGGGTGAGAGGAGAAGTCGGCGACCTGGGGAATGTAGGGGTATCGGACCTGGTTCACCACGTTGAAGCCGCCGCGTTGCTGCTGCACCCGCACCGCGCTGGCGCTGCGGTCGCGCACGAGGTCGGGGCGGATGGGCAGGCCGTAGGATTCCAAAAGTGGTTCGAGGCCGGTCGTTTTTGGGCGGGCCTGGCCGAAGCGCATATTGGATTCGGCTCGGTTGAGGGCAAAGAGGGTCGGCCCGCCGCGCATCACGTACTGATCAACGGCCAGGGCCGCCTCCGCAGAGAGCTTCTCCTGCGGACGAGCCACGAGCAGCACGTCCACCTCGGGCGGAACCCCGGAGGTGTCGATGCCCGAAACCGTCTGAACGTCGTAGCGGCCCGACAGTGCGTCTCGGAGCTGGGTCATCGCGTCGAGCCCTGGCTCCCCGTGCCCCTGCAGCACGCCGAGAACGGGACGCTCCGAGCGGGTCAGTTTCTGCATGGTATTCGCGATGGTGTACTCCATCGCCGACCCCGGCTCGACGAACGGCACCACCTCGCGCCGGTCCTGATACTGAAAGACCGCCCCGAGGTACGCCCGCTTCTGCGTCATCTGGTTGCGCTCCCGCACGTCGATGGTCACCGGACGGATGCCGGCCTGCCGGGCCTCCTGCGCCGCGTCGTCGCTCTCGTTGGGGTTGACGAACGTAAACTCCACATTGCCGTCCGACGCAGCCCGAAACTCTTGCAGGAGTGCCCGAAATTCCTCTTTCGTGCGCCCGAAGCGCGCCGGGAGGTCGTCCGTGAAGTAGGCGGTGACCGTCACCGGATCGTCCAGGGTCTGGGCGACGTCGTGGCTCGCGCCCGCAAGGGTGTAGCGGTTGTTTTCCGTGAGGTCGGCCCGCCACAAAAACTGGCTGGCCGTATAGGTGAGCGCGACGAGACTGCCCGCGATGAGCAGCACTTGGAGGAGGGCTTCGCGCCGGTTCGCAAGGAAGCCTGCGAATGCGTTCGACATGGGAAAAGACCGAGGATCGATTCGCGTTTTGAATTCAGGGCGAGGCTGAAGGTTAGCCCCAGCGTCGGCTCTTCAGGGACACCGTGGCCCCCAGCAGGCCGAGCCCCGTGAGGGTCAGCACGTACAGCACCGATGCCGCGTCCAGCACGCCCCGCGACATCGTGCGAAAGTGGCCCTGTAGGTCCAGGAACTCGGCGACGTTGGCGACGGGACCGGGGAGAATGGCGGCCATCTGCCCGAATAGCAGGTGCAGGAACGCGGCCACGAAGAGGCTCAGCAAAAAGGCGACAATCTGATTCCCCGTGAGGCTCGATGCGAAGAGGCCAATGCTCACGTACACCGCGCTGACGAACAGGAGCCCCAGGTAGCCGCTGACCGTGGCGCCGTGGTCGATGGGGCCGAGCTGGGCCACGGTGACGTAGTAGGGCAGCGTGAAGGCGAGGGCGATGGCGACGAGTCCCCACGCCGCGAGCCACTTGCCGGTCACGATTTCGAGGTCGTCGATCGGCTTGGTGGCCAGGAGCTCGAGGGTGCCGCTGCGGCGCTCCTCGGCAATCATGCCCATCGTCACCGCGGGGATGAAGAAGAAGAGGGTCCAGAACGACACCTGAAAAAAGACATCGAGGGACGCCTCCCCAACGAAGAAGATGTCGCCCTGTCCGAAGAGCCACGTAAACGTGCCGCTGAGCCCGAGAAAGATCACCAGGAGCACGTACGCGGTAAGGGAGTCGAAGAACGCGCTGATCTCGCGCTTGCAAATTGTCCAGACGGCGGACATGGTCGCAGATGAGTGGTGCGGAATGAGTGGTGCGTAATCGGGATGTGGGCTGCGTGATGAATGGGCGGCGCGCACACCTGCTTGGGCTCCGTTCATCACGCCTCCGGGCTCAGACCGTGTTTGTTGGCGCTCCCGGCGGGGCGTCGGGGGAGGACGTCGTGTCCGAGGGGGATTCTGGCGACTCCGTGAGATCCCGGAAGACATCTTCGAGGCTCGACTCGATGGGGGTCAGCTCGGTGAGCACCCAGTCGCGGTCGGCACAGAGGTGGAAGACGCGGGCGGCGGCATCGGCGTCTCCCGACGCAGAGAGCTCGTAGGTGCCGTTCGTGTGCTGGACCGAGGCCACGCCCTCAAGGGCCCTGAAGGCCGCGTCCACGTTGGCCTCCGCAGGGGCATCGACCGATACCCGCAGCCGCGTGCCGCCCATAAACTGCTCCCGCAGTTCTTCGGTGGGCGCATCGGCCACAACGCGTCCCTGGTCGATAATGAGAATGCGGTCACAGGTCATCTCCACCTCCTTCAGGATGTGGGAGCTAAGCATGACCGTCTTTTCCGTACCGATCTCCTTGATCAGTTCTCGGATCTCGACGATCTGGTTGGGGTCGAGGCCGGTCGTTGGCTCGTCGAGAATGAGGACCGGCGGGTCGTGGAGGAGGGCCTGTGCAAGGCCGACCCGTTGCTGGAAGCCCTTGGACAGCTCGCCAATCCGCTTGTGGCGTTCGGGGCCGAGGCCGCACACGTCCATCATTGTCTGAATACGCCCGTCGATCTTCGCGGGGGGGACCGACTGCAGCCGCGCCGAGAGGCGGAGGTATTCAATCACCGGCATGTCGGTGTACAGCGGCGTGTCCTCGGGAAGGTATCCGATTCGACGCCGCACCTCCTCCGGGTGCTCGTGGATGTCGTAGCCGTCGAGCGTCGCGGTGCCGGCGGTCGGATCCAGGTAGCACGTTAGGATGCGCATCGTCGTCGTCTTGCCAGCCCCGTTGGGGCCGAGAAACCCAAGCACCTCGCCGGTACTCATCTCAAAGCTCACGTCGTCAACGGCCTTTTGGGTGCCGTAGACCTTGCTCAGGTTCGACGCAGCGATGCTCATGAGGAGAAACGCCGTTGGGTGAAACGAATGGTGGACATGGAGTTACAGGGGAAAACGGAATGCCATCGGTAAGCAACGAGGACCAGGAAAGCGATATTATATCCCAGGCCGGTGTTTCTGTGAAATAAGTCCGAAGATCGAAGGGGGAGACCCTGCCCGCAGGGCTTCACGTTATCCGGAGGCGTCCGTACATTTGGAGCACCTGCCTCTTTCTTTCTGCTGTTCGACCGCCTTGACGCGTATGGCCGCCGTTGAGCTCTCGGACTGGACCCGTGCCGTCGTGAAGGTAGGCAGCGCGCTCGTTGCGCCCGATGAACGGGGCTGTAGCACAGCGCACCTGCTGCCCATTGCACGCTTCATCATGGAGAGCCGTCGGCAGGGCAAGGAAGTGATCCTGGTCTCCTCCGGCGCCGTGGCCGCCGGGCTTGCCGAACAGGGCCGCAGTGGACCGGGCACGGGCCTCACCATCCCGGAGCGGCAGGCCCTCGCCGCGCTCGGCCAGCCGCTACTGATGGCCCACTGGCGCCGTCTTTTCGATATGCCCTGCGCGCAAGTCCTGCTCACTTACGACGACCTCCAGCGCCGGTCCCGCTTCGTGAACGCCAAGAACACGATTGCCGAGCTGCTCGACCGAGACACGCTTCCGATCGTGAATGAAAACGACACCGTCGCCACCGAGGAGTTGCGGGTAGGCGACAACGACAACCTCGCCGCCTACGTGGCGGTGCTGGCCGAGGCCGACCTGCTCGTGATCTGCTCGGACGTGGATGGCCTCTACACCGCCGATCCCCACGACGACCCGGACGCAGAGCGCCTGCCAGAGGTCGACGAAATCACCGATGAGATCTACGACATGGTCGGACCCTCGCACCGTGCGGTGGCCACGGGTGGTATGCAGACGAAGGTGGAGGCGGCGGAAAAAGCGACGGACCGTGGGATCGATACCGTATTGGTCAATGGGACCAAGGGCAGCCACCTCGACGCGCTGGGGCGCGGCGAGATGCCAGGCACGCTCGTCCGACGATCCGAGCAGCCGCTCTCGGCGCGCAAGCACTGGATGCTCCACGCGCTTCCCTCAGCGGGCTGCCTGACGGTCGACTCCGGGGCGGCCAACGCGCTGCGCCACGATGGCGCCTCGCTGCTGCCGTCGGGCATCGTGGCGGTGGAGGGCCGCTTTGCCCGAGGCGACGCCGTGGAGATTGTGGTCGGGGAGGAGGGGGGTTGGACTCGAGTGGCGAAGGGCATCACGCAGTACGGGTCCGCCGACCTGGAGCGGATTCAGGGGCAACAGAGCTCTGCCATCGCCGAGGTTCTCGACAATGTGCCCGCCGACCACGTGATTCACCGCGACGATCTGGTGGTGGAGCCGTAGGGTCCTCCACCCTATGTGTTTAGGGGCGCCATAGGCCGCCTGCGCCGGATGCCTTGCGCACCGCGGACCTGTCGCGGACTTGTGTGGAGCACCACACGCAGCTCTGTGTATGATTTCTTCACGCCGACACCATGTCATCTGGGTTCAGCCATTCCTATGTCCGACACGACCTCCGAAGCGCTCTCCGTCGACGCCCTCGCCGCGGACTGCAAGGCGGCCGCCCGCGAGCTGAGCACGCTCTCGACCGAAACGAAAAACCGTACGCTGCGCCGCATGGCCGAGGCCTTGGAGGCAGATGAAGAGGCCATTCTGGCCGCCAATGGCAAGGACGTGAGGGCCGCCCGCGACGAAGGGATTTCGGATGCCCTGATCGACCGCCTGATCCTGAATCCCGAACGCATTGGGAAGATGGCCGATGCGCTGCGCGACGTGGCATCGTTTTCCGATCCCGTGGGCGAAATGAGCGGCACCACCCGGCGGCCCAGTGGCATCGAGGTGGGGAAGATGCGCATTCCGCTGGGTGTCATTGGCATGATCTACGAGGCCCGCCCCAACGTCACGGCCGACGCCGCCGGGCTCTGTTTCAAAGCGGGCAACGCCGTGCTCCTGCGAGGCGGCTCCAACGCGTTCCACTCGAACCAGGCCGTCGCGTCGGCGCTGCATGAGGCGCTGGAGGCGGAGGGCGTCCCGCCCGCGGCCGTGACGCTCGTTCCCACCACCGACCGCGCGGCGGTGCAGGAGATGCTGACGCTCAACCAGCACCTTGACCTCGTCATCCCGCGCGGCGGCGAGGGCCTGATCCGCTTCGTGGACGAGACGAGCCAGATTCCTGTCATCAAGCACTACAAGGGCGTCTGCCATCTCTACGTCGACAAAGACGCGGACCTGGAGGTCGCCGAGGACCTTCTGCTCGACGGCAAGGTCTCGCGCCCTAGCGTCTGCAACGCGCTCGAGACGATGCTCGTCCACGAGGCAGTGGCCCAGGACTTACTGCCCCGTGCGCGAGCGCTCCTGGAAGAGGCGGGCGTCGAGCTCCGTGGCGATGACCCGACCCAAAAGCTCCTGCCGGGGGTGGCAGCCGCGGGCCCGGACGACTACGCCGCCGAATATCTCGACCTCACTCTCGCGGCGCGGGTCGTCGAGAGCGACGATGAGGCGCTGGACCACATCGCCGAGTACGGCTCCAATCACACCGAGGTCATCGTGACCGACCGTCTCCCGACCGCCCGCCGCTTTGTCCGCTCGGTCGACGCGTCGGTCGTGCTCGTAAATGCCTCCTCGCGCTTCTCGGACGGGGGCGAGCTGGGGCTGGGCGCGGAGATCGGGATCTCGACCACCAAGCTGCACGCCTACGGCCCGATGGGCCTGGAGGCACTCACCACCGAAAAGTTTGTGGTGTACGGACAGGGGGAGACGCGTCACCCCGTAGAGAAATAAGGGCCGGCCGGTGTGTGGATGTCCGCAACCTCATGCCCAGTAGGCGAGGAGTTCTGCAGTAAGAAGGCTTGAGGCGACGATGAGCACGACCGTGCTCGCCATGTAGGTGCAGACGGGGAGAAGTCGCCTCGTCCACCGCGTTCCAAAAAAAGCCCCGGCGCCGTGGGCACGGAGGCCAGCCTGCAATAGGAGGGGCAGGACACCGATGAAGGCGGGGGCTCCCCAGAAGAAGAGGGGGCCGAGGACGCCCAGGAACAGTGTAGCCTGGGCCGTGACGTAGAGCTCGAACACGAGGGTCTCGGCGAAAGACCATCCCGAGAGCGACCACTGGAGAAGCAGGCCGGCTACGACGCAGTTGACGAGGCCAACGTAGGTCTGTAATTGCTGAAACCACTGGAAAAGGCCCCTTGCCAGGTCTTGAGTGGACGACCAGCCGAACGATCGAAGCGGGGATCCGGCTCGAAAGATCTCGTCGGGATTAACGTTTAGGGAACGCCACATCGTCTCGTACGCCTCGGCCTGCCCCTGTACCCACGCCTCCTGGAAGACTGAGAAGACGAGAAACGTGGCCGTGGCGGTCAGCAAGAAATAGCCGAGGGGATTTACGAACTCCCGGCGCTCCCCGTCCACGTACCGGCGGGCCACGCGGCCTGGATTCTGCGCGGCGCGACGAAGCGTCTGCCCGACGCCCCGTTCCAGGTCCTCCAGGTCCAGCGCGGATTCGAGGAAGCGCCGCACCAGGTAGAGCACCCGAAGCTTAGAGACGTGCCGTTGCCCACACTGGTGGCAGTACTCGCCGACGAGGGGCGCGCCGCAATTCTGGCAGGGAGCCCCTTGGTTCGATGAAGGATCTTCGGGGTGGGCCTCCGGGGCGTCGGACATCGACCAGAGGAGAAGTGATGTGCAAGTGAATGCTCTGGTTGCATTTGTACGCCCGTCGCGTCGTTCCGTACGGCTCCAGAGACGGCCGGTCGGACGGAGGCCTCACGAGGACGTTGTTCCTTGGGGCGCCGAAGCATAGGTTAAACCCGTCCGCTACCCCAATCGCCACGGGGCCAGTTCCGGTTCGGCCGACCACCTCAGACTCTGATTTCCTCCTCCCGACGACTCTTCGGCGTGATGACGTCCTTGACCCGCCGCACGGCCTACTACCTTCTGGTGCTCGTAGCCGCAACCGTGGGACTAACGGGGGCGTACAGCCTGGGCATGAGCGTGTGGGAGGGACGGCCGCGGCCGTGGTACCAGGCGCTGGAGGTGGTGGTGCAGACGTTCACGACGACCGGATACGGCGAGGACGCGCCCTGGACCAGTCCCCAGATGAATCTGCTTGTGGTCGTCATCCAACTCGCGGGCATCGGATTCATTCTCAGTGCCGTTGACGTGTTCGTGGTGCCCTGGCTCCGCGAGGCCCTCCGGCCCACGGCCCCAAAAGGGCTCCCGGGTCGATCCGGTCACGTCATCGTGTGCGGCTACACACCCCGGGTGGAGGTCTTTATCGACGAAATGATTGGGCGGGGGCAGGAGTACGTGCTCATTGAACCCAATACGGAGCAGGCCGCGTCGCTCCACGAGCAGAACTACGAAGTCATGGAGGGGGACCCAACGTCGACTGCCGTCCTGGAGCGAGCCTCCGTCGGGGCGGCGAAAGCCCTGGTGGCCGACGTCGCCGACGATGAAAATGCCAGTATCGTGCTCGCGGCCCGTGAGGCCAGTCCAGAACGCCGTATCATCACGCTCGCCGAGGATGCCTCGGCGACCCGATACCATCGGGCGGCGGGGGCGGACGTGGCGCTGTCGCCCCGGCAACTGCTCGGGCGGAGCCTCGCCGCGCAGGTTCCTGTGGCCGCGGCGGCCAACGTCGAAAAGCAAGCAACGGTGGAGCCTGAAGTCGACTTTGCGGAACTCATCGTGAGTCGGCACGGCCCGTCCCAAAACCATTCGCTCCGTGACCTCCAGCTTTCGGAGCGGTTCGGGGTACGAGTGGTTGGAGCCTGGCTCGACGGCACGTTCGAGACGGCCGTCGACGCTGCCGCCCCCCTCGAGGCGGGGACGCGCCTGTTCCTCGCCGGCACTCCAGACCAGCTGGACGCCCTTCGCGACGAGATGGCCCCGTACGTGCGGGCCTTTACATCACAGTCCATTATTCTCGCCGGGCATGGCGACTCGGGACAGGCCGCCTGGGAATCTCTCCGGGCGGTCCATGCTGATGTAACTGTACTGGACCTCAGGGACGGAGAGAGAGTGGATGTGGTCGGGGACGTCCGAGACCCCGACGCACTTCAGGCCTGCGGAATCGAAGGTGCGTCGGCCTTCATTATTGCCGTAGACGATGATACCGTCGCCACATTTGCGACACTCATTGCGCGCGATCTGAATCCGGACCTGCAAATTCTGGTCCGGGCCCACGACGAAACGGCTGTCCAGAACCTCCGCCGCGCCGGTGCAGACTTTGTGCAGGCCCTGCCGACGGTCTGCGGACGGATGCTGGCCGCCACGGTACTTGAAGATGAAGGCCATCTATCCCGGGACCGTCAGCTCAACGTGGTCCGCCTCCCCGCCTCTCCATTGGTCGGCGAAACGCTTAGGAACGTTGATCCGGATGCACAGACCAACTACACGGTGCTTGCCGTGTACCGAGAGGGAGATTTTCTCACCGATCCTGATGAGGCCCTCTTCACCTTCGAGACGGACGACGAGGTGATCGTTGCCGGAACCGAAGACGGAATCCAGCACTTTCGGGCACGGCTTGAGGACGGGCGGTCGACGTAGTGCCGGTACTTTTGCCACACACCCCCGTGGTTACTCGGGATCCGTGGGCTGCCCTGTGCTGAACCATTCGTGTTGGCGGAGCCGCTGCCAGGCCGCCGTAATCTGCTCCGGCGTGAAGCGCTCCGCCTTGCGACGGCTCCAGTCCTGCATGGCCCGCACGACCGCCTCGGGCCGGCGCCGGGCCTGCGCATCGTGCCGTGTGATCCAGCCCACCGTGGCCAGCAATTCGAGCCCGTCGGGCGCGTCGTAGTCTTCGATGAGGGTTCGCACCCGGCCCAGACGATCATTGGCACCTGGGTAGTCCGAAAGAGCATCTTTGGCCACACCGACTGCTGCCTGACGGAGGCGAAACGGGGAGTCCTGGTGCGACGGGTCGTACCCCGCGATAAAGTCCTCCTCGATCCGACGCAGCACGGCCGTGAGCCCCGCGGCGCGGAGTCCGTACCTGCCCGGCTCGAACGTGAGGTGCAGGTCCTCGCCCGCTTCCTGCAACAGAAAGGCGAGATTGTGCGCCGCGTGCGGGCTGACGGTGTCGCCCGGTTTGGCGTAGGCGTCGAGGACGGAGAGGAGGAGGGCCCGTCCCCGGGTCATGGCGGGGCGGTCGTCTGCGTCGGAGCCGCTCCGTGCGTCCGCCGACCGAGGGGCGTAGACGAGCGCCCGGACGCCGACGAGCGACTTGAGTGGAGCGGTCAGCAGCGGGCGCACCGTGGGCCAGTCGAGCCCGCCCCCGCCGCACCCCAGCGCGGGCACGGCGATCGACGCAATGTCGTGGGCGGCCACCTCATCGACGAGGGCCGCCATCCCCGACTTGATGTGCGTGGCGGACGAGGCGTCGCGCCAGTGGTCTTTCGTGGCCACGTTCAAGACGTATCGGGGATGCTGGACGTCGCCGAAGAGCCCCCCGCGATCGTGGACGAGCACATCGCCCGGCGTCAGGGCCCCGGCGTCGCAGGCGGCCTTGTACTGCTCAACGTTGTCGGGAAACCGAGTCTTGAACTGGCGACACAGCCCGCGTTTCATGAGGCCGGCGCAGTGGACCGGGTTCACGAGTGCCGCCGCGTCTGCCTCGAACAAATCCCCCTGTACAATCTCGACCATGGCCGATCTTCACCGTAATGGGTGCACAATGGGTGCGCCACAGCGAAAGGGCCGCGAGGCGTGCCTCGCGACCCTCCTGCTGAAGGTGTTTAAACGTGCCGTCCCTGCGGAGTACGCGGGAACAGGACCCTGAACGATGTCACTACGCGGTTTGGAGGGCCGACTTCAGCTCCTCCTCTTCCTCCGCGTCGTACGCGTCGGTCGGAGGGCAGGCGCAGTAGAGGTTCCGATCGCCGTAGGCGTCGTTTACACGCCGCACGGTGGGCCAGAACTTGTGCTCGCGCACCGCCTCCACCGGATAGGCCGCCGTTTCGCGGCCGTACGCGTGATCCCACTCGTCGGCGGTGACCATCTCGGCGGTGTGGGGGGCCTGCTTGAGCGTGCTCTCCTCCGCCTCCAGCGTTCCGTTCTCGACGGCCTCGATCTCGCTGCGAATGGCGGCGAACGCGTCGACCAGGCGGTCGAGCTCCGCCTTCGACTCGCTCTCCGTGGGCTCCACCATGAGAGTTCCCACCACCGGCCAGCTCATCGTGGGGGCGTGGAAGCCGTAGTCCATGAGCCGCTTCGCCACGTCCTGCTCGTTGATGTCGAGCTCAGAGCGGAACGGGCGGAGGTCGAGGATAAACTCATGGGCCACACGGTCATTGGGCCCCCGGAAGACGATGTCGTAGTGGTTCGACATCTGGTCGGCCAGGTAGTTGGCATTCAGGAGGGCAGTCTTCGACGACTTCGTGAGGCCCTCGGGGCCCAGCAGCTTGATGTAGGCCCAGGAGATGAGCAGAATCAGGGCACTGCCGTGCGGGGCCGCGGCAATCGCGGGAATATTCTGGTCGCCGCCCGTCTCCACCACCGGGTGACCGGGGAGGAAGGGGCTCAGGTGTTCGGCCGTGCAAACGGGCCCCACTCCCGGTCCGCCGCCGCCGTGCGGAATGCTGAACGTCTTGTGCAGGTTAAGGTGGCACACGTCCACGCCGTACTCGCGGGGGCGGCAAAGGCCGACCTGCGCGTTCACGTTGGCCCCGTCAAGGTACACCTGCCCGCCGTGCTCGTGGATGATGTCACAAATTTCTTCGACGTGCTCCTCGAAGACGCCGTGTGTGGAGGGGTACGTGATCATCGCGGCGGCGAGGCGTTCGCTGTTCGCCTCGGCCTGCTCGCGGAGGTCGTCCAGGTCGACGTCTCCGTTCTCGTCGCAGTCGATGGTGATGACCTCCATCCCGGCCATGTTGGCGCTGGCAGGGTTGGTCCCGTGGGCGGATTCGGGGACGAGGCACACGTCCCGCTGCTCGTCGCCCCGCGCCTCGTGGTAGGCCTGAATGACCAGGAGGCCGGTGTACTCGCCAGAAGCCCCGGAATTAGGCTGGAAGGAGATGTCGTCGAAGCCCGTGATCTCCGTGAGGTAGCCGCTGAGCTCGTCGATCACCTGCTCGTATCCCTCCGCCTGTTCTTGGGGCGCAAAGGGGTGCAGGCCCGCAAACTGCGGGTTTGAAATTGGCTGAAGGGCGGCGGTCGGATTCAGCTTCATGGTGCACGACCCCAGCGGGATCATACTGTGGATGAGCGACAGGTCCTTGTCCGCCAGGGACTTCATGTAGCGCGTCAGCTCGCCCTCGGAGTGGTACGAGTTGAAGACCGGATGCTCGAGGTACGAAGTCTGCCGCCGCATGGGGCCGTCGTAGCCGCTGTCGAGTTCGGCGGCCAGGTCCTCGGCGTACAGCTTCTGGCCGTTGGTGGCACCGAAGACGGTGAAGAGCGCGTCGAGGTCCTCGGCGCCGACGGTCTGGTCGAGCGCGATGCCCACCGATCCGTCGTCGTAGTACCGGAGGTTGATCTCGTGCGCCTCGGCCCGCTCGCGGACCTGGGCCTGCGTCGTCTCGGCCAGGTCCACGCGCAACGTGTCGAAGTACGCGTCGTGGCGGACCGTGTGGCCCGTTCGCTCCAGCCCTTCGGCCAGCGTCGTCGTGAGGTCGTGCACCCGCGTTGCAATCTCGCGGAGCCCCTCGGGGCCGTGGTAGACGGCGTACATTGAGGCCATCACGGCCAGCAGCACCTGGGAGGTACAGATGTTGGAGGTTGCGCGCCCCCGCCGGATGTGCTGCTCGCGCGTCTGAAGTGCCATGCGGAGTGCCATTTCGCCGTCGGCATCCTTCGTGACGCCGATCATGCGGCCGGGCACCTGGCGCTGAAAGCGTTCGCGGGTTGCAAAGAAGGCGGCGTGCGGCCCGCCGTAGCCCATTGGCACCCCGAAGCGCTGTGTAGAGCCGACGACCGCGTCGGCCCCCCATTCGCCCGGGGCCTCCAGGAGCGTAAGGCTCAGCAGATCGGCGGCCACGGCCACGTAGGCGTCCGCCTCGTGGGCCCGGTCGGCCACGTCACGGTGGTCGTGAATTGCGCCGTCGGTCGTGGGGTATTGCAGGAGGCAGCCGAACGTGTCCTCGCCGAAGACGAAGTTCTCGGGGGCCTCTACGATGACGTCGATCCCGATCGGCTCGGCGCGGCCCTTCACCACCTCGATGGTCTGTGGGTGGCAGTCCTCAGACACGTAAAACGTGGAGGCGTCGCTGCGGCGGTCGACCCGGTTCAGCATCATCATCGCCTCCGCCGCGGCCGTCGCCTCGTCGAGCAGCGACGCATTGGCGATCTCCATGCCCGTCAGGTCGATCGTCATGTCCTGAAAGTTGAGGAGCGCCTGCAGGCGGCCCTGGGCAATCTCGGCCTGGTAGGGCGTGTACTGGGTGTACCAGGCCGGGTTTTCCAGAATGTTGCGCTGGATCACCGGCGGCGTGTGGGTGCCACGGTAGCCCATGCCGATGAACGAGCGCCATGTGTCGTTCTTTTCGCCAGCGTCCTGGGCTGCGTCGAGCACCTGCTGCTCGGTGAGGGCGGGCGGCAGGTCGAGTGGGTCGTCGGTGCGGATGGAGTCCGGAATGGCCGCGTCGACGAGGGCATCGAGCGACTCGGCCCCGAGGGCGTCGAGCATGGCGTTCACGTCGGCGTCCGTGGGGCCGAGGTGACGCTCGTCGAACGTATTGGCGGACGAGAGATCAATGGCCATCTGAAGGCAAAAGGTTGGGTGAGAGGGTAGAGCCAGGGCGTGATGTCAAATAGACAGTCGGGTATATGCCCTGCATGCGCGCGATGTTGTCCGGAATAGCTGAAAAGCCTGCAACAGACTGCCCGGAGACAGGCTCGTGCTGGAAGGGCTAGCACGTTGAACCGTCGTCCTCGACGTAACAGGCGTCTGATTGAAATCGATTCCAGTCGGCCATCAGATCCCGTAGATTCTGCAGGTGTGACCGAAGGGCCGATTCTCCGGTTACGACCTCGCCGTCGTCGTGCAGGGCGGGAAGTTCAGAGATAGTCCCGGAGAGGGCGGTCTCTTCGACGTGCTCGACCTCGTGGGCGATAACCATCGTGTCGAGGGCCTCTTCGATCTTGTCGGCCCACGGGTCAACTGGACGGCGGTAGAGGGTGACCATAAGACCTAAAGTTGGATGCGTCTATGTGAAAGCATCAAGTACATGTATACACGTGCCAGTCGGGCAGGTGATCGCCGGGACACGACAAGAAGTTTATCCATGAGCTTCCCAGTTCCCGGGCAACTCGTGTACCGAGGCCCCGTTTCTCCCTTGCTTTCGCTTTCATCCTTTGCGCGTGCTGTGCCCATGGATCCTGACCGTCTTGAACTCTCCCCCGAAAAAATGCGAACGCTGGGCTACCGGGTGGTGGATCTCCTGGTAGATCACTTCGCAAACGGCGACGACGAATCGCTGGGGGAGGCGCCGTCGCGGGAGGAACTGGAGAGCCACTTCCGAGAGGCCCTTCCGGAAGAGGGAGCCTCCCCCGAGTCCGTCCTCGATCAGGTGGAGGCGGACGTATTGCCGAACACGATGCGGGTGGACCATCCCCGTTTCTTCGGCTTCGTGCCGGGCCCGAACAACTTCGTCGGCGTGCTCGCCGACATGCTGGCGTCGGGGTTCAACGTGTTTTCGGGGACCTGGATTTCAGGCGCCGCCGCTGCCCAAATCGAGCTAGTGGTAATCGAGTGGCTGCGCAAGCTCTGTGGCCTTCCGGAGACCGCCGGGGGGCTGTTCACGAGCGGCGGGTCGATGGCGAACGTAACGGCCCTGGCCGCGGCCCGCCACGCCCAACTGGACGACGACGTGACGGGGGCCGTCGCCTACTGCTCGGACCAGACCCACACGTCGGTCGACCGGGCCCTGCGGCTGCTCGGGTTCAGTCCCGACCAGCTCCACCGGGTGCCCTCCGACGATCAGTATTGCCTTGATCCCGTGGCACTGCGGGAGGCCGTCGCGTCCGACCGGGCGGCGGGGCGACGCCCCTTCTGCATCATCGCCAACGCGGGCACCACCAATACCGGTGCCGTCGATCCGCTGCCCGCACTGGCGGACCTGGCCGACGCCGAAGACCTGTGGCTGCACGTGGACGGGGCGTACGGGGCGCCGACGGTTGTCTGCGAGCGGGGGCAGCAACGGCTCGGCGGCCTCGACCGGGTCGATTCGCTGACCCTGGATCCGCACAAATGGCTTTTCCAGCCCTTCGAGATTGGGGGCGTACTCGTGCGCGACGAGCAGCACCTGCGGCGCGCCTTCCGGCTGGAGGCGGAATACCTGGAGGACGCGGTGGGGGAGGAGGACGAGGTCAATTTCTCGGGCTCCGGCATCCAGCTCACGCGCAGCTTCCGTGCACTCAAGCTCTGGATGACGCTCAAGGTGTTTGGCCGCGAGCACGTCGCCACTGCGGTCGACCTTGGCTTCGAGCGGGCCGAGCAGGCCGAACGGCTTCTCCGAGATCGATCCGCGTGGACGGTGGTGACCCCCGCCCAGATGGGCATCATCACGTTCCGCTGCGAGCCGGACGGGTGTACGCCCGACCAGGTCGACGCGCTCACGCGCCGCCTCATCTCGGCGATGAATGAAGAGGGGGAGGCCTTCCTGACGCAGACGACGCTCGACGGGCGGCCCGTCCTCCGACTCTGTCCCATTAATCCCCGGACGACGGCGGAAGACCTCGAGCAGACGATTGCGCGGCTCGATGCCCTCCAGGCCGAGATGCACGCCTAGTCGCGTTCCTCCGCGAGACGCAAATCTGATGTCCCGACACGGGGGATGCTCCTGCGAGACGTGTGCGCCACGACGGGCGAACACTTCGCGAAGGACGGGGGCGGGGTCCCTTTCGTCACACTTGCGTTCAAACCGATAGGAGAGGGGCCCGTACCTATCCGGTGATAAATCAATTCCTCGCTTAACTCCCAGTCCACCGTGAAATTGTGGTCGTACCAGGGAGCCGTCCTTGGGGCGTGCACCCTGGCCTTCTTCGCGACGATGGCCGCTCGGCTGGCCATCAGCCCGGTCGTGCCTGCCATCGGCGACGCGTATGGAGTGTCCAACAGTGCCATCGGCCTGGCCCTCACGGGCATGTGGATGGCGTACGCGGCCTCGCAGTTTCCGAGCGGGTTGTTGGCCGACCGATACGGAGAGCGACGGATCATCCTCGTGGCGGTGGGGGGAACGGCGCTGGCGAGCGCGCTGGTGGCGATGGCCCCGACCTATCCCGTCTTTCTCGCTGGTGCGATCGTGTTGGGGGGCGTCGCTGGGCTTCACTTCAGCGTCGCCACGTCGTTGCTGACCCGAACCATTCCGAACACCGGGTCCGCGATTGGGCTCCACACCGCGGGGGCGCCGGTGGCGGGGGTGCTGGTTCCGCTGGCCGCGGGAAGTGTTGGGGTGTGGCTGGGCTGGCGGTGGGCCGTGGCGGTAGGGGCCGTCATCGCGCTGCCGAGTGCCCTCCTCTTCGGAATGGTGGTTCGCCCCATCGCCCCGGTGCGCCCCGACGAGTCGCCCTGGAGTCGCCTTCGCCTCGGGCCGTTGCTCGAACTGCTCAGCCGTCCGCCCATCGCGCTCACGGCGGGGCTCTCCGTCGTGGGGGCGTTCGTGTGGCAGGCCACTGCCTCGTTTCTGCCCGCGTTCCTCATCGAACATCAGGGCTACGGCGAGGCGGCTGCCGGGGCGCTTTTTTCGGCATACTTTGTGGTGCAGGGGCTCACCCAGCCGCTTCTGGGCACCCTCTCGGACCGAGTGGGCCGGTATCCGGCCGCCACCGCCGCCGTGGGGATCGGGGTGTTCGGCTACACCGGGCTCGTCCTGGGAGGCGGGCTGTGGGTGATAGCGGGGGCGACCCTCTGTGCCGGATTGGCGATGGGATGGGGGGCGGCCCTGCTGCCGAAGTTCATGGACCATTTGGGGGAGGAGGAGCGAAGCGCGGGCTTCGGGCTCATCCGGACGGCCTACATGGTGCTCGGGGCCAGTGGCAGCGTCGTCACCGGAGCGGTGGCCGACCTGTTGGGGTGGGGCCCGGCCTTTCTCGCCCTGGCGGGGCTACTGGGGGGAATGTTTCTGGTGCTCCTGTACGGAATGCGACGCTCTCAGACGGAGACGACGCAGCGGGTTGCGTCCTAAAAAGCAGGCTGCTCCTGCACACGACCGTGCATCCTGTGCGGGGGGAACTCATACGACCGGTCGCATCTGCATTCAATTCCTCTTTGCTCTGTTGATCTATGCCCCTTGACCCCGACGACTACGACGTTCTCAGCTTCGACTGCTACGGCACCCTCGTCGACTGGGCCGATGGCATCTCCACGGCGCTGCGGCCCATCCTCCGCGCCCATGACGTGGAGCTCGACGACGACGAGCTCTTCCGGCACCACGAGGAGTTCGAGCGGGACGTGGAGTCCGGCAGCTACGTCCCGTACCGGGAGGTGCTGGGGCGCGTCCTGCGACGGTTTGGGGACCGGTTCGGATTTACCCCGACCAACGTGGAGACGGAGCGCTTCGTCGGGTCGGTACGAAACTGGCCCCTCTTCCAAGATACGAACGACGCCCTCCAGCGGCTGAGCGAGTCCGTTCGGCTCGCCGTGATCTCGAACGTGGACGACGACCTCTTCCACGACACGGCCCGTCACATCCCCGTGGACTTCGACGACATCATCACGGGAGAACAGGTGCGGGCCTACAAGCCGGCGCTCGACCCCTTCGAGACGGCCTTCACCCGGCTCGGCGTGCCGCCCAACCGGCTTCTGCACGTCGCCCAGAGCGTGTACTACGACGTAAACCCTGCGGGACGGATTGGGGTCGACTGCGTGCGGGTCCGCCGCTACGGCGAACGGTTCGACCCGCCAGCTCCACAGACCGATCCGGTGCACACGGTGCCCGACCTCGCGACGCTTGCCGATGAGTTCCTTGGCTGACGACGACTGGCATGCTCGCGGTCCGGCGTGTGCGTCGGTCCCCACTCGCATTGCCGCGAAGCCCTCGTCGCTCAGGGGACGCCTGCCACATGAGGCAGGTCCACCGTGCGACGAGCCGTGGGCCGTCAGTAGGCGTACTCGAAGAGCAGGTTGAACTGCAGGGACTGTTGGTTGCTCCGGGAGCGGAGCTGGAGGTAGTTGTTGAGCTGATATTCGAGGGTGACGTCCGGGATGAGGGCCGTCGACTGCGTGGATGTCTGCGAGGTGGGGGCGAGCACGGGCTGCTCGATCGACGCGAAAAAGCGTGGGGTGAGGTAGCGGCCCACCGTGAGGTACGAGGCGCCCTCGGTGCGCACATCTAAGCGAACGACGTCCAGCCCCAGCTCGCTGGCCGCAAGGTTTTCGACGAAGTTGGACGCCTGCCCGAGGGCGACCTGCGTGGCGAGGCTTCCGCCCTCCGAATTGCCACTGAGGAGCGCGTCGGCCGGGCGCCCGGTGGCCAGGTAGGAAAAGATGTTGCGCGTGCTCATGGTGGGCTCCGACGAGAGGGAGGGAGCGAGGTTGTCGGGGCGGCCCGAGAGGGAAAGGGTAATGCGCACCTCGGAGCTCTGGCTACCGCGCGCTCGCTGATCGTACACCGCCGACAAGTCGAGGTACGGGGTAAACGGATCGCCATTGAAGGTAAGTGAGCCCTCTGTAATCTGGAATTCCTGTCCGAACTGACGGAGGGTGCTCCGCCGTTCGAGAACGTCGATGGTCCCGAAGACCTGAGGGTCCTCGAGGGGAGACTTCTGCACGTCCAGGTCGCCGGTAAACTGCACGTTCATCTCCGGGTTGCTGCTCGAGCGGAGCCACGTGTTGTTCTGGATCTGGACGGTCAGGTCCAGGGCCATGGCGTCGTAGGCGTCGAAGGTGGTCGTGTCGGCCGAGGTGAGGCGGAGCCCAAATCGCTCTTCGAGGGTCAGCTGGTCCTGCGCCGTCAGCTCCACGGCGCCCATGGCGGCGGCGCTCTCGGCGAGGGCCTCGGCGTAGTAGACACTCGCGCCCTGTACCTGCAGGCCGCCCGACAGCACCGGCCGGCGCACGGTCCCGCGGAGGGTCATGTCGCCGTTGATCACGGCCCGTCGGTAGGCGGTGGTGTTGATGGCGAGAAACTCGGAGGCGTTTAGCGTGAGGTCGTACTCGCCGACCGTGAGCTCCGGGAGCGAGATGGTGCCGTCGGCCCGCATCGAGCCGCCGTTGGTGGTGCGGAGGCGAGCGCGTTCAAGGGTCAATTCGTCGTCCGACAACAGAAGTCGTGCGGTGCCCCCTTCGTACGTTGTGTTGAGGGTTGGGATGGAGGCGCCTGCGCCGGTCACGGAGGCGGACCCTGAGAGCGACGGGCTGCCGAGGGTGCCCTGCACTCTAGCGTCGGCGGTAAGGGTGCCCGTCACCGAGCGGATGGTCGTGGGGTCGAAGAAGGGGTCCACCCAGTCGAGGGGAAACTGGTCGGTCGAGGCCTCCAGGCGGACGGGCCGGTCGGAAACAGAGGCAGGGGTAGGGGCCTGGAGGCGCAGGTCGGTAGGGACCGAGCCGTTCACCGTCAGGACGCTGCCGTCCTGGTGGGTGAGGCGCGCATCGAGGTCCGCGGTCAGATCCTCGTAGCCCACGTCCAGCTGAAGGGTCCCGACCTCCCGATCCTCGGACCGAATGTCGAGGTCGAGCGAGCCGTCGAGGACCGGGGCGGACGCCTCCCCGGTCAGCTGAAGGCGCCCGGTCGCCGCCCCGCCGAGGCCCGACAGCCCCAGCAACGGGGCGATGCCGCGGAGGCGGACCTGCTCGAACGTGGTGTTGAACTCCTGCGTCCCGCTCGGGTCCACGACACCACTGGCCTCGATGCGTTGCGTGCCGCTCTCCAGAGCCAGGTCCCCCACCCGGTACGCATCGCCGATCGTGATCGAGGTTGGTCGGCGCAGTGCCCACTGGTCGGGGCCCAGCCGGGCCGTCAGCGTCTGGAGGTCGATCGTCGTCGAGTCGGCCGTCGGGCGGATGTCTGTGTCAAACTGTACGCGCCGTTCGGCGTCCAACTGCGCGTTCGTCGACAGATGGATGTGGGTGCCATCGTAGTCGGCCTCGATGCGGGTCCGGGTGGCCGCAAAATCGAAGGCCGAGAGGTATCCGACGGTCCCCGTGACGGTCAACTGATCCAGGAGCTGAGTGGTGCCGCGCCGCCCGGCGAACAGGGCTGTGGCGTCGCTGAGCCGCATGTCGTCGTAGATGAACCCGTCCACCTCCACGGTGCCGTCGAACCGCTGCGCCTCGGCCGAGCCGTAGACGTGGGTCGTCAGGCGCCCCGTGCGGAGTTTTAGGGAGGACAGGCTGGTCAGGCGGCGGAGGGGAGCGATGTCCGTCACGCGGGCGTCGAGGTCAAAGTCCGACGACCCCGCACCCGGGGTTAGGGCGATGGGACCCTGGCCGTGTCCCGCACCCACGTTGGACTGCACCCCGAGGGTGTCCACCCGAAAGAGCCCCTGATCGAGGCGGCCCGTCACCTGCGCACTGCTGAGGCGCAGGTCGCCGACGCGGATGGAATCGGCGGCGAAGCGGGTCGATGCCTGCAGGCTGTCCGGGCGGAGGCCCCGGCCTTGCACCCGCCAGTCAGCCGTCTTGAGGCGGGCCTGTGTGGAGTCGACTCCTGCGAGGGCGCTCAGGTCCAACGACCGGGCGGTCGTCCGGAGCGCGTAGGTTGGGGTCTGGGCGAGACTGTCAAGGTGCCCCCGAAGTTGCAGGGCCCCGCCGGCGAGGCCGAACTGTCCGTCCGCTGCCACCCGGCCCTGTTCCGTCGTCACGGAGAGACGCCCGTCCGCGGACGCCTGATTGACGGTGGAGGGGCGGAGCGTCAACTCCGAGTCCAGGTCAAGCTCGGAGAACTGCGCGCCTCGAGCATCCAGGGCGAGGCGTCCCGAAAGGGCCGTGTTCAGCGACGACAGCCCGGCGAGGGCGCCCACGTTTAGGTTCTTAAAGCCCCCGTCCTCGATTCGGTAGGAAGGCACATCGTCGAACGGGCGGGCCCGGAGGGGAATCTCGACGGCTCCTGCTGGGGTGTCCAGACCGAAGGTGGAGCGGAGGTCGCCGTTCTGCAGCGACGCATCCAGCGACGCCGACGTGATGGGCTGCCGGTTCACACGGGACGTATCGAGGGTGAGTCCGACGTCCAGGGAGAGGCTGTCGGGGCGCGTGCCCCGAAGTTGACCCTGAACCGTCCCGTGGAGGGCACTCGACTGCGTCGAGTCCTGCAGGAACGGGCCGAGGTCCACGTTTTGGAAGCGGCCCTCGGTGAGGGCAAACGCCGGACGGGACGCGAAGGGGCGGGCGCTGGCCGCGAGCGTCCACGCACTGCCATTCAGTTGAGCGGAAGCGTCCGCGGTCAATTGGCCGCCGCGAAGGCGGGCGCTGGCCGTGATCGCGGAAAGCTGATGCGGCCCGTAGTGCGACTCTTGGACGGCAAGGGTGGCCCGCCCGTCCATCGTGCTGGGGGCGAAGCCTTGCCCCTCACCCGTCAGGGTGGCCGTCACGCGGCTGTCGGTCGTATCGCCGACCAGGGCGGCCAAGTTCACGTCCTCAAGGCGTCCGGTTTCCAAAGTGAAGCGCTCCGACCCATCGAGGTCGGAATGCCCAGCCACGCGAAGATGACCCGTCGGGAACCGGACCGTCCCGTCCGCGCGGACCTCCTGCGGCCGCAGTGCGGCCGTGAGGCGCCCCGACTCAATCACCTGCGTGCCGAGGCGGGCGTCTTGAAGGCGCACGTCGGCGTCGTACGTGGCCGTGTCCGTCGTCATGGACTGGCCCTGCACCTGGGCCGTGGCCGTGAGGGATCCATCGATTCCTGCGTCCGGGGCCACGGCCGCCAGTGTCAGGTCGCGCACCTGCGCACGCAGATTCATGGAGGGAGCTGCATCAAGAGGACGGGCGGATCCGCTGACCGAGAGCCCGATGTCGTTCACCGACCCCTGTAGGTCGAGGTTGGCGGTCCCGTCCCGGACGGTGGATTCGAGGATTACGTCGGAGGCCTCCACGTCGTAGAGGCGCGTGTCGGTGACCGACGCGGACAGGTTCCCGTCGAGGGAGTCGACCGCGGGCCCCTCCAAGGCGCCCAGAACGGTGGCCGTAATCCTGTTCTCCGCGGGGTCGGATTCCCCAATCAGGCTCGTCGTGAGGCGCTGTGCCTGCGCGTCGATCCGATACTTCAGCGAGGACGCGCCGGGAGGAGACGTGACGTGGGGGGTCGCCGTCGCCTCGGCAGTGAAGCGCCCCCCGCCGTCCCGGACCGCCACGTCCGTCGTGAGGGTCAGCCGCTCCCCCGAGCCGGTGAGTCGGGCGCGAAGGTCGAGGGCCTCCTCTGGGTCCACCTCCAAGAACGGAGCGAACGCCGTGAGGTCCCCCAGGACGAGCGGGTCGGCCCGGAGAGAAAGCGCCACGTCGTCCAGCGAGTCGCTGGGGGCGGAGGGCAGGCGCGCCGTGCCGCCGCCCCGAACGGCACTGCGGGCGGAGGCCAGCCGCAGCGTGTCGAGGGTCACCTGTTCCTCCGACAGTGCCCCGCGGGCCGCCAGCTGCAGGTCCGTCGTATCGGTGGGCAGGCGGGCGCGCAGTCCGAGCGTGTCGAGCCGTCCGCCCATCGAGAACCCGTAGTAGAGATCCTGAGCGCGGACCGTGAAATCTTGAATCTGGGCCGTTGAGTCGCGCCCCTCGGCGTAGAACTGGGCCGCAAAAGCCCCCGTCGACACTTGAAGTTGGTCCACCTGGACGGGGAGCGACGCGCTCGTGTCTTCGGGGGCGGGCGCCGAGGCGGGCAGGTGTCGCGCCCAGTCCCACGTCGAATCGGCAGCCTGGCGCATGGTGGCCGAGGGCCCGTGGACCGACACCGCCGTCAGGTGAAGCCGGCCCTGGAGCAGGGCCGGCAGGCGGTACTCCGCCGTCAACGAGTCGACGTGCGCCATCGAAACGGGGGCGGCCCCGCCAGAGTCCGGACGCGTGAGCGACACATCCGTGAGACGGAGCGACTGCACCCAGTTGCCCGACGCCCGTTCGACGGTCAGGGTGGTCTGCGGCAGGGGGTTGGCCTGGCGCGCAAGGAACTGCGCCGCCGCGGTGGCCCCTGTTTCCGTCTGCAGTCCAATCAGCACGAGGCCCACGACCACCACGACCGTGCCGGCCACACCGCCTACGCCCCAGAGCAGGTAGCGGCCCCACCGGCGGAGGCGCGAGCCGGAGGGGGCATCGGCAGACGTGTCGGATGCGGACTCTGGCGAATCGGGGTCGGGGGCCACGACGAGGGGGGAAGCGGGGAGAGAAGACGGGGTGCAGGACGGTCGAAGGAGAGGTCAGAACGACCGGCCGATGCCGAAGTGAACGCGGAACCGGCGGAGGGAGCGAGTGTCGATCTCCGACAGTGGCGTCGGGTCCTCAGCCGTGACCGCTGGGCCCACGTCCTCCGCCGCGCGCAGATCCAGCGCGTCGGGGGTGAGCTTGTACGCGAGGTCGATCCGGAGGAACCCGAACGAGGTCTCGTAGCGGAGGCCCGCTCCCGTCCCCACTAAAACCTGCGACGGATCCGTGCCGATCGGGGTGCCATCCGGGCCCGAGATAATAGACGGGGCACTGGGGGGCGGCGTGAGGTCGAGAGAGCCCGACGTGACGTAGGCGCCGTCGAGAAAAGCGGCGGTGCGCCAGTTCGCTCCAAGGCCGGGAAGTGGGAACCGAGCTTCCAGGCTCACTCCCACTTTGCTCTGGGCCCCAATTGGGCGGTACGCGAAGCCTTCGCGGAGGACACTGGACTCCCGGAGAACCTTCCCGCCCGCGAGACGAGAGGACCATCCCCGGACGTCACTTCCCCCCCCGGCGTAGAAGAAATTATCCGAGAAGCGGTTCTGGTAAATGAGGTTTTCGCGTTGCTCCGTGTCGGACGGGGTGTCCGGCACGGTCAAGTTGTCGAGGCTCTCGCCGAATGGCCAGGTCGCCCCCACGAAGACACGGCCCGCCAGCTCCACGTACGAGGACACCGGGAGGTATCCACTCAGTTCAGTGCTTACCTGTGCGAACTCGACTCCGGACCTCAGAAAGACTCCGCCCAGCTGCACGGTGGGCCGGACGATGTATCCCTTCGTCGGGTTCAGAAAATCATCCGCGTCGCCGAACGTCCCGTTCAACGTGAAGATGCTCTTGTTGAAGAGATCGTCCTCACCGGTGAGGGCCGCGTTCGGGCGCTCCGGATCCCCGGTCCCCGTCACCAAAAACTGCTGGGTGCGGGACACCGAGTGTTGGAATGAGAGGGTGCGGTAGGGTAGGAAGTCGTACACCAGCGTCGACTCGAGCCCAAACTGGCGTTCGTTGAGATCCAGGGGCCGGGAGGGGTTCGGGGCGAGGGCCGGGTTCAGGCGCTCCTGCACGAATGGGGAGAGGGAACCGGAGAGGTCCTCCGAGAAGAGGAACGGCTGGCGGAGGGTCACCGACGCCCGAAACCGCCGGCTCAGTTCCTGCGATGACGATCGGGCCAGGAAGCTGGGAAGAAATTCCGGCACGTTTTCGGGGTATCCGGTCTCGGCGGTCAGGCTTGCCAAAAAGGTCCGGGCGTTTCCGAAGAAGTTGCGGTGACGCCAGCTTCCTTCCGCCGTCACCCCTGAGCGCGTGTCGTATCCGACCTCACCGGAGTAGCTCCGAAGCTCGCGTTCCCGGACCCGATACCGGACCGTGGCCGTGCTGTCGCGAGGCTGGCCCGGCACGTCGGCCAGGGCAACCCGAAAGAGGTTCAGGTCGAACAGCTTCTGCTGCCCCTCCGTCACGGCGTCGGCGGAAAACCGATCGCCTACGGAAAACGGCAATTCCCGGAGGATGATGGAGCGGTCGACCGACTCGTTGCCCGCCACCTGGATGTCAGAGAAGACGGCACGGGGCCCCGGGTCGACCGAAAAGCGCAGGTCCGCCGCGTACTCGGTCGTGTCGACCGAGGCGGACGACTGGACCCGGGCGAACGCAAATCCGTGGTTGCGGAGCCATCCCTGTACCTCGTCTTCGATTTGCGTCCGCTCGAAGTCGGTGTACCGTCCGCCGATGCCCGCCTCGTCGCGCCGAAACGCCACCCAGTCGCCCCGCAGGTCCTTGGGTAGGGTCGTCTCGAACGGGACCCGGCTCGTGGCTTCTAGGAATTCGGTGTCACGGATCTGGAGAGAGGGCCCCTCCCGGACGGTGAAGATGACGTGGATCCGGTTGCGCGAGGAGTCGAGTTGGGAGGCCGGATAGTCGATGTCCGGCGACGGGAATCCGTTCTGCTGGTAAAACTGCCGCAGGCGAACGACGTCTTTCTGAAGCACCACCGGATCGAAGGGGGGATAACGCGTCTGTAGGCCCGGAAGGAACGAGAGCCGGTTGCGCAAACGCGTGAGGGTCCCGGGGGCCATGGTCCCGATCTGTTCCCGAAGCCGTTCCGGGTCGAAGGTCTGCTGGTCCGCAAACTGGAAGGAAATCTCTTCGACCGACGTGTTGACGTCGGCGGCGCGGAGCGGGGCCTGGGCGAGGGTCCGGGGCGGGCCCGCGGCCAGGGCGGAGAGCAGTAGCAGCAGCAACGGCACGAGAGACCGCCCGGTGTCCGAGGCGGTCACGGAAGAAGACAACACCGTGGTCGAATGAAACGATCGGTTGGTGGTAGTGCGGCAGAAGGGACGGAGCCTACGAGGTCGACGGGGAGGAGGAGGGGGAAGATCCCGAGGGGGCGGATTCGGACGCGGAGGTCCGGGACGGAGGGAAGGGAAGGGCGGAGCTGTCGGGGTTCGTTTTGGGGGAGCTTTCCTCCGCGGAGTCCTCCTCCGCCCCGTCGTGGGGGGACAGGCCCAGTTGCGTCGGCAGTTCTGTTCCGGGCAGCTCTCCGGCGGTCACGTGCCGGTGCTCCTGAAGGGACGCCACGACGGCCCCGATCATGAGCACCACGCCGGAAAAGTACACCCAGAATACGAATGCAACGATGAGTCCAAACGTGCTGCCCAGTGCCTCGGTCCCGGTCCCGTACCCGACGTAGGTTGCGTAGTAGGTGAAGGCCTGCTTGGCCGTTTCCCAGAGCACTGCGGCGAGGAGGGCCCCTGCGAGGGCGCTTCGCTTCCGGGGAGATGGCTGGGGCACCAGGTAGTAGAGCTGGAAAAACATAGCGGTCGTAAGCAGGAGGGGGAGCAAGAGGCCGGTAATCCAGATGGCCCGCCCCCAGAGCCACTGCGCCCACTGCTCGGAGCCCAGTAGCTGCCCGATGATTACCTCGTCCACGAACGACGGAAGCGATACGGAGAGCCCGACGCTCAGGAGGAAGAGAACCCCGACCTGAACGACCATCCGGACGTCGAACAGGTACCCCCAGAAGAGTGAGCGCTCCTGGTGCCAGTCCTGTTCGAAAGCGTTGCTGACCGCGATCCGCAGGGTGATGAAGAGGGACATCGCCGACAGAAACAGGCCGATGCCGCCGATCCCGACAATCGTCGCGCTGGCATCCTGAAGCTGGGTCAGGAAGTCGATGAGCTGCTGGCTCTGGCTGCCTGGCAGGAGCTCCCGGATGAACCGTGAGACGGCCGTGAATGCGTCTTTTCCCTGCAACACCCGGCCGACGATGCCCGTGGCGAGAATGATGATGGGAACGATCGTGACCAGTACCTTGAAGGCGATGGCCTGGGCCCACAGAAAGACATTCTTCTCCGAGAGCTCCAGGTACAGGCCGACGGCGTAGTAGATCACGTCCGTCCAGAGGGACGACAACGTCTCCTGCACAGAGACCGGAAGGTCGGACCAGGAGGGCATGGGGGCCGAGAGTGGGCGCAGGGTCTACGAGGAGGCGTCAAAATGCCCGTTTATACCCGGTAGGCCGCGGTCGTGATTCCTCCTGCATGTGCCGGGCGGTGTAGCCACTGGGGGTCAGTTGAAGATCGGCCAGAAGACGCCGAATCGGAATTGCTGGGGCGGAAGGGGATAGACCGGCGTCACAAACGTCCCCGGCTGCAGTTGGGTGCCGGCCTGTACGTTCTGGAACGTAAAGAAGAGCGTCGCGCTGCGAAACTGCACCTCCGCCCGCACATCGACGGTCCCGCTCGGACCGATGCGCCCTCGGGAGGTCGTGGGGAGAGAGGAGGTGCGAGGGGGCACGACGAGGCGCCCCGTCGGAGGGTGAAACCATCGGCTGTTCATGACGCCCCATCCCCGGCCCTGTACGTAGAGGTCCGTCGTCAGGTCGTTGAAGAGGACGAACCGCGCCCCCAGCCGTGCCCGGCCAAATGCCGTGGGCAGGGTGCGGGCGAGGCGAGTGTGGAGGCGAGACGCGTCGGCGTTCAGGGTCTGCAGGAGTGTGCCGTGACCGGTGGCGTATAGGCCCCGCCGTGCGTCCTCGCGCCATCCCAGCGACGCCGTGGCCCCCACCCGCTGGACGGGGGAAGACGTGCGGCGGGCGGCCACCGCATCGGTGAGCGTCGTGAGATCAGATTCCTCTGGCGGCGCGGCGTACAGGTCAACGGCGTTCCGAATCCGATGGGCAAACCCCGTCACGCCGACGTTGAAGGGGCCGAACTGCGTGCGAGCCCCGACCGTGCCCGCCAGTACACGGTCGGCGACCCCGCCGCGCTCTCCAGACAAGGGCTGAACGTGCGACGCGAACCCGTCGTCCTCGATCCAGGCACTTCGCTGTCCGGTGGCCGTCACGGAGGCGGACAGCCGGACGGGCCCGGCCGGGTGCCGGACCCGGGCCGTGACGGACGGGTAGCGCTGCTGGGACGTGAGGTGGCCGCCCACGTTGAGCATCAGGTCGGAACGCCCGAGGCGAAGGGAGTCCCGGAGGAGGACGTGGGCGGCGCCCCGCCGTCCGTTCAGGGACGGCAGGTTGGTGTCCCCAACTCGCCACAGAGACCCGCGGAGGTGTGCCGTCAGGTGATGAGGGCCGGCCCGCAACGACTGTCGGGCCTGGACGTGCCCGCCGGTGACCGGGGCAGTCCAGGTCGTGTCGGTGTTCCCCCCGGCGGAGCGGACGTCGAAGGTGTGAGAGGTCCAGCGGGCCGACACGTCTGTGGGCCGGGACAGCCCCGGCACCAGCGGCCCCTGTAGGCGCACCGTGAGGTCGTTGCGGGTCGTTTTCCGTCGATCGTCCGGCCGGCGCACGTTGGAGGCGGAGAGTGGAAGCGCGTAGATGGACCTCCCGGAGGTTTGGGTAGCGCCGCCGTGGGCCCCGATGCGGTAGAGCGTCGACCGGTCCGACAGCTCGAAGGTCCAGTCGTTTGTGAGGTAGCGAAGGCGTCCCCAAATGCGCCGCTCGGTCCGCAGGGCGCTGCCGTCGTAGATCCCGTCGGCCTTCCGGCCGCCATACCCAAACGTCAGGTGAAGCACCCCGGGCGGCCCGAAGAGGTCAAGGCGTCGCTTTTGGGAATGCCCCACCTCAATCGCGTGAAGCCCGTCCCGGTCGAACCGGTACCGCAGCTCGGTGATCGGGCGCTTGGGGGCGTAGGTCCGCCACGCAGTGTGCACGCCGACGGCACCGCCCCCCGGATCGAGGCCCGTCCGGGGCGGGTCTAGGAAGGAGGGCGGCAGCAGCTCGAACCGGGGGCGGCCCGTGAGCGGATCGTCAAAGGGGAAGCCCTCCGACCAGAGGTGCACCCGGTGGGGAGCAAGGCCGCGTGGGCTCCATCCGTGGGGCCATCCGTACTCCCCGAGGTCGTAGAGGAAACTTCCCGGCTGCTCGGCGAGCATCATTTCCACGCTTACCTGAGGACGCCGACCCGGCAGAGAGTCGGAGCGCACTCGGCCGTACAGCGGGGCAGGATCCGGCAGGGGGCGAAGGGATTCCTGGCGGGTCGCGGTCGTGTCGGGCACGCGGCGCGCAGTAGCTGTGTCGGCGGCTGGGCGCCGAAGCGTATCCTGTGGGGCGGCGTCGGTCGAGTCCGTCTGTGCCCGTGCACTCTGGACCGGAATCAGCGCGGCCCCCAGCGCCACGCCCACGACGACGAGGCCGAACAGTGAGCGCAATGCCGGGCGGAGGGCGGAAGGCATGACCGCTACGCATCAGAATCGTGGACGACCGAGGGACCGATCACTCGTCCGGAAACAGGCCGAAGAGCCGGCTCTCGATCTGGTTCAGCACCGTCCGTCGGTCTCCTTCCTCCCCCACGAAGTCCAGCTCGTCCACGTCGATGATGAGCTTGGGGCCACGCTCGTAGTTCGCGACCCACTCCTCGTAGTGTCCCTGTAGACGCTCCAGGTAGTCGATGCGGATGGTCGACTCGAATTCCCGCCCCCGATCCTGGATGTGGTCGACAAGGGTGGGCACCGACGCCCGGAGGTAAATGAGCAGCGACGGCGGCTGGAGGTAAGACGTCATGATCGTGAACAGGTCCGTGTAGTTGTCGTAGTCCCGAGCACTCATGTGCCCCATCTCGTAGAGGTTGCGGGCAAAAATGTGCGCGTCCTCGTAGATGGATCGATCCTGCACGACGGAGGTGTCTCCCTCCTCAATCCGCTGCAGCTGCTCGAACCGTTTGGACAAAAAGAAGACCTGCAGGTTGAAGGACCACCGACGCATATCATTATAAAAGTCGGCGAGATACGGGTTTTCGTCGACCTGCTCGAACACTGTCTCCCACCCGTAATACTCCCCGAGTACTTTGGTGAGAGCCGTCTTTCCGGCACCGATGTTGCCGGAGATGGCTACGTGCTTCGGAGCGGCGGGTGCGTCCGCGGGGGTGTCGTTCATGGAAGAAAAAGTCGTGCCTCAGTCAATCGAACCGCGTAGCAATCTAGCAGGACCGAGGCAAAATCGACACGGCGCCCCGATCTTTTTTGTGCAAAGACAAGGAACGGCCCCAGTCTCCGAAAAACGCCTCGCCGGACCCGACGCACAAGAGTATGCGCCGGGCGCGTCGAGGCCTCGGAGGGAAGGTTAGGCCGAGGAGGGAGCGGCGGCGCGAACCCAGGCCACCTCCAGCCGAAACGGGCCTTGCTGCTCGTCGGCAATCAGAAACCCGATCGTCCGGACCTGGGTGGGGGCGAACGAGGGGGCGTCCGAGACCTTCGTGCCGCGGCGATACGGGGTCAGGGTGTTGAACGGCACCTCGAGAGTTGTCCACTCCGTTGGTGGAGCGAGACGGGTCCGATAGCTAATCGAGCGGCCCGCCTCCGTGTACGCCGTGAACCAGTAGTGTTTGTCATCGCCCCGCAGGCGTAGGCGTAGGCCCTCATGGTCGCCCAGGTCGTAGGAGTCCTCTGGCGCCCGCACCGACGCGAAGCCCCCGCCGTGATCCAGCGACACGGTGCCGGTGAAGACAGCGTGGTCGTCCGCGGCGACGAACGCACTCTCGGAGACGCCGCCCATCACTGGGTCGTCGACGTTCCGCCACTCGCCCGGGTCGTCGGGCGGGGCGGACGAGAAATCGAAAAGGGACGAAGGAGGCATGTCGGATCGGTCAAATGGTGGGCCTGGAGGCCGGACGGGCCTTCGCGTGATGCTGCCACTCCCTGCGCCGCACACTGGCGGAGGCGCTACTCACCCCAGAGGCCAGATTGCGTGTACGGACTCCCCTCCATGGTCCAGGCGGCGCCTGCGAGATAGCGATAATTCTGGTCGAGATTGTCGATGGTCTCGATTTCATCCGTGGACAGGTCGAGGTCCGCGGCGGCCAGGTTGTCCTTGATGTGAGCCGGGGTGGTCGACTTTGGTATGACCACCGTCCCCCGATCCACGCCCCACTGGAGGAGCACCTGTGCCGGGGACACGCCGTGATGGTCCGCGATCTCGTTGATCGTGGGATTCGCCATGAGCGTTGGCTCGTCGTCCGCCTTCATGGCGTCGGGGCGGTCCCCGGAGCCGAGCGGCGAGTAGGCAGTGATCGGAATGTTGTGCTCGTCGGCGAACGACACCAACTCGGGCTGGGGCAGGTAGGGATGCATCTCCACCTGGTTCATCTCCGGCCGGACCTCACCCTCGTCCAGAAGCATCTGAAGCTTGGGCACGTTGAAGTTTGAGACGCCGATGTGGCGGGCGAGGCCGTCTTCCTTGAGCGCCTCCATCGCGGCCCAGGTCTCCGTCAGGGGCACCTCCTCCGGCGACACGAAGTCGTCGGGCGACTCCGGAAAGTCCACGTCGGGCTGCAAGGCCACCGGCCAGTGGATGAGGTACAGGTCGAGGGCGTCGAGCTGGAGGTCCTCCAGGGTCTGCTCGAGGGCGGGCCGGACGTCGTCCGGGTGGTGGGCGTTGTTCCAAAGCTTCGAGGTAACCCACACGTCGTCCCGCTGGGCCACGCCTGCCTCGAACGTGTCGCTCAGGGCCTCACCAACCTCGGTTTCATTTTTATAGATGGGGGCGCAGTCGACGTGGCGGTAGCCGGCTTCCAGGGCCGTCGTCACGGCCTCGTAGACCTCGCCCGGTGGAGACTTCCAGGTGCCGAGGCCGATCATGGGCATTTCGTCGCCATTCGCGAATGAAATGGACTGCATTTGTGGCGTCGCTGGTTGTGTTCGGGGAGCATCGAGACGTGAGACCGTCACTATGAAGTAAGCACCCCCCTCAAATGATTCTCGCGTCCGGAAGGCCCGGGCCAGTCTCTTTGGGTCTTCAAGGGACGGCTCGGGCGTGGTTCAGTAAACCGTTATGCACGGAGGACCGAGCGGAGGGCGCCCACAAAGCGGTCAACCTCGGCCTCTGTGTTGTAGTAGTGGACGGATGCCCGGACGAGCTCCGGCAGGGCCCGTGCTTCGGCGTCGAGACGGGTGGAGCTGGGCGGGGAGACCGCGGTGTTGACGTCCCGCTCTCGAAGTCCCGCCTGGATTGTGGAGGCGTCCTTCTGCTCGGCGCTAAACGTGGTGATGCCGCAGCGGACGTCCCCCTGGTCGTGGACCGTTACCCCGGCCACGTCGGCCAGCCCGGTCCGAAGGGTGCGGGCGAGATGCCGGTTGCGGTCGAAAATGGCGTCCAGCCCCTGGTCGAGGGCATAGTCCACCGCCACCCCGAGGGCCACCTGCCCGGCGACGTGGCTCTCCCAGTTCTCAAACCGACGGGCGTCCGGGTGAATTTCGTACGCGTCGGGGGCGGTCCAGGTCGCGGCGTGGAGGTCGAGGAGGGGCGGCTCGATGCGCTCGATCCAGTCGTCCTGCACGTACAGGAAGCCAGTGCCCCGTGGCCCGCGCAGGTACTTGCGCCCCGTCGCCGAGAGCATGGTGCACCCGAGCTCGTCGACCGGAAGGGGCATCTGTCCGGCGGACTGGCACGCGTCGAGCAGGAAGGGAACGTCCGCGTCGTCCGCCACCGCCCCGACTTCCTGTGCCGGGTTTACGAGTCCCCCATTGGTCGGAACGTGCGTGAGCGCGATCAACGCCACGTCGTCGTCCATTCGCGATCGGAGCGCGCCGGTGTCCACCCGACCGTGCTCGTCGTGGGGAAGCACGTCGACGGTCGCGCCCGTCCGCTCCGCCACCTGGAGACAGGCGATGTGGTTGCTCGCGTAGGCGGAGGCGGAGGTCAGAATGCGGTCGCCGGAGTCGAACGGAAGGCCGTAGAAGGCCATGTCCCAGGCCCGCGTCGCGTTCTCCACGAGGGCCACCTCGTCGGTGTCACACCCCAGCATCCGAGCAATAGACTCGTACGTGCGGTGGAGCTGCCCCTCGGCCTCGGCCGCCGCCTCGTACCCGCCGATGGTGGCCTCCCGCTCAAGGTATGTGATCTGCGCGTCGAGGACGGGCTGGGGCGGCAGGGCCGCCCCGGCGTTGTTGAAGTGCAGGACGTGATCGGTGCCGGGCGTCTCGGCGCGAAGCCGGTCGGGATGCATGGATGCGGGGGGGCGTCCAGGAAACGGTGATCTTGGGGCTGTACGGGCGTCCCACCAGCCCGTTCGCGCGAGGCTTGCGCGCGCCGCCGCACCCAATTGTGGAGGTTCTGGAAAATGGGGCGAACGGAGGTAACAATTGTGAGGCGTTCCGTACACCTTGTGACTTCAACTCGTCTTACAACCAATTTCCCTTACGCCCATGGCGACGGCAACCAATCTTGGCTTCCCCCGAATCGGCGCGCACCGCGAACTGAAGCGGGCCGTGGAAGGATATTGGGAGGGGGACCTCACGAAAGAAGAACTTCGCGACTCCGCCCAGGCGCTCCGCGAATCGCACTGGGCCACCCAGCAGGAGTTGGGGCTCGACATCGTTCCCTCCAACGACTTTTCGTACTACGACCAGGTGCTCGACGCCTGCGCCATGGTCGGCGCCGTGCCCGAGCGCTTCCCGTGGGACGGCACCGAGGTCGACCTTGACACCTACTTCGCCATGGCGCGCGGCCTGCAGGAAAAAGACCTGGAGGATGAGGAATCGGGCGTGCAGGCGATGGAGATGACGAAGTGGTTCGATACGAACTACCACTACATCGTCCCCGAGTTTTCCCGCGACACGACGTTCTCGCTGTCGTCGACGAAGGTGATCGACGAGTACGAGGAGGCGAAAGCCCAGGGCGTAGAGACGCGGCCCGTCGTGATCGGGCCGGTGTCGTTCCTGCTGCTCGGCAAGACGCAGGCGGACGACCTCGACGCGCTCGATCTGCTCGACGACCTGCTGCCGGTCTACGCGGAGGTGCTGCAGGAACTGGCCGACGCCGGCTGCGAGGCCGTGCAGCTCGACGAGCCGAATCTCGTGCTTGACCTGAGCGACGCGGAGCGCGCCGCCCTCAGCCAGGCGTACGAGGCGCTTGCCGACGCCGCCGACATTGATCTCCACGTCGCTACCTACTTCGATGGCCTGCAGGACAACCTGCCCACGGCGCTGGACCTGCCGATCGATGTGCTACACCTCGACCTCACGCGCGGCGAGGGGCAGTTGGAGGAGGCCCTCGACCACGGTGTCCCCGGCGACCTGGCCCTCTCGCTCGGTGTCATCGACGGCCGCAACGTATGGCGGGCCGACCTCGACGATCTGCTCGGCACCGTGGAAACGGCCATCGATGCCCTCGGCACCGACCGGGTACTCGTGGGGCCGTCCTGCTCGCTCTTGCACGTGCCGGTCGACCTCGACACGGAGCCGGGCCTGAGCGACGAGATGAAGACCTGGTTCGCCTTCGCCACGCAGAAGATCGAGGAGATTGTGGCGTTGGCCGAACGGGCCGACGGCCACGAGGACGCCACGGAGCCGCTCTTTGCGAAGAGCCGTCGGGCGCACAAAGCCCGCGCCGAATCCGACTGGATCAACGACGCTGCGGTGCAGGACCGCGTCGCGGGCATCGACGCCGACATGACCGAGCGCGATTCCCCGCACTCGAGCCGCAGTCCCCTCCAGCGCGAGGCCCTGGACCTGCCAACGCTGCCGACTACCACGATCGGGTCCTTCCCGCAGACCGACGACGTGCGTCGCATGCGCGCCCAGTATAAGAAGGACGAGATCACGGAGGCGGAATACGAAGACTTCATCGAGGAGCAGATTGCCGACACCATTGCTGCCCAGGAGGAGATTGGGCTCGACGTGCTCGTTCACGGGGAGGCGGAGCGAGGCGACATGGTTGAACACTTCGGCCGCCGGCTCGACGGCTTCCTCTTCACCGAGAACGGCTGGGTGCAGAGCTATGGAAGCCGTTGTGTGCGCCCGCCCATCATTGCCGGCGACGTGAGCCGGCCCGAGCCGATGACCACCCGTTGGCTCTCCTACGCCAACGACCAGACCGACAAGCCGGTGAAGGGCATGCTGACCGGTCCGGTCACGATGCTGCAGTGGTCGTTCGTGCGTGACGATCAGTCGCGCGCCGAGACGTGCCGCCAGATCGCGCTCGCCATCCGCGACGAGGTGCTCGACCTCGAAGACGTGGGTGTACAGGCCATTCAGATCGACGAGCCCGCCTTCCGCGAGGGACTGCCCCTCCGCGAGCAGCAGTGGGACGACTACCTCGACTGGGCCGTCGAGTGCTTCCGGCTCGCCTCCAGTGGGGTCCGCGATGAGACGCAGATCCACACCCACATGTGCTACTCGGAGTTCAACGACATCATCGAGGCGATCGCCGACATGGACGCCGATGTGATCTCCGTCGAGGCGTCGCGCTCGAAGATGGAGCTGCTCGACTCGTTCGATGCGTTCGACTACCCGAACGAGATTGGCCCGGGCGTCTACGACATCCACTCCCCCCGCGTGCCGTCGGTGGAGGAGATGGAGTCGCTTATCCGGACGGCGCTCGACGTGCTTGAGCCGTCGCAGATGTGGGTCAATCCCGACTGCGGCCTTAAGACGCGCCGGTGGGTAGAGGTGCGCCCCTCGCTCGAAAACATGGTCCAGGCCGCCGAAAACGTCCGAGAGCGGGCGATGGCGTAGCTCCCCATATCGTTTTCCTACAGGTCAGAGACCGAGGGTGGGCCCGCCGAAATCCGGCGTCGGCCCACCCTTTTTGGTTGGCCCGTCCCGAACAACTTCTCGTGGCCTGGACGGGGAGCATTACGCGCGCTCCGATCGGCAGGCTAGTTGGGAGAAGGTTGGAGCGTGCCTGACCAGACGCGGAAGAGGGAGCCCCGCCGGCGTCATTCGAGATCGTACCGCTCGAACAGGGTGTTGGCCCGAGCGAGGTCGACGTTGCCCCCACTCACGACGACCCCAATCTGTTGGTCGTTGCCGGGCACGACCCCGTCGAGCAGGGCCGCGGCGCCCAGTGCGCCGGTCGGCTCCACCACCATCTTCATCCGCTCCCAGAGCAGGTGCATGGCCCGCACGAGGGCGGCGTCCGAGACGGTGACCATGTCGTCCGCGTGCTCCAGCACCAGGGGAAACGTCACGTCGCCGAGGTAGGGCGTGCGTGCCCCATCGGCCACTGTGTCGGGGTTCTGAACCGTCTGCAGTTCGCCGGTGTGGAACGACCGCGTCGCGTCGTCGCCGGCTTCCGGCTCCACGCCGATGACGGTGCAGTCGGGGGCGTGGTGCCGCGCGGCTAGGGCGCAGCCGGACAGGAGCCCACCGCCACCACAGCACACGAGGAGGACGTCGAGGGCCCCCACCTGATCGAACAGCTCGTTGCCCACAGTGCCCTGCCCCGCCACCACGTCCGGATGGTCGTACGGGGGCACGAGCGTCAGCCCCTGTTCCTCCGCGAGGCGCCGTCCCAGTTCTTCGCGGACCGTCTCGTTCGGGTCGTACTCCACGACCTCCGCGCCGTACCCACGGGTCGCGTCGAGCTTTACCTGCGGCGCGGTCTCCGGCATGATAATCGTCGCGTCGACCCCGAGCTCGTGGCCCGCCAGCGCCACGGCCTGGGCGTGGTTGCCGGAGGAGTAGGTGACGACGCCCTGCTCCTTGGCCGCCGGCGGCAACTGGGACACGGCGTTGTAGCCCCCGCGAATCTTGAAGGCACCAGTGCGCTGAAAATTCTCGCACTTGAAGGCGACCTCGGCGTTCACCCGAGCGTCGACGGTACGGGAGGTCATGACGGGCGTCCGGTGCACCACGTCGTCGAGGCGCCGGGCCGCGGCGGCCACGTCGGTGTAGGCAACGGATGGAGAAGAGGCGGTCGGGGAGGTCGGCATTGATGGAATGGGAGACACTTGAGAATCATGCACAGTCCCTACGGAAATCCAGGCCGAAGGTTGGCTGACGGGAGCCGCCTGGAGCGGAAAGCTCTCTCCAGCCGAGGCAGGCGTCAGAGACGTCCTAGTCTGGCGCCCTTAATGTCTGTTATTGCAAGTAAAATGCGCCGATAAAAAGGGCGCTTGTGACGAAAAGCAGCCGGGACTGCGACCGAAGGCGTGTCGGCCCCCGCACAGGGGCGAGAATGCTACCGGGCCGATTACATATCGTACCGGCGGCGGATACAAATGAAAGGCTGGATCTCGCTCAAGTCCCAGCAGGAGGGCGGATCGCCCCACCAGATAGGCTGAAGAGTGGTTAGGAGCAGAGAATTGTTATCTTTAAGAACATGAGTTTGGACATCTGTGGTCAATTGGCACAGTTCATGCTCAATATAATAGGCGAAGACACGGCAGACATTGAGCACGGCCGTGGAGACGGGCTTTCGGGCATCGGAAGACGGTCTCCGCGGCGCACGTTCCGCGACATGCGACCCTCTACTTTCAACCACAATCACTCAATACCATGGGACAGCAGCAGCTTTTACTTCTCGTTTTGAGTACCGTCATCGTCGGCCTGGCCACCGTGGCCGGTATTCAGGCCTTCAGCGAAAACCAGGCGCAAGCCTCGCAGGATGCCCTCGTGCAGCGGGGTACTTCGATTGCCTCGGACATCAAAGGTCTTCAGGGCAAACCAACGCAGTTGGGCGGAGTTGATCTTAATGATGGTAGCGGAATTGATAATGGTGCCACCACCATTGCCAGAGCGATTGGATTGGAAAACAATCCGTTCAAAGCACAGGGAGCTGGTCCTGGAGCGACTTGCGTGATAGGGTACAGCTCGCCAAGTGCGACGATACAGTGCTCCAGCGATGACGCACCACAAGGAGTACAAGTTAAGTATAACGCCTCTTCTGATGAGGTGACTACAGACTTTGGCTCTAGCTATAGTGCAGGTAGTGTGAGTTCTCTGTAACTGAGTGCATGTCACGACTACACATCCCTTGGGGCTAGAAGAGGGAATTTAGCAGGAGAGATCATGTAAGGGACGATTCCTTCGATGACGGAAGGAGTCGTCCCTTACGTATATCTACTCCTATATTTAAGGTAACCATATCCCATGAGTCGATTATGAAAGGATATGTCGGTTAAATAGTAAAATCAAGATCGTTCGTAGATTCAATAAGGCGTAAGTGGTATTATATATGAAATTAAAAATATGAAGCGTGTAGGTGGTTGGGCTTTATCGGGTCTTACTTGGGCCTCTGGAGTATATATCATATTAGTACCGAGCCTCTCGCTACTTCCGTTTGTGGGTCCCTTCAACGAGAAAAGAGCTCTTCAAGTCAGTCTCCTTGTCATCATTGGCAGTGTGCTAATCTTATCTCAGAAACATCGCCGTGACTGGCTTTCTAACCTCCGTCGTTTACCGCTGTCCTCCCGGTGGGGATTGGGCATTGTCTTCAGCTTGGGCGTAGCATCGTCTACGCTGGCGCCCTCCCCGTTTCATGCCTTTCTGGAAATGGGGCACTATCTCCTCCTGTTCATTCTGGCAGGAGTAATCGCATCAGTCGTGCGACGAGCACCCGAACGAGCCGAGAAAATGATTCTGGGTACTGTAGTCGTCAGTGCGATGATGTACGCTGTATACTTCTCCGCCGGGTACGCTAAGTACCTGATCGTCTCCAATGCTAATCCCTGGCCGGACGGGCCAACTAATTTCGCCAATGTCCGCATCTTTAATCAGTATCAGACACTGACTCTTCCACTCCTTGCGAGTGGAGCGTTAGGTTATTTCGGACGATGGCGATTCAGCAAAGCGGCGATATTTGCGCTGGTGATACTGTGGTGGGCATTGATTTTCGCATCCGATGTCCGTGGAACCCTTCTGGCAATGACCACTGCTGCGGTAGGAGTAGGCATTCTCTTCCGTTCTGGGGCTAAAAAATGGATCCTTATTCAGGGAGTGGGGCTGGTTCTGGGGCTTGGGTTATACTACCTCTTGTTTTCTGCCGATTCGGTTCCTCCGGTAGCTGATAGGTTCACTGATGTGAGTCATAATTCCCAACGTCTCCAATATTGGCGAACATGCTTGGAAATGGCCTGGGCGCACCCCTTTCTGGGAGCTGGACCAATGCACTTTGCCTGGCCTCCGTATCACTATGCGACCGGGGCGAGTCCGCACAATGCGGTCATGCAGTGGCTGGGAGAGTGGGGCATCCCGTCTACCATCATCATGGCCAGTCTCACCATCTGGGGAATTTGGTCTTGGCTACTGCAAGAGAGGAGCATCATTGAGTGCAATGGGAAGACATCGAGCTGTATACAGGTGAGTTTTGCGGCGGCTGTATTGGCTGGAGTGGCGCATTCGATGGTAAGCGGTCTCATACTGGCCCCATTGAGTCAAGTGCTTCTTGCTCTAGTAGGGGGATGGGTGTGGGGGCGATACCAGTTCTCAAGAAACCTTTCTAATGACGCCTGCTCTTTTCGTGCTCACGCGATTTTCTGTGCTCTCCTTGTGAGTGCCGTACTGGTGGTCGGGAGTAGCCTTCGCGATTTAACTACGGTGACAGAGCGCCGCATAGCTTTTATGAACTCGGTCGAACGAAATACTCTTTCTCCGCGATACTGGACACAGGGGTACATTGGAGTGCGCGACTCTTCTGTAATCGAGAAGGCGCGTCGAAGTCGGTAGGAGAGGGCGCAGCTCTTGAATCTTTTTGGTCAGCACACGGAGCCATCCGTGTGGTCGACGCGTCTGGCAAAACCCAAAGAAGTGGGTTACAAGATGTAATTCCCTGTGGGAGTGTAAGGGGGGAGATCTTCACGCGGATGAGAACATGGGCGGACGCGCTGAAGATTTTCCTCCTAGCGCCGATAACTAAAGGTGGTACCTGAAGTCCCCCAACTTGTCTGTGAGGACGGAACGCGGCACGGTCTCTGTAGGGTATAATCCTGTGGATGACAGATGAAAGACTACATGAGCCAATTGTTGTCCTGAAAACGATGCGTCGCGACTGAGTAAATTTCCACTTTCAAACTGATGGCTACTCGCGAATACCGGTTTCAGGGTGTGGCGGCCGGCGGCCAGTCGGTCCAGGGCACCGTTATGGCCTCCTCCAAGAGCAAGGCCCGCGAGAAGGTGGAGGACCTGTCGGACGAGCACGGGTTCAAGCCGTCGGACCTGAAGAAGCGCCGCACCTTCTACTACAAGGTGCGCCATCCGAACGGCAACGTGAAGACGGGGGAGCAGAAGGCCTTCTCGCCTGAAGAGGTGGAGGAGGCCCTCGAAAACATGGGGCTGGAGGTCGTGAAGGTGCAGAAGAAGTGGTTCGACTTCGAGTTCTCGCCGCCGCAGGACGACCTCATCATGTTCGTGCGGCTGGCGGCAAATCTCCTCCGGGAGAACCTGCCGTTCGACGAGGTGCTGGAGATGCTGGTGAACGATGTGTCGTCGAAGAGCCTCCAGCAGGTGATCCGCGACCTCAACTCCGACCTGAAGGGCGGGATGAACGCCGAGAAGGCGTTCAACAAGCACCGTGACAAGCTCGGCAAGTTCACGGCGTACATGCTGGGCATCGCCTCCAAGAGCGGGAACATGGCTGAGATCTACGAGGCCACGGCCCGCTTCCTGGAGCGCAAAGACGAATTTAGTTCACGGGTGCGGAGCGCCATGATCATGCCGGCGGTGACCACGGTCGCCATGATCGGGGCGATGGTCTGGTACATCTGGTACATCGTGCCGGCCACGGCGGGGCTGTTCGAGGGCATGGACGTGACGATGCCGCCGCTCACGAGCTTCTCGCTCGACATGGCGGCCTGGTTAGACCAATACTGGGTGTGGGTCTCACTGGGGACGGTGGGGCCGCTCCTGGCGTTCGTGGCATGGGCTCGTACGGAGCAGGGGAAGTTTTACCTGCACAAGTACATGATCAAGGTTCCGCTCATCGGGAAGCTGCTCCACAAGATCAACATCGAGATTTTCTGTCGGGTCTTTTCCATTCTCTACTCGGGGGCCGGAGACAACCTACGGGTGATCCGGATCGCGGCCGAGGCCTGCGGCAACAAGTACATGGAGTACCGCATCCGGAACGTCACCATCCCGATGATGACGGCGCAGGGGGCAAGCCTCGTGCAGGCGCTCAAGGCCAGCGGGGTGTTTACGTCGATGGCCATCACGCGCTTCAAGAGCGGGGCCGAGACGGGCAGCGTCCGTGAGAGCGCCCGCCAGATGGCCGACTACTACGAGCAGGAGACCGAGTTGAGCCTCGACGCGGCGGTGGAGAGCATCCAGACGGGGGTCTCGATCATCATCGCCCTCGGAGTTCTGTTCCTCACCATTCTCTCGGCAGAGATGGCCTTTATCCAGCCGTCGCAGGCCGACATGATGGGCATGTAGGGGAGTACGGTCGAGGCACCCTGAATTGGCTGCGTTCTTGATTTTGGATTGTCGTCGTGAGCGACTCAAAAGACATTGATCAGAGTGCTTCCTTCGGGGAGACGCGCGGGGACGGGGCTTCATCTCGTGCCAAGGGTCGAGGGAACGAAGGGACGAATCCGGACGCCTCCTCCTCTCTGATGGGAAAGGCTCGTCCGGACGTCCTGACGCTGGGGCCGGTGGACTCTCCGCGCTTTGCGGTGCCGCCGTTCTCGCCGAACAATCGGCCATTCGAAGCTCGAAAGGCCGACCGGGCGGCAGCGTCGGACGATCAATCCTCCGCGGACGCAGAGTCTGGAGACGCCTTCTCCGAGCCGCTCGGAGACGGCTCTCCGCCTCTCGAAGGGACCGACGCGGCGTCCGATGCAGAGGACGCGTTGCCCCCAGAGCCCGACCCTGATGGCCTGTCCGGAGAGGATCCGATCCCGAATGGCGGCCCTGATCTGCCAAGCCCCGAGGAGGCGCTCGACGAGCTCGAGGCTGAGATTGATACCGAGCTAATCGACGAGGCGGCCTCCCGCATGGCTTCGAACTCCTCGGTCGGCACGAACGACCGGGTGGTGGAGATGCTGCTGCGGCGGGGCGTCGTGAGCGTAGGGGCGGTGGAGGCGGCACAGGCCCACCGCGAGGAGGAAGCGCCGGACCTCGCCCTCTGGCGGGTCCTGGCCCAGCAGGATGGGGTAGACGAGGACGTCGTCTACGAGCGGGCGGCCCGCATCTACGCGTTCTCGGTGGCGGACGTCGAGGCCCAAGAGCCGGACCTTGACTTCGTCCGCTCGACGGTCGATGCCTTTACCGAGGACCAACAGGAGCAGCTTTTTGAGTTGGGGATCGTGCCCCATCACATGCAGCATGCGGAAGGGCGGCGGAAGGTCATCCTCATCACCCACGACCCGATGCGCCCCGAGGTGCACCGGGTGGCCCGGTCGCTTGACCTGAGCCGGTTTGAGCTGCAGTATGCTCCCAAATCGGTCGTCAACGAACTGCTGACGGAGGCCTTTCCGAAGGACAACGAGTACCTGGAGCGGATCGACGAGGAGTCGACCGTCGACCTCGGACAGAACTTCGAGGAGGAAGAAGACCTCGTCGACGAAGAGAAACTCGAGGAGGAGATCAATCGGTCGACCCTCATCAACCTGTTCGAGGCGACCCTCGTGGAGGCGGTGCGGGAGGGGGCGTCCGACATCCACATCTACCCCAACTCCGATAAGGAGGTCGAAATCCACTTCCGAGTCGACGGACGTCTCAACCATTGGCACACGGAGGACCGCGTCCACCCGGAGGCCCTGTTGTCGGTGATTAAGGACAACGCGATGAGCGTCGATCGCTTCGAGAGCGACGCTGCCCAGGACGGCTTCATCCAGCGCGACGTGGACGGCACCCGCATCCGGTACCGGGTGTCCATCATGCCGATCGCCAGTTCCAACCAGGACATCGACTCAGAAAGTGTCGTCATCCGTGTTCTGGACGACCGCAAGGTCATCACGAACCTCAACAAGCTGGGCCTGGGGCCGCGGGCGCTCAAGCGGTTCGAGCACGCCATCCAACAGCCCAACGGCATGGTAATCCTAACGGGGCCGACGGGGTCCGGGAAGAGCACCACGCTGGTGGCCGCGCTGCACCGCGTGATTGGGCCGGGGGAGAATGTGCTCACGATTGAGGACCCGGTCGAGTACATCATCGAAGGGGCGCGGCAGATTAAGCTGAGCGACAAGCTGCGGCTCAAAGACGCCCTTCGCTCCATCCTGCGCCACGACCCGGACACGGTGATGGTGGGAGAGATGCGGGATAAAGAGACAGCCGAGCTCGCGATTAAGCTCGCCAACACGGGGCACCTCACGTTCTCGACGCTCCACACCAACGACGCGCCGAGTGCCGTGAGCCGCCTCTACAAGATGGACATCGAGCCCTTCCTCATCGCCTACGCCATCAACCTGGTGGTGGCCCAGCGGCTGATCCGCACGCTCTGCCCGAACTGTAAGCGCGAGATCACGAACCCGGATGCCGTGAAGTTGCGTCAACTGGGCTTCTCGGAGGACGAGGTGAACACGGGGACGTTCTATGCCGCGGACGACAAGGGCGGCTGCAGCCAGTGCGGCGGCACGGGGTACGACGGGCGGCGGGCCATTGCGGAGGCCCTGTACCTCACCGAGCCCATCCGCCACATGATCGTTGAGGCGGAGGGGGTCGTCGATGAGAGTTCAATCCGGGAGCACGCGGAGCAGGAGGACGGCATGCGGTCGCTGCAGGCGTCCGCCCGCGAGTCCATTCTGGACGGCGAAACCTCCGTAGAGGAGATGATTCGGGTGGTGGCGACCTAGGGACTCGTCTGGCCCCGAGCCGCGGGGGCCAGCGCGGGCGGAACGGAAACGGAGAGCAAAGCAAGACAAACACTCGGCTTCTCATAATCCAAATCGGTCGTCGTGCAACAGACGCTTCTGGCCCTCTTGGCCCTCATGATGGCCACGTTTTTCAACTTCAACCAGATGAAGACCGAGCTGCAGAAGCAGCGGCAGGTGATCCGGTCGGAGATGGAACAGATGGCCCTCGGGGTAGGCATGCAGACGATGGAGGTAATTCGCGCTCGGGCCTTCGATGAGGCGACCGTGGGAGGAACCAAGAATCGGATCACCAACCCTGCAAAATTCAGAAGCTCATTCGGGGGAGGAATGGACTGTCAGGCTTTTGGGGGCGATCAACCTTGTGATTCGGTGGGGGACTTCCACGAAATGGTGCCTAGTACCGAGACCTTCGAGACCCCAGAGTTCGACATGGGCTTCACGGTGGAGGTCGAGGTCCGCTACCTAGACGCGAGCATGCAGGAGGTGCCGGGGCCCACGTTCCGGAAAGAAGTCGTGGTCTACGTCCAGGACGCGGGGGACGATCCCTTTCTGACGGAGCCGATCCGATTTTCGGAGGTGCTGAGCTACTACTAAGAGCGGCCTCGGTGTACGACATCCGTCTCTGCTCACAGAGCCGACGTTTGCCATGCAGTTTCTCTACGACAACTTGACGGCAACGGTCATCGCCCTCATGACGACCCTGATTCTCCTGTCCATCCAGTCTCGGGCAACGCAGAACAGTGTGGCGGAAATGTCGCGGAATCGGATGGGGGAGCTCACGCAGACCTTCGCGACGTGGTTGGAGAGGGACATTGAGCGAATGGGGGAGAACTTTGAGGAAGGAGAGCGCGCTCCGTTTGAGAACCCAGTATACACCGAGGGCGGTGGGGGCACCGACATCACCACTCAGTTCACCTTCTACCGCGACTCCACCACTTCAAGCAACAAAGAGTATCGAATCGCGACTCGCTACGAGGTGAGTCAGGAGGGGACGCGCATGATTGATGGGGCGGACAAGCCTGTGTACGGGCTGACCCGGAAGAAGCGGAGAAAAGAAATGGGCACGGGGAGCTGGTCTTCGTGGTCTGGGGCGAAGGGCGTGAGCCCCTCTGCCCTCGGGTACTTTCAGATTGATCTGCTTGACAAGAACGCTGACCCTGTCCCGAATCCGGACGCGAATGCGGACCAAGTTCACAGTGTCCGGGTCCGGTTTTCCGTCGTATCCCCGTTCCAGAATACGCAGACCTTTCCACAGGCCACCCACGTTGGGTCGGTTTTACTCGTCCGGGATCAGTCGAACTCCAGTGTGATCAACGTTCCAAAGAATGCGACGAGCTGCACGGGGGGGAACTGGAAGCAGTTGACGGATCCCACGGGCACGCCATTCGGGTGTGCGGCGGCATGTAAGTACATGGCATCCGGAGGGAGCAAAGGGTCCAATAACTGTACTGGGGGCAAAGGACGCCCCTGGTGATCGGTACTCCCGCACGAACCCACTCCCCTTCCGCTGCACTCGCACGAGAACGGAGAAGAAAATGGGAGAATCCGAAGCACCGGTCGACCGAACGCCCTGGATCAGGCCGTAGGGCAATCAAACTAGCCTCGTCACAAACAACACCTGTTCGCCATGGGGAAATTCAGTCTACTTCTTAGCTTATCGGTCGTAGGAGCCGTGACTATCCTTGCGTTTCAGGGTAACCAAACCTCCGCCGATACGAGAGAGCGGCAGTCGTTCCGCCAAGGAAAAGTGATTGCTCGTCAGATTGCCCGGTCCGGGTACAATTCGGTATTATCGGAGGCCCACAAGGTTGACGATGAGGATAAAGAAGTTGGGCAGGTCGTCTCGGAGGTTGACACGATCCAGGGAGAATATGAGGGCGGAACGTACAAGGCGTGGCTCAAACAGATCAGTTCCTCGGCGTATACGGCCGTGTCGGTCAGCCATTTCTCGGTGGCGGATTCGTCCGTGGACTACCGGCTTGGGGGATACGCAAACAACACGATGAAGGCCCCGACGGTGGAGACGCCCAGCCAGCTCAATGTTACCTTCGAGCAGTCGATGGCCGGCTACTGCTCGGCGGTATACCTGAAGCGGGTGAAGCCAGGCACCAAGCCGAAGAATCAGCCGGACCCCGAAATGGTATTTCCGCCGGGCAACAATCGGAACGATGCCTCGTCGAGCTATGAGAAAACCATCGAGTCGGGCACGCGGCTCAACTTTATCCTGGCGGTGGACAAGAACTGCAGCCACGAAGGAGACGAGTCGGTCGACTTTCCCGGCGACTACGATCACGTCCAGCGGTCCTTCAAGCAAGACGTGGACAAGCTGAATACGATGCGGGAGGCGCCGTACGGCATGGTGGAGGAAACGACCATCGGCTCGTCGGATGGCTGGCGGGTGTCCTTCGAGGACCAGCGGGTCTTCTCGGAGGCCCAGTTATGGGACATCAAGGAAAACGGGTACCCCGATAACTCCTACTGGAGCAGAAGACGAAAGACGTACGGTGGAAACGGTTGGCGAATGACCCCAGATGGTCTCCGCGACCTTGAAGACTATGGTGACGTCCCGGATTTCAGTGATCAGGTTTTCGAGGTCGCGCTGACGGACCCGAACTCGGGCGCAACGTAGTCTTCTCGGGGGAAGGATTCATTTCGTAATCGTAGTCCCTCAGCGAAAGGACAGGGGCACGGAGGGTATACAGGTCCTCACAGGCCGCTTCCTCCTCGTATGCCTTCCGGCCCTCGTCCCCTTGGACCGTCGGCGCGAATCTTGTGGTAACTTAAATCCCCACCATCCGATCGGGTGTGGGTCCACAGATTCACTCTGAGAGCTACGTGATCATGGAAAACGTCCCCCCTTCCCCCGCGGCGACTGCCGAGTCCGACAGCCGGGCCGACGAGGCCCCGTCAGAGGCCTGTGCCCGCATCATTGAGTCCATTCCCGACGGATATCGGGGGCAACGGCGGCTCCGGTATCTTGCGGAGCAAACGGCCAAGCTCTCGCCGAAACGAGAGCGGGCCCTCCGAGACCACGTGAACCAGTTCGTTGAACGGACGCTGGAACTGGACGCCAGCGACATGGACCTTGGGGGCCGGGCCTGCGACGGCAACGTGTGGTATCGGGTCGACGGTGAGAAGCGACGAGAAGACGCGTTCGGCACGTACGACCCGCTGGAGACCGATGTCCTGGTCCTCAATCTCCTCAACGAGAAGCAGACCAAGCAGCTCTTGAACGAGGGGGCGGCGGACTTCTCGTACCGGTTGCAGAGCGTCACGGGCGAGGACGGACGGCCCCGCCGGTTCCGGGCCACGGCGTACTCGGATTACGACCACGCCGCCCTCAACATGCGCGCCATCACCGACGAGGTGTTTGCGCTGGAGGACCTGAACTTCCACGAGAAAATTCAGAAGGGCATGATGTTTCGGCACGTCCGGGATGGGCTCACCCTCATCACGGGCGTCACGGGGTCGGGGAAAAGCACCACGCTCGACGCCATCATCGACGCGAATAATGAGGACTTCCCGGGCCACGTCGTCGTGATCGCCCAGCCGGTGGAGTACATGCACAAGCCGAAGAAGTGCATCGTGCGACACCGCGAGGTCGGCAAAGACGTGGAGACCTTCAAGGCCGGCATTACGCAGGCCCTGCGCCAGGACCCCGACATCGTCGTTATCGGGGAGATGCGCGACCCGGAGACGATTCAGGCGGCCCTCGAAATCACCGACTCGGGCCACAAGGTCTTCTCCACGCTCCACACCTCCTCGGCCATGGAGACCATCGACCGCATCGTGGCGGAGGTGCCCCCCGAAGAGCAGCAGCGCGTACGGCACCGCCTCGCCGATGTGCTACGGTGCGTGATTTCGCAGCAGCTGCTCCCCAAGATGGGCGGCGGCCGCCAGATGGCGAAAGAGGTGCTGTGGGTGGGCTCGTCCGCCCGCGCGGCAATCAAAAATGACAACGTGGGCGAGGTGTACCAGATGATGTGGGAGGGCGGGAAACAGGGACAGACCACGCTGGAGCAGGATCTCTACCGCCTCGTGCGGAAGAAGAAAATCAAGCCCGAGCACGCGATGGACTACGCGAACAACAAGAAGCGCCTCCGTCGCCTGTTCTAGAACCGCCGTCCCTCGGCCGCGGGGCCTTGGGGCTCCCTTCTTTACTCTGAGTTGCTGATTGTTCTGAGCCGATGAGCACACACGCCCTTGGCATCATGGTGTCGGCGGACGCCCTTCATGCCGTGCTCCTGGAACGCACGGAAGAAGAGACGACCGTCCAGTTCCGATGGTCGTCGGGCTCGTCGGACGTCCGCGAGGGGGACCTTCCCTTCGAAGAGCCCGGCGACATGACGCCCGACGTGGAAGAGGAGTCCGAAGACGTCACCATCCAATTCGGCGACGAGGGGGGTGGGGGCGACGACATGTTCATGGGGTCGGAATTTGACGACATTGATGGGGGGGGGCGAGGCCCTTGGGGGCGACGACGGAGGCGAGGTGTGGAACTTTCAGGTGGAGCTCGACAACCTGCTGGACGAATGCGCCGAGCGAGGGTACGAAGACCCCGAGATCGCCTTTTGCAGCTCCACGTCGCAGATCGATGACGTGGAGCTTCGCCTGCCGCCGGACGAGACCGACGAGGACGAGGCTGACGAAACCGAGCACGGACTTCCCCTTCCGGCCTCCCGCTCTACGCTCCTGGACATGTTGGGCGAGCAGTATGAGGGGGAGGCGGATGAGGAGCGCGTCGGCTTCGTGCCGATGCATCGCACGGGCGATGGATACCAGCGTGTCCTGGCCCTCATTGCCCGGCCGGGCGGTCCGGTCCTGTCGACCCTCGAGTCCATGCAGGATCAGACCCTGTCCCGCTCCCCGCAGACGCGCCTGCTGGACGCCGAGGTGTCCCTCTACCTCGGGCTTGCCCGTTCGGTGCTCCAGCTGCCGCCCGGCACGCCCGAAAAGACCATTTTTGTCCGCTCGGGCACCGAGGACACGCTCGTCCTCTTCATTGAAGGCAACACGCTCCGCCAGTCCGAGCACCTCCCCGAGCTAACGGCGGAGGACTCCGCCGAGACCATCTGTAGCCGCGTCCTTCTTCTGCAGGACGAGTACGGAATGGGGCAGGTGCAACACCTGATGCTCGTTGCGGAGGAGGACGAGGAGGTGCTCGCAAGTGCATTCAAGTCGTATTTCTCCACGGCGGAGCTTCACGTGCTCCGGTCGCACCTGCCCGGCGGGGACGACACCGACGCCGAGGCGTACGTCGGGGCCACCGGCGCGGCGCTTCGTCTGCTCGACGACGCCGCGTTTGCGCCGTACTTCCAGCCGGTCAACCTGCTGGCGAAGGAGTACGTCCCCAGTCGCCTGCGGCTCCCGGTGGGATGGCCGGTTCCCGCGCTGCTGACGCTCCTTGCCATCGCGACACTCGGGTTCGTATGGCTGTACTTCGCGAATGCGAGCACCATCAGCGAACGGCGCACGGAGTTGCAGAATCTTAAACAGAAGGTGGATCAAGTGGATCGGCAGGCGCTTCAGCGGCGGATTGACAGCATGCAGGCCATGACGACCGAATACGTTGAGGCGAACAAGACCGTCGGCACACTCCTCCGCGGCAGCAACAAGTGGAGCAGCGGGCTCGCGACCGTCACGGGGCAGATGAACGACATCCGCGGCCTCACCATCGATCAGTGGAGCCCGCAGTCCGGAACAGAAGTTACAGTTCGCGGCCGGTCCAACGATCGGTCGAAGGTGGTCCAGCTGGCACAGCAACTGGACGGGAGCATCCTGGGACTCACGTTCACGGAAACGCGGGACGTGTCGCTGTACGACTTCGAGCTTACGATTCCTCTAGACACTACTAAGCCGAAGGCAATCGAGTACTGGCGGGAGGAGCGGGGCGAGCAGTTGGCCGCCGGAGAAGAAGCGGTGGAGATGGGTCCGGACGCCCCCGCACCGGACTCGTCCACGACGGCTGAGGCGCCCGCCACGGCTCAGGCCGACCCCGATACGAGTGCGAGCACTGCCCCACAGAAGGCCGACTCGAATGGTGATCTGCAGGCCCGCCGTGATACAGACGACGCGTCGTCATCGATCTGGACGGTGGTCGTGGCCTCGGTGCTGGAAAGTGCGGCGGCCGAAGAGACGGCGCGGCGGTTCCGGGAGCGACTCAGCGAGGAGTCCTATCCGGTGCAGGTTCAACAAAGCCCGGAAAATGGTCGGTATCGGGTCGGCATCGGGCGGTTCGGCTCGGTGCGGAATGCACTCTCGATGCTGCAGGACATGAACGGCACCCTTCCAGAGGGGGCGTGGCTGCTCAAAATGGCGGGCGGGGGCGACGGGGCTGCCTCCACCGAAGCCTCCGCGTCGACCTCGTCCGACCCATCAGACCCGGAACGCTCCGTCTGACAGGAATTCCAGCAGATCGCACTCTCTTTTCGCCCACGTGGACGCCTCATGTTCTGGCCCGATTCGAATCAGACTTTGCTCCTCACCTGCTTGGTTCTCGTGTGTGGAGCGGGCACCTACCTCACGTACTTTCGTCAACAAGACACGATTGCGTCGCTGGAGCAAAAGATTGAGGCCAAGAAGCAGGGGCAGGAGGAAATTCGATCCCTCCGTGCCGACCGGGCCAACGCAGAATCGCGTCTCAAGACCGTTCGTCGCCGGTGGCGAACCCAGTACAAAGTGGTCCCCGCAACCATCTCGTCCCCGGATATCGTGTCCTACCTCACCGAACTCACGGAGACCGGATTTCAGCAGTTCGACGTCGTGTCGGCCGGATCTGAAGAGCGCGACGGGTACAGCGTCCACTCGTTCGAGGCAACGGGAAAGGCCTACTTCACGAGTCTTTACCAGTTTGTCTGGACGATTGAAAACAACCGGCCGTTTTACCGCATCCGCGGCTTGAGCCTGAACTACCTCGAAGAACGAGAGACCGACGAGGAGAGCGGACGCACGACGATGAACGTTCTCGTCTCGTTCGACATGGACGTGGAGGCCATCTACGGGGCCGCCACGGGCCTGCCCGCCCCGCAGTCGCCCTCTGAGGGAGGAGAGATCGAACGGCTGCCCGTGGCGAAAAACAATACCAGTCCCCCACTTCCGTCCTCGGTGGTGCCCAACCCCGCGCCCGAGATCAATCCGTTTTATCCCCTTGTCTTCGAGGAGGTGCCGCCCAACCAGTACGATCGCCTGAACGTCGAGTCCGCACAGCTGCTTTCCATTGTGGATGGGAAGGCCGTCTTCCAGACCGGAGACGGGCTTCAGCGGGTGGGGGAGGGCGACCGGGTGTACCTGGGGCGCATCGCAGAGGTGAGCCCGTCGGAGGGCCGGGTGGTCGCGCGGCTGAACCGGGGTGGCATCGTGGACCGCGTAGAGCGTACGCTGGGCTCAGAGAGTCCTCTCCGGGTCCGCGACGCGGACGCCGCGTCTTCCACGAATCCGTAGGAACGGTCCTTGCTCTCCTCTCCAATAGTCCAATCCACAACTCCCCGATACCCCTGACACCCTTGTACCGGGTACACCTCTCCCTTTTGACCTCTCGCACCGCCGACGCTCCACATTCATGATCCGCCCTTCTCGCCTCCGGTGTGTTCTGTCGGTCCTCCTCGTCGTGCTGTGGGGAGGGGGGCTGGGCCTGCCGGCTGAGGCCCAGGAACGACCGGAGCGCCGCAACACCCGCACCAACATTTCTCCCGAGTTGCTGGTGTCTTTCGGCCAGGAGACCTCGCTGGACCAGTTTATCGAGATCATCAATCCGATTTTTGAGCGCGAGGTGGGCAAGCGCGTCGTCGACCCGGAGGACCGAACGACACCGATTGGCGTCTCGGTATCGGGAATGTACTACTTCGATGCGTTTCAACGGGCGTTGGAGGCCAACGGCCTGAGCTACCGTGAGACCGACAACGTCTTTTTGGTGCAGGAGGCAAGGCAGGACACCTCGTCGATGTCTTCGGGAACCCCGCAGCAGTCCGGTGAGGGGCCGCTCGCCACCCTTGGCACCCGGGAGATCCGGATCAACGCCATCCTCTTCAACCTGAACCTCACAAAGGTCCGCAACCGGGGGCTCCGGTGGGATGAGATTCTGGGCTCCACGCAGGGAGGCGGTGCGGGCGGTCAGGGAGGGGCCGGTGGTGGAACAGGGGGCGCGGGTGGCGGAGCAGGGGGGACAGGTGGCGGAGCAGGAGGCGCGGGCGGCCAGGGGCAGAACTTTGCCGTTCGGACGGACAACCTGTTCGAGAGCGTCGACAACATCCTGCAGGCGCCCGATCAAATTTCCCTCTCGCAGTTCCGGCGGTTCCTCAATCTCCTGGAACAGGACAATGTGGGACGCACCGTCGCGAACCCACAGGTGACCGTGCAGAGCGGAGAGCAGGGCGAGATTCAAATTGGTCAGGACGTGCCGATCCAGACTACCGACTTTGCGGGGAATACCGTTACGGAGTTCTTCTCGACCGGCATCATCATCGACGTGACCCCCACGCTGCTCAGTCAGCCCGTGGCCGATTCGTCGGGGGCGCCCGTTCTGGACTTCATTCACCTGAACGTAGACGTAGAAGACTCGAACAGTCAGCCGTCGGGCTCCGGGCCGATCATCAACCGCAATCAGGCCAGCACGCAGGTTCTTCTTCTCGACAACGAGGCCACCGTCATTGGGGGGCTCATCTCCACACAGAAGACGACCAGACGGAGCGGCGTCCCGGTGCTCAAAGACCTGCCGGGCTGGTTCTTCGGGCTGCGGTACATCTTCGGCTCCGAGACCACCAACGTTACAGAACAGGAGCTTCTGATTGTGCTCCGGGCCGAGGTCGTGGATCCGCTCCGGGCCCGCGCGGACCGGGACCAGAAGCAGGACCTGATCGACGAGCGTCGCCGCACTGCGCAGGAGGCCCTTCGCCAACTGGGACAGGAGTACGCCGAAGACGCGGAGTTTCCGGGCGCGAACACGGAGACACAGCAAGACCAGTAGCCTGCCTTGCGACTGAGTGGTGGGGCGTAGGCCCCCGGGGAGACAGGAACACCCCCCTGGGCGGTTGATACGGTGGATGCTTGATTCTCGCCCGAAACCCACCCTCGCCATGGTTCCCGTCTGGCTGACCGATACTGTCACGAGTGATCTGAACCGGGCCCTCCACTACACCCAACTCTGGGGCCTGCACGGCATGGAGCTGCGAACCGTAGGGGGGCCCGACGATCGGATTCCGTTCGTCAACGAGAAGCAGATTCGGGAGCAACTGGAGGGCACCGATCTCCTGCTTTCGAGCGTGGTGCCGAGCATGTTTGAGGGGCCGGTGAGCGACCGGGCGGCCTGGATGAATGATCTCCTGCAGTTTGAGGACACCCTCGAGCTGTGCCGTCGGGTGGGATGTCCGCGAGTCACGATTAGCCCGTTTGCCGCCGAGCCGGGCGCCTCCCTGGAGCCGATGGCGGATGCCCTGCAACAGGCCGGTGAGAAGGCCGCCGAGTATGATTTCCTGGTCGCAGTGCGAAACGGCCCCGAGACCGCCTGTCCCACCGGACAGGCCCTCGCCGAGCTGCTGTCTCGTGTAGAAGCGCCCAACGTCCGGGCGGCCTGGAACCCGGTCGGGGCGCTACGAGCGGGGGAGGATCCGGCCACCGGACTTACGGCCCTTGCGGGGCTCGTGACGCTCGTCCGGTGCAGTGACGGGCGCGTGGAGGGGGGGCGGTGGGTCGACACGCCCTTCGGGGAGGGAGCGGTAGGGTGGACCGAGCAGCTGGAGCAGTTGTCCGCGCAGGGCTTCCAGGGACCGATTAGTCTGGAAATGTTCTTGGAGCCCCGCCCGAAGCACGGCCTGCGGTCGGCCACCACCCTCATTCGAATGATCCGGACGGTCCGGGCCACAACCCCCTCGGACTAAGGCACAAAGGGCGACGGAGAAACCCGGCTGATCGCTCGCCGTTTCGACTGCACTCCAACTCGACCGTCCGCTTCCCAACCGCCAAAGCTCACGCGTTCAAATGTCTGTAACCCGCGACGACGTTCGGCACGTTGCACAGCTTGCCCGCCTCGACTTCTCGGAGGAGGAAGAGTCTCGAATGGCGGACGAGCTGAGCGAAATCCTCGGGTACGTGGAGAAACTCGGTGAGCTCGACACCTCCGGGGTGCCGCCCATGTCCCACGTCTTAGACGCCACCAACGTCTTTCGGAGCGACGCGATTGAGGAGCGGATTGATCAGGGACAGGCCCTGGAACCGGCTCCGGAGGCCGACAACGACCATTTTCTCGTCCCGCAGGTGGTTGAGTAACCCCGAATGCACATGGGGAAATCGAATAGTTGCAGCGCCTCCTAAGAAACACCCGCTGTAGTATTTACGTGTTGTAACACGGAAATTTCGCCATCATCTAAGCCCCCCAAGCATGGGACACATTCTTCGCGACCACATCAAACAGGCTGCCCCGTTCGAAAACGCGTCCCAGGAGGCGATGCTCAACCTCTTCGTGGCCGCGGCCGAGGTGCGACGACGAGTAGAGCGGGTGTGTGAACGGCACGACCTGCAGTTCAGTCACCACAACGTGCTCCGGATCCTTCGGGGAGCGCATCCGGAGGGCCATCCCCGGTGCGAAATCATCGAGCGGATGTTGGACCCGTCTCCGGACGTCACCCGCCTCATCGACAAACTGGTGGAGCGGGGATTAGTCCGACGCTCCACGAGCGACGAAGATCGTCGGGTGACGCTCCACACCGTGACTGACGACGGACTGGCACTACTAGAGCAAATGGATCCCGAAATCCGCGAGGTGCAGCAATGGTTCGGCGCGCGGGTGGCAGACCGGGATCTTCAGCACCTCTCGAGGATCTGCGAAGGCATCTATGCCGGATTTCAGGACGAGGGCTAACCCCCGGTCGAAACATGTTGCAACGTACAATGTTGCAACAGGTGATGGTCGATGATGGGCGGCTCGGCCACGCGATCAATTCGATGATCCTTTAGACTCAACCCAGACCCAACCATGAGTGACCTGAATGCCCTCGATCAAGAGCTGAATGAGATGATCCTCCAGGGCGAGATTCTGGAGGCCTTCGATAAATTTTACGCCGACGACGTCGTCATGGAAGAGGGAGACGATCGTCGCGTGGGCAAGGAAGAGAATCGAGAATACGAGGAGCAGTTCGTCGGCTCGTTGGAGCAGTTCCATTCCGCGGAGATTAAGGCCCGTGGCACCGACGAAGAGAATAGCGTCACCTTTTCCGAGTGGCACAACGAGATGACCCTTGAAGGGGTGGGCCGCGTGGAGCAGAAGCAGGTGGCGGTGCGCACCTGGAACGACGATGGCCAGATTACCAACGAGAAGTTCTACCAGATTGGATAGTCGGCGACGTGTCTGACGGAGGGGGAAGGAGCCGGAGGGAATGATCGGCTCGCCCCCTCCGCCGGATACTTTCGTAGGGGTTTCTTCGTCCCAGCTTTTTCTGGCCATATGCCTGAATAAAGTCTCACGCACGGCCCGTTGCCCGAGGGGCGCTCAGCCTCATCATCTTTGTCAAATCCGGTGCGAACAACATTGCTGCCGAAGGGACGGTGCAGTACCGGGCCGGCTACGAAGTGTCAACGATAAGGCTTCTGCTGGCTGGAACGGTTATTGTGAGGGTATAGGGGGACTGTCGATGATGTTGACATATGGAGCATGAATCGGACCCGTCCAGTCTGCGCCTGAAAACAACCCTTGAATAGTAAGATCGACAGCAGGGCAACCGTAACGTTCTTGCCTTTTGTGGATGGCTCCCGGCGATACCCGCCGAACCGTTTGGAAAATTAGAAACAATAATTGTTTTTTCGAAGTGATACCCGCTGACAGATTGTCCCCCACCAGGAGAAGCCTCAGGGCCGTTCAAGCCCTGGGGCTTTTTGTTTGGAAGTGGGGCATCACGCTGAGCCTCCGTCCAGGTCCCGACTGGGGCGGCGAAGCACGGCCGCATCCCGTTCAGGAATGGAGGGGTTGATGCGCTGCCCGGTGCCCACCTCGTAGCCGGCTTGTACCGTGGTGCGGGGCCGAATCCGAAGGCTCCAGTGCAGGTGCGAGTGGTCGGAGTTGTAGTCGAGCGCCGTTCGCACGAAAAAATTGTAGTCCGGATCGTCCAGGCACTGGTGCAGCCGCCGCAGGACAGTCCGCAAGGCCCGGGCGAGAGCAGTGCGGTCCTCGGCCGTGAGACGCCCAAACTCGGGTTCGTGGGTGCGGGGAAGAATCCACATCTCGTACGGGACCTCGGCGGCAAACGGGACGAAGACGACAAAGGCATCGTTCGTCCACACGAGTCGGTCCTCCGCCTCGAGCTCGCTTTCAATCATGACGCAGTACGGGCACTCGCCCAGTTCTTCGTATCGGGCCCGGGCCGCCCGCTCCTCGCGCTCAATCCGGGGCGGGCGGAAGTTCGGGGCAATCAGTTGGCTGTGGGGGTGTGGGATCGAGGCCCCAGCACGTGCGCCATGGTTGCGAAAGAGAGCCGGAATCAGCTCGTCATCGGACGTACGGATCGCGTGATAGCGCTGCAGATACGTCGCGAGGACGGCGTCGACCTGGGCCACGGATGTTCGGGCCAGGGGGCGATGGTGGCGAGGGGTGTCGATGATCACCTCTTGCCGCCCCCGGCTGGCGCGGGTGCGGTAGAGTCCGTTCGCGTCGGGGGAGCCATTCTGGTGTGGATCGAGGGCGGCGTACTTGTTGGGAACCACCCGTGTGGCCCACCCGGGAGACGCCTCCTGAGGCTTTTCCCAGATCACCGAGGGCAGCATCGCCTCGTGTCCCGGGCAGAATGGGCATCCCTCCACGGGTGGGTCCTCCGTTGGGGGCGACGAGGTCGACTTCGCTGTCGTCCGTCTGGGGCGGTCGCTTCGAGAGGGTGCGAATGCGACCCACTGATTGGTGATGCGGTCCTGGCGTGTTTCCGGGGTGTAGGTGGGGGCCATAGGGGAGTGATGTAGGAGAAGGACGTATGCATACGGAAAAAGCGAAGACGGGCCGCCGGGCGGCCCAAACCACCAGTGCCACATATCTTTTCGCGACCCCGAGAGCCGGAGATTCGTGGATTCCCTCCCCGATGTCTTCCTGTACGCAGCGGTGTGCGGAGGCGGTCATTGCGGTCGGCTCTGCCGTCCGTAGTGAGACGGGCACATGCGGTGGAGGGGGAGATCGCTTCCCCACCGGCGCTCGGTGAATGGTACGTCGGCCTGCGCACCAGGCCGTCGTGGACGCGCAGTTTGAGTTTGGAGCAGGGGAAGGGGAGCCTAGTGGGCCGGCACGAAAAGTCAATTCGAGACAATGTGGGCGGCTTCGTTGACGATGTTGACGTTTAGACGCACAAACGGGCAAAACACATGTCTGCCCGACGAAAATCCGGCGTCGGACCTGCCTCCAGTCATCGATTACAGGATTTTCCGGAATCGATTGACCCCGCCTCGTCGTCCGCTCCCGAAGTATACGATGCCACCTCACTCCGACGCCCAAAGAGGGCGGCTGCGTGTGAATGGGGCAACCACTTGTCTCCGGCCTCAACCGTAAGGTGTCGTTCGTCCTCTGCCAGTGCGCGCTTCCCGTTCTGACAGGGACGGCGCACTCTGGATGCCTTCCGATCCCCGTTGACCCGGCCCCGCAGCGCTCCGTGAAGCGGCGGACGCGCCGTGCCGCGGGAGGACCGAAGCCGATCGAACGCAGGAAGAGCGCCGGCATCCATCGCCAGTATTCCGCCTTCCGACGTGGAAAACCGGGCGCGTTTGCGCAGACGCATCCCACCTCCTATATTCCAACGGCGTTCCAAAAAAAGAGGATCGTCGGCCCCGGCAATGATCGTGGGGTCCTGCGTATGAGTCTCGGAGCCACCCCTCTACGGGCCTCCGGTGCACGACTGCATGTTTTCGCGTACTTACTGCCGTGTCACTGCGCTGACCTTATGCTGCAAACGATTGTCGACACCCTCTACGATGTGGTTTGGACCTACGGCATCCCGATTGGGGGTGGGCAATACATCCCCTGGGTGGTGCTGCTACTGCTGGGAGCAGGCATCTACTTCACCCTTCGGCTGGCCTTCGTCCAGATCCGCCAGTTTCCACACGGCATTGCCGTTACCTCCGGCACGTACGACGATCCGGATGATCCCGGCGACGTGTCGCACTTCCAAGCCCTCACAACGGCCCTCTCGGCCACCCTCGGCATCGGAAACATTGCCGGGGCGGCTCTTGCCATCCACGTAGGCGGCCCGGGGGCCCTGTTGTGGATGTGGGTCACCGGCATCCTCGGAATGGCCACCAAGTACAGCGAGGTGACCATCGCGCAGTTCTACCGCAACGTCGAGGAGCCGACGGAGGCGGAGAAGGGCACCTGGCAGCAGACCTGGAAGGGGACTGTGGCCGGGGGGCCGATGTACTACATCGAAAAGGGGCTGGGCGAGAACTGGAAGCCCCTGGCGGTTTTCTTTGCCGTGATGCTGATGATCACCTCCTTCCTCACCGGAAACGCGGTGCAGTCGAACACGGTGGCCGACGTCATGAACGCGGAGTTTGGCGTAGCGGTGTGGCTCTCGGGACTCGTGCTGGCCGCCATCATTGCCCTCGTCATCCTTGGGGGCGTGACCGCGATTGGGCGCGTCACGGGCATCCTCGTGCCCGTCATGGCCGCGGCATACGTCATCGGCGCGCTCCTCGTCCTTGCCTTCAACTACACGGAGATTCTTCCGACGCTCGGAAGCGTCTTCACGAACGCCTTCAATCCGTCCGCGGGGGTGGCGGGGACTGGGGCTGGGGCCTTCTTACTGACGTTTACCTACGGGGTGCAGCGCGGCCTCTTTTCCAACGAGGCCGGCATGGGCTCGGCGCCCATCGCCCACTCGGCCGCCAAAACCGACGAGCCCGCCTCAGAGGGCGTGGTGGCTCTTCTGGAGCCGTTCATCGATACGATCACGGTCGTCACGCTCACCTGCCTGGCCATTCTCGTAAGTGGGGCCTGGGGGGCTGAGGTGCCCACGGAGTTCAACTTTGACTCCGGCAATGCGGAGTACCGGGTGGAGAATGAGGGCGGCATCTTCCCCAGCTCCAACACGCCCGAGGAGATCCGAATTGAGAACGGCGAGCAGCAGGTGCCCAACCCCGACGAAGACGCGCAGTTTGCCTGGCGCCAGGCCGTGGTGAGCTCCTTCTACACGTCGTGCGCAAGCGACTGCGACGACGCGGAGGACCTCCAGGAGCCCTTCACGGGCACGCTCTATCCATCGAGAAATATGGCCGTGGCCGACGACGGGACCGAGTACGAGGTCTTGTACGGAGAAGGGGTGCGCAGCGGCGCCCCCCTCACCCGCCTTGCCTTTGAGCGCGGCCTCTCCCCGCTTGGCGACTGGGGCGGGTACGTCGTCATCCTGAGCGTGCTGCTCTTTGCCATCTCGACCTCTATTTCGTGGAGCTACTACGGCGACCGGTGCGCCTACTACTTGCTCGGCGAGCGGGCGATCTTCCCGTACAAGGTCGTCTTCGTGCTCATGAACTTTACCGGCGCGGTCACGGCCCTCACGACCATCTGGACCATCGGGGACATTGCCCTCGGGATTGTGATTGTGCCGAACCTGATTGGCGTGATCCTGCTGACGGACAAGGTGAAAGAAATCACCGACGACTATGGGGCTCGGAAGCCGTGGCTGGAGGAGTCGGAGACGTGATGGGTGAGGAGACGGGGGCGCAGCCTTTTCCCTGTTGCGCCACGTCGATCGTGCTGTCTGCACCATGCTCAATCCCTTATGGAGAACCTGACCGTTGTCGACCACCCTCTCTTGAAGCGTGACCTAACCCTCCTGCGCCGCGACGAGACGCCGCACGGCCAGTTCCGGAAGACCGTGTCCGACGCGGCGGCGATTCTGGCCTACGAAGCGATGCGGGACATCGAGCTGCAGGAGACGACCATCGAAACGCCGATGGAGCCCACGACGGGCTACGAGATTGCCGAGGAGGTGATGGTTGTGCCCATCATGCGGGCCGGGCTTGGGATGGTGGACGGGTTCGTGCGGTACGTGCCGGAGGCCCGGGTGGGCCATCTCGGGATGCAGCGCGACGAGGAGACCTACCGGCCTGTCGACTACTACAGCAACATTCCGTCGAGCATCGAGAGCGCCCATGTGTTTGTGGTGGACCCGATGCTGGCCACAGGGGGCAGTGCGTCCTTCGCCATCGACCACCTGAAGGAAGAAGGGGGGCAGGATTTCACCTTCGCGTGCCTGGTGGCGGCGCCCGAGGGCGTGAGGAAGCTCCGCGAGGAGCACCCGGACGTGCCCGTCGTGACGGCGGTGCTGGACCGCGAGTTGGACGACAATGCCTTCATTCGCCCCGGCTTAGGGGACGCGGGGGACCGGATCTTTGGAACGCGATCGTGACCGAGGGACGCTGACCGATGGCTCATCTCGCTTCGTTTCCCCGTACCTTTCTTCTGCTTGCGGGTTTGTTGTGTCTCTGGGGGAGCACGACGCCGGCCGCCGCCCAAGACGGCGAGATTGACGTCCCGGACCCGGTCCTGAGCGGGATCGAGTTTTCGGTGTCGGTGCCCGGGGACTCCTCGCTGGCCGCCCCGGGGTCGCCGACGCTGCGGGTGGCAGGGGCCACGTTCGCGCTTTCGTACGACGCGGCCAGGGGGGCGTGGACCGCGGACGGGGTCTCGGTCTCGTCGAGCGGGAGTGCTCCCGTCGAGGTCGTGGCCAACGATGCGGTGCTGCGCTCAACCACGACCAGAACCATCCCGGGCTGGCTCTCTATCCTGCCGCCCCTCCTGGCAATCGGGATGGCGCTGCTGTACCGGCGCGTGGTCCCGGCGTTGTTCTTTGGGGTCTGGGTGGGCGCGGTCACCGCCATCGGCTTTACGCCCTGGGGCGCGTTCAAGGGCCTGCTGGACAGCTTTCAGGTCTACGTGCTGAACGCGATGTCCAGCTCCAGCCACGTGTCCATCATCCTGTTTTCCCTCATGATTGGGGGCATGGTGGGCATCATTTCCAAGAACGGGGGCACGCTCGGGATTGTAGAGCGACTGACAGGGTGGGCCAGCAACTCGAAGCGGGGGCAGGTCGTGACTGGGGTGCTGGGTGTGAGTATTTTCTTCGACGACTACGCCAACACCCTGATCGTGGGCAACACCATGCGCCCGGTGACCGACCGGCTTCGCATTTCCCGCGAGAAGCTGGCCTATGTCGTGGACTCGACCGCGGCCCCCATGGCGACCCTCGCGTTCGTCACCACGTGGATCGGGTACCAGGTGGGCCTTTTGGGCACCGCCATCCAGAACATCGACGGGTTTGCCCAAGGGGCCTACTCGGTATTCCTGAGCTCGCTCCCCTATAACTTTTATCCGCTCCTCGCGCTGTTCTTCGTCTTCCTCGTGGCCTACACGGGCCTCGACTTCGGGCCAATGTACCACGCGGAGAAGCGGGCCCGCGAGACGGGCGAGGTGCTGGGCAAGGAAGCGAAGGTCGACGAGGCGGCCTCGGAAGGAGAAGAGCTGCAGCCCCCGGACGGGACGCCGTACCGGGCCGTCAACGCGGTCATCCCGATTCTGGTGCTGGTGGGAGGGGTGCTCGGTGGGCTGTACGCCACGGGCGTCCAGGCCGCTGGGGTGGATGCGCCTCTGCGGGACATTATCGGGGAGGCGAACTCATACACCGCTCTGATGTGGGGGTCGATACTCGGGGTCCTGGTTGCGGCGGCGCTCTCCATCGGACAGGGCATCCTCGATCTGGAGCAGACGGTGGAGGCCTGGTACGAGGGGCTCAAGTCCATGTTGTTTGCGATGATCATCCTCGTGCTTGCCTGGGCCCTGTCCAACATCACGGAAGTGCTGCACACGGCCGACTATCTCGTGTCGGTCCTTGGTGAGTGGCTTCCCCCCGGGGCGGTGCCGGCACTGATCTTCGTGCTTGCGGCCGCGACGGCCTTCGCGACCGGATCGAGCTGGGGCACCATGGGCATCCTCATGCCGCTGGTGGTCCCGCTGGTGTGGGCGGTCCTCGCACAGAATGGAATGGACGCCCCGGCGCACTACCACATCCTGTATTCGGCGGTGTCGTGTGTCCTGGCCGGATCGGTATGGGGAGATCACTGTTCGCCGATTTCGGACACGACGATCCTCTCATCGATGGCCAGCGGCTGTGACCACGTGGAGCACGTGCGCACGCAACTGCCGTACGCGCTCAGCGTCGGCACCGTGGCCATCTTGGTCGGCACACTGCCCGTCGGCTTCGGCATGCCGTGGTGGGTCGGGCTCCTGGTGGGCGCGGGGCTCCTGTATGGCCTGCTGAAACTGGTCGGCACGCCCGTGGACACGGCTGAGGCCCCCGTGGAAGCCCCGGCCTAGACCGACGCCAACCGCCGCGCAGAGCGCGGTGCTGACTCCTCTTCTTTGTTTTTTCGCTCACCAATCGACGATCCCTTCATGTTTCTCGACGCCGACGACCGTCCCTGGGGCCGCTGGGAGGAATACCTGAACGAGCCGGGGTATCGTGTGAAGCGCATCATTGTGCATCCCAACCAGCGGCTCTCCCTACAAAAACACGAGCACCGAAAAGAACACTGGGTCGTCGTTCGGGGATCGGGCGTCTTCACGCGCAACGAGGAGGAAATTGAGGTGTCGGAGGGAGACACCTGCTTTATCGATGAGGGCGACGTTCACCGCATCGAGAATGACGGCGACGGGCCGCTCGTCTTCATCGAGACGCAGATGGGCCGTTGCGTGGAGGACGACATCGTTCGGCTGGAGGACGACTACGGGCGGGAGTAGGACGGAACGAACGGGAGCCGGGCGGGCCCTGAAGAGTTTGCCGGATTTCTGCTTTGGAGAGGCATATCGCCGGCACTTCCTCGTGCATGCCCCCGTTGCACCAATACATACACAGTTTCTTGGCAACCCCCTTCGCCTATGATACTGCCGATATACGTCTACGGCCACGAGGCGCTTCGGGAAGAGACCGACCCCGTGCAGGAGAACACGGAGGCGCTTCAGGAGCTCATCGACAACATGATCGAGACGATGCACAACGCCGCCGGCATCGGGCTGGCGGCGCCCCAGGTTGGACGTACCGAGCGCCTCTTTGTGGTGGACCTGACCCCAATGGCCGATGACATTGCGGAGGCGGGGGAGCCGCTCCCGCCCCAGCCGATGGTCTTCATCAACCCCGAGATCGTCGAGGAGAGCGACGACGCCGCGGAAATGGAGGAAGGCTGCCTGTCGATTCCGGAGGTGCGCGAGGCTGTGGCCCGCCCTGAACGGATCCGGATGCGCTACCGGGATCGCCAGTTCGAGGAGCAGGAAGTGGAGGCTGGGGGCATGCTGTCCCGGGTCCTGCAACACGAGCGCGATCACCTTGACGGCGTCCTCTTTACCGACTATCTCAGCAGCTTCCGCAAGCGGCTGCTCCGCCGTCCCCTGCGGGAGATGGTCAACGGGGAGGTGGAGGCCGACTACCCGCTTGTGACGAAGGACGATGAAACCGTTCCGTCCCGGTAAGACGGACCCCGCCGAGGGAGCAGGGGCGTCCGTTTGATCGGGCCATCGTGGATCCGCGATATGACTACCCACCGAACGCTTTCGCGCTCGGACGTCGAGGCCGTCTACGACCGGGTTGGGGCATGGCAGGACACCCAGGCGTTCTACGAGGCGCCCGCCTTTGACGCGCTCGTGGCCGGTGGGGGCTTTGCGGACGCCCGGTCGGTGGTCGAGGTTGGATGCGGCACCGGAAAACTCGCCGAGCGTCTCCTGCAAAACCACTGTCCGTCGGCGGCGCGCTACGCGGGATACGATCTCAGCGGGACGATGGTGCGGATCGCCCGGGCCCGCCTCGGGGCGTTTGGAAATCGTGCGGCCGTCCACGAAACCGACGGCGGCCTCACGTTCGACGATCCGGATGGAGCGTACGATCGCGTGGTGGCGACCTACCTGCTGGACCTCCTGTCGCGAGACGACGCCCGGACACTTCTTGGTGAGGCGCATCGCCTCCTGCGTGCGAACGGTCGGCTCTGCCTTGCAGGGCTCACTTGGGGGCAGTCGCCGTTTTCCTGGTGTGTGAGCGGGCTGTGGAACACCGTTCACCGGATCCGTCCGGGGTGGGTCGGCGGGTGTCGGCCCCTTCGGCAGCGGCCGCTCCTGAACGAAACCCGCTGGTCCGTCCGAACCCATACCCTAGTGACGGCGTGGGGCGTCTCGTCGGAGGTGCTGGTGGCGACGCCCCTCTAGATGAGTATGCGGTCTTCCTGTACTGACGTCCGGCAATTGCGTGGCCCTGCTTTCGGTCGATCAGCTTTCCGTTACGCTCGACGGACACACGATCCTGCGAGACGTGGCCTTCGAGGTTGCGGCCGGGCAGTGGGTCGGCATTCTCGGGCCCAACGGAGCGGGCAAAACGACCCTTCTGCGGGCAATTGGGGGGCACATTCCGTTTGACGGAGAGATTCGGCTCCAGGGCGCGCCCATCGACACGATGAGTGCTCAGGAGCAAGCACAGGCGCAGGCCTTCGTCCGCCAGGCCCGATCCCTCACCTTCGACTTTTCGGTGGAGGAGTTCGTGTTGCTCGGTCGGGCCCCGCATCGAGGCTGGCTGCAGCCATACCGGGAGTCGGACCGGGAGCGCGTACAAGACGCCCTTGCCCGGGTGGAGTTGGGGGGCTTCGCGGACCGGTCGGTCCTGTCCCTGAGCGGAGGTGAGATGCAGCGTGTCTTTCTGGCACAGGCCCTTGTGCAGGGGGCGGACCTGTTTCTGCTGGACGAGCCGACCGCGCACTTAGACGTGCACTACCAGTTCTCCTTCATGGAGCAGGTGCGGACCCAGACGGAGGCCGGCCGGACGGTGCTCGCCGTCGGACACGACCTGGAACTGGCGGCCCGCTACGCGGATCGGCTGCTCCTGGTCGCGGACGGCGAGTTGCGAGCCCAGGGGCCTCCAGAATCGGTCCTGACGCCGGGGCGCATCGCCTCGGTGTTCGGGGTGCGGGTCGCTCTGGATCAGCATCCGGACGGCACGCTCCGGATCGACTACTTAGGCCCTGTGTCGTCGTCTGACGAGAGCCGCGTCCCCGGTTAGTATTCAGGCTGTCGCCTCCCTGGAAACGCACACGGAGGTCAGCCGTGCCACGCTGTGCTCAATTATAGTCCCCTGTTTCCCGATGCATTTTCTTTGATGAGCAAACGAATCTACACGCGCACTGGCGACGACGGAACCACGTCTCTCTTCGGGGGAGAACGGGTGGGCAAGGGAAATCCTCGCATTGACGCGTACGGCACGGTCGACGAGACCAATTCGATTGTCGGCGTCGCCCGGTCCCACCTAGAGGGCGAGCCGGGACACGACACCCTCGATCCGGTTCTGGGGGACGTGCAGGAGGAGTTGTTCGTGGTGGGGGCGGATCTGGCCACGCCGATGGATGCCAAGCCGGTTGTGGAACGCATTGAGGACACCCATATCGAGGCGCTTGAGGAACGGATCGATCGGTTCGAGGCGGACCTGCCGGATCTGAAGCGCTTTATCCTGCCGGGCGGGGCGCCGGCCGGGGCGTCGCTCCACTCCGCCCGGACCGTGTGCCGCCGTGCGGAGCGCCGCAGCGTCGAGGCCAAAACCTCGACGCCCATCAACGAGCAGGTCATTGTCTACCTCAACCGACTGTCCGATCTCCTCTTTGTGCTGGCCCGCTGGGCCAACCGAGAGGTTGGCGTCCAGGAAGACACGTGGAGCCCCGGGGGCAGTGGGGGCGACGGTGCGTCCACCGATCAGTCGTAACCTCCTCGCACGTCTACACACTCCCCGGTGGCTCCCATGTCCTGTTCACCCCAGCCCGTGCGACTGCTTGCCTTGCTTCTGATCGTTGCTGGAGGGGGGCTTGCCTGTCAGACGGGTGCGACTGCGCCGACCCCGACGAATGAACCAACGGCTACGTTTGAGGCCTCGATGGACCGCTACGGCCTTCCGGCGGGACGGTACCAGATCGAAGATGGACGCGTAGGCCGGGCGGAGACCTTCTCGGACGTGCTGGACGAGCAGGGGGTGGACTATCAGACGATCTTGAACCTTGCGGAGGCGGCCCGACCCGGGTTCGAAGTCACAGACCTCCGGGCCGGGCGCCGGTATCGCGTCTACGTGAACCCCTGGCTTCAACAGCCGCGATACCTGGCGTACCAGATCGATGCACTCCGGTACGTCGTCTTCGACCTCCGGCACCCGGACCGGACCTACGTTGCCACCCGGTCGGTAACCCGTCAGTGGGCTACGGTCTCGGGTACGGTGGAGGGATCGTTGTACGAAACCCTCGTGGGAAACGACGGACACCCGCTCCTCGCCCTGCGGCTGTCGGAGGTGTTTGCCTGGCAGATTGACTTTTTTCGGCTGCGGGCGGGCGACTCGTTCCGCCTCGTGTACGAGGCCCGTGCGGTTGAGGGTGATACGGTGCAGCCCGGAGACATCGTGGCGGCACACGTGCGGCACCGCGGCGAGGACTACTACGCCTTTCGGTTTGAGGCGGGCGCAGGCGACGCTGAGTATTTTAACCGGGCGGGCCAGAGCCTCCGGCGCCAGCTCTTGAAGGCGCCCCTGCAGTATTCCCGCATCAGTTCGGGTTATACGAACCGCCGGTACCACCCCGTTCTGAAGGAGTATCGTCCTCACCGGGGGGTTGACTATGCTGCGCCACGTGGCACCCCAGTGCGATCGGTCGGGGGCGGGGTTGTCCAACGGGCCGGGTACAAGGGGCCCAATGGCAACTACGTCAAGATCCGCCACAACGGCACCTACACCTCCGGCTATCTCCACCTCTCGCAAATCTCCGTGACGTCCGGCGATCGCGTGCAACAGGGCGAGACCATCGGCTATGTGGGAAGCACCGGCCGGTCCACGGGCCCTCATCTTGACTACCGCCTCTGGAAACACGGCACCCCCGTCAACCCGGTCACACTAGAGCTGCCGCCCTCACAGCCGGTCCCTCTGCAATATCAGGACGCGTTTCGGGAGACCGTGCGGGCCCTGCTGCCGCGCCTGGAGGGGGCGTCGGTGTTTGCCCGGGTCCCCTCGGCCCCCGAACCGCGCTGGACGGAGCGCACGGCTCCGGCAGGGCCCCAACTGGCAAGTCGGTAGCCTCTCTGAATTGGGCACTTGTGGAATGTCCCTCTCCCTCCACAGTCGGCAGATCGAGACGCGGGGGCCGTTGCTCCTCGTGCACGGGGGGGCGTGGGACATCCCGGACGCTGCGCTTGAGCTGCACCGTGAGGGGCTTGGGGCTGTACTCGAGGCCGGAACCTCTGTACTTCAGGGCGGGACGAATGCCCTGGCGGGCGTTACGACGGCGACGCGAGCGTTAGAGGCTCACGGCGCGTTCAACGCCGGCTACGGGGCGATGCTGAATCAGGACGGGGAGGCGGAGCTGGACGCCGGAATCATGAGCGGGGCGACCCTGGACTATGGGTCCGTCATGGGCACGCGGCACCTGGAGCATCCGGTCGTGGTAGCCCGGCGGCTGCTAGAAAGAGGGGAGGGGCGAGTACGGATGCTGGCGGGCGAGGGGGCGGAGCGGTTTGCGGAAACCACGGGGACGGACCTTGTCCCGAACAAGACGCTGGTCCACCCCCGCGAGCAACGACGTCACGAACGGATCCGGGCACGGGCCGAGGCCAGTCACCCGAGCCGGTCGTTCCGTCCGGGGGGCGTTGACCCGAGCGGAGGCGATACCGTGGGGGCAGTGATGCGGGACGGCGCGGGCACGCTCGCGGCGGCGACCTCCACCGGGGGGACGCCCTTCAAGCCGCCGGGACGGGTGGGCGACTCGCCACTGCCGGGCGCCGGCTTCTACGCGGACGCCCACATGGCAGTCAGCACGACGGGCTGGGGCGAGGCCATCGCGGCCGTGGGGCTGGCCCGCAGTGTGCGGGAGCGCGTCCGAGAAGGCGCCTCCGCCGAAGCGGCTGCGCGCACCTCCTTGTCCCGCATGCACGAGCAGGTCTCCTCTCCAGGCGGAGAGGGGGCCACGGGCGGATGCATCGTGGTGACGCCCGAGGAGGCCGCGGTGGCGTTCACGACACCCCGCATGGCGCGGGGATGGCGGGGCAGGGCAGAAGACCCTCACCACACCGTCCAGCGGTAGCGGGCCCACTCAGAATTGCAAGGAGGCGCCAGCGCGCCAATGTCGGCCGGCGGCGGGCTCGTAGAACCGTCCCCCGAAGGCGTTCACCACGATGTCGTTGTAGCGGACATCGAAAGCGTTATTCAGGACGAGGAAGGGCGTAAAGGAAGCCCCGCCCGCCACGTCGAAACCAGGATGGCTCAGCCGTAAGTCCACGGTCGTATACCCGTCGCTCGTCGCGGTATTCTGGGTATCGCCGTACTGCTTACTTACGCTTAGAATGGACAGGGAGGCGTGAGTGAGCGAGGTGCGTGCCTGAAGGGTTGCAGAGAACCGGTGAGAAGGTACACCGGGGAGGTCATTGCCATCGAGATCAGTGGTGGATGTGCCCTCCTCCACGGTGCCCTCCGTAAATTCGGCGTCTACGAACGAGTGACTCGCCCGAACAGAGAGTGGTCCAGTGGGTTGCCAGCGGACCGCGATTTCGGCCCCGCGGTGGCGGGCGGCACCCTGATTGCGGTAGGCCGTCGTCTCGTCCGGCAGCTCGAAGGGGACGAGCACGTCGTCCACGTCCTGGTAAAAGAGGGCCAGATCGTACGAGAGAGACTGCGCCAGCCACGTGCCCGTGACGCCGCTCTCTACGCCCACTACGGACTCGGCGTCCAGGTCACTGAAGCCTCCCTCGCCGTCCGGACGATTGCTCAGTTCGGTCGTGGTGGGAGCCTCCAGGCCCGTGCTCAGGTTTGCAAACAGGCGTGATCGCCCGAGGTCGTACGAGAGCCCGAGCGAAGGGCTCAGGGTGCGAAAAGTTTGGGTCCCGTCGTCGCCCCCAAGCCGATCATCAGCCTCGAACTGAAGACGGTCGTAGCGGAGGCCGGCGTCGATCTGGAAACGGCCAAAGGGGATGGAGAGGCGACCGAAGAGGGCTCCGTTATTGACGGTCTCGAGCTGGTCGATGAGGAGACTGTCTGGAGCCCCGCCGTCACTGGTATATTCTTTTCGATCGTCGTGCTGCAGTTTGCCCGAGACACCGACTCCCCATTCCACCGCAGGGGTTTCGCCTTCGAGCGTAAGTCGCGCACCCCCGGCCCGGCGATTCAGGTCGATGACGTTGAAGGGAATGGGGTTGCGGAGGTCGCGGAAGAGCCCGTACGCGGTTGCGTTTGCCGTGCCGACCCGGGTATCGTCGTAATAGGTCGCCCCGAGTTGTCCTTGCTGGACATCCTTACCGACGTCAAAATTCACGATTGTGGATCGTGCTCGGTCGGGCGATGTCCGAGCCGCTTCTTTTGCGAGCGAGCCGGGCGAATCCGCGCGGGGCATGTGCTGGAGAGCTCCGATCACGCGAACCCCTTGATCGTTCCCCAGCGAAAAGTTGCTGGTGAAGCCAGAGCGGAGTAGTCGGGTGTCGCTGTGTTGGCGGTATCCCGACTGAGTTAGATAAGACGAGTAGACGCTGAGCTGGTGTGCCCCAAGGTCGGGAGTTACCTGCAGGTCGGTCTTCGACAAACCATAGGACCCGACGGTCTCTTTGAGACGCACCGTGTGCCTGGCATCCCGAGACGGGCGCGTGGAGAGGGAGAGGACGCCCCCGCTTGCGTTGCCCCAAAATGTGGAGGCAGGGCCCCGAATCAGCTCCAGTGACCGAATGAATGACGGATCGATAATATGCACCACTGATTGCCCGTCCGCCGTTGTCAGGGGAATTCCATCCAGAAGCATCTGGACCCCGCGCACTCCGAATTGGGCTCGCCATCCAAGCCCGCGGATCGTAATGCGATCCCCAAGCGCAAAGTGCGTCCGGCTCTGGACTGACAGACCCGGCAGTCCCGTGGAGATCTCTTCCAAGGACAGCGACGGCGTGGCATTGAGGTCTTGATCGGTCCGGGTCCGGGTTGCGGCGGCAAAGGAAGGGGCTTCGCCTGCGATGCGGAAAGGAGTGGCCGTGATTTCCACCGGCGCCATTTCCACCTGCATGGCAACGGTCGTGTCCGTCGGGGATTGTGCGTGGACTGAGGGTAAGCCGAGATGGCACCCAACGAGAAGCACAAGCGCAAAAATACGGGGTATCACGGTCCGCACCAAGGAGTGCAGCATGTCAGGGGAAACGTACAATTCAAGGCAGCAAACGAAGCAGAAAAGGCCTCAACAGAGTGTGGCAGATAGCTGTGGAGAGACACAGGGCTGGCACGAAGAGAGACGTACCGGCCTACGGTGGGTAGGAAGAACGTGTCGGAGACTCCGGAGGATGTAGGTCACCAACCGATCCGAGGGGCGGTGGAGTCGGCGGGCGGGCTGGGCGGGTCCTGGGCCACCGCGGGCAGGGGAGACGTCTCGTCCAGTTGCTGAATCTGGACGCCCGAGTAGTAAAATGAAAGAATCTCGCGGTAGCTCCTGCCCTGCTCGGCCATTGCGTGAGCGCCCCACTGATTGAGGCCCACGCCGTGGCCGTGGCCCCGTCCGGTCAACACGTAGTCCGGGCCGTCCCGACGGGCGTCGAACCAGGTGCTTTTCAACGTGCCCCCGTCGACCCGCTCGTTCACGATCGACCGGAAGGTGCTCGCCTCCATTTCCGTCCTGCCATCGTCCGAGAAGAGCACCTCGATGGTTGCCAGCCGGCCGTTCGGGGTGCGGTCGCCCAGCAGAAATCCCTCGACGGAGGTGCCGTGGTGCAGCGAGAGCGCCTGCAGGAGGGCCCGGCGGTTGATGCGCGTCGTCCAGCGGTGCTTGGGCGAGGCCTCGTCGTACGGGTCCTCCTTGCCCCGAAGGTAGGGAAGGGAGGGACTGTCCGTCCAGACCTCCTCGTTGCTGGCCGTGTGGCCGCCGCTTGACGAGAAGTAGACCGCCTGGATCGGGGCCCCGTCGTAGGTCAAAATTTGGCCCTGCGTCTCCCGGGCTGCCCGCCGGGCGTCTTCGGTGATCACGTCTTTTCCCCGGTATACCTGAGAGGCCGTGCCGTCGACGTGGTCGTAGTCTCCGTCGAAGTGCTTGGTGGAGAAGAGGGCGTAGGTCCGGGCCACGACTGCCATGGCCCGGGTGCCCGACCGGTCGTCGAGGCCGTACTCTGCGGCGACAACGCTTGCTACGTAGTCCTGTAGGGGCACGCGGTTGACGAGCTGAAGGCCGGTGCTGGAGTCCGCGGGGCGAAGCGTGAGGCGTCCCGTGTACGTGCGCGTCGACTCGGAGGGCAGGCTGAGCATCCAGCTGCCCCCGCTGGACGGCGCGAGGCGGAGCGACCGGGCGTACAGGTTGGCGTTCCCGCGGCGGGCATACACATCTCCCTGACGGCGGCCGAGCGTCACGGTCTCGTCGCGTTTCAGCCGGAGAATTGGGGGATCACCGCTGGGAAGCAGTACCGAGAGTGAGGTGCGCTTCGGCGTCAGGCGAACAGATTCAACATCCGTCCCGTGGTGAAGGCGCACCTGTACCCAGTCTGTGCTGTCGGATGAAGACTGGGCCGAGGCCAGGGAGGGCACCCCGGTCACGAGCAGCGCCAAGATCAGGAAGGAGATCCCCCCGAGAAGGCCCCGAGCGCCCGAGCAGAGGATCGGGTGAAATTTACACCAACGCATTTACAGTGTGAGGCCTTCAGTTCATGTTCTAACGCAGGGCACAAACTCGACAGTTGCCGGTCCTCCTACGATGCAAAAAGGGGACTTCGTTCCCGGTCGTTATCGCTCCGTTTTGTCCGCTTCCCTCGCCATCAGTCGTCCCCTCAGTCTATGATCGTTGACACGCACGCGCACCTGTACCTCGACCAGTTCGACGACGACCGGGACATGGTTTTGCGTCGGGCCTGGGGGGCCGAGGTCGACGTCATCGTAATGCCGGCCATCGACGTCCCCTCCATTCAACAGGCCGTAGATCTTTGTGAGGAGCACGACGGGCTCTATGCCATGGCGGCCCTGCACCCCTCGGAAACGCAGGAGGCCACCGAGGAGGACTTTGAGGCAGTCGTGGAATGGTGCTCGCACCCGAGCGTGGTGGCGGTGGGGGAGAGTGGCCTGGACTATTACTGGGACCGGTCGTTTGACGACCGGCAGAAGCGCTTTTTCCGAAAGCACATTCGCCTCGCCATCGAGGCCGACCTGCCCCTCGTCATCCACAACCGCGACGCCGCGGAGGACATTCTTGCCATTCTTGAAGAGGAGTCCGTACAGGCCGACGTCCCGGAGAAAATGCGTGGGATCCTTCACTGCTACGTCGACCCGCCCCGGATCGCCGAGCGGGCGTGGAATCTGGGCTTCTACGTCGGAGTAGGGGGCATCATGACCTTCTCGAACAGCGACGTGGACCAGTATGTGAAGGAGGTCCCGCTCGAGCACATCGTTGTGGAGACCGACAGCCCCTACCTGGCCCCGGAGCCAAATCGGGGCGATCGAAATGAGCCGGCCTACGTGCGCCACGTCGCGGAGCGGCTCGCCGAGATCAAGGACCTCCCGCTGGAGACGGTCGCCGAGGTCACGACCCAGAATGCCCGGGCGATTTACGAGTTGGACGCCGCAGGATAAGGGCAGTGGCCCGGAGAGACTACTCGGGGCATAAAAAACGCCCCGACCGGGTCATCCCGATCGGGGCGTTGGGAAGCCGTGGGGCGTCGGTTCGGGACGCCCGTGAGGCGATGTAGAGGGTCGCGGGTGGGGGATCGATCCCCACTCCGCGTCCGAACAGTCAGCGTTTACTCGTCGTCGCCTTCGTCGACGACCTCGTAGTCGGCGTCTTGGACATCCTCGTCGTCGGTGTCCGTGGCGCCGTTGCCGGGGGCCGCTCCGCCAGCGGGGCCGCCAGCGGGACCTTCGGCACCAGCCGCTGCACCAGCGCCCGCCGCGCCGGCGCCAGCACCGGCCGCCGCGCCCTGCTGGGCCTGTTGCTGCTGGGCCTCGCGAATCTCTTCGCCGGCGGCGGACCACGCCGCGTTGAGGTCTTCGAGGGCGTCCTCCAGCGCGGTGATGTCTTCGTCGGCGCTGGCCGTCTCAAGCTCCTCGTTCAGTGTGTCGAGGGCATCCTGGAGGTTCGCCCGCTTGTCCTCCGGAATCTTGTCGCCGTACTCCTCGAGGCCCTGCTCCACGGAGTAAGCCATAGAGTTCGCCTCGTTGATCGTGTCGGCGCGCTCCTTCCGGCGCTCGTCCTCCTCGGCGTGCTGCTCGGCCTCTTCCTTCATCTTCTCGATCTCCTCGTCCGAGAGGCCGCTGTTCGCCTCCACACGGATGGACTGCTCCTTGCCGGTGTCCTTGTCCTCGGCGGACACGTTCAGGATGCCGTCCGCGTTGATGTCCAACGTGACCTCAATCTGCGGCGTGCCACGCGGGGCCGGCGGAATGCCGTCCAGGTGGAAGCGGCCGAGCGTGCGGTTGTCCTTGGCCATCTCGCGATCGCCCTGCAGGACATGCACCTCTACGGAGGTCTGGTTGTCGGCGGCCGTGGAGAACACCTCGCTCTCCTTCGTCGGGATCGTGGTGTTGGCCTCGATCAGCGTCGTCATCACACCGCCAAGCGTCTCGATGCCGAGGTTGAGCGGCGTCACGTCCAGCAGCAGCACGTCGTCGACGTCGCCACTGAGCACGCCGCCCTGAACGGCGGCGCCGAGGGACACCACTTCGTCCGGGTTCACGGACTTGTTGGCCTTCTTGTCGAAGAACTCCTCGACGGTCTCCTGAACGAGCGGCACGCGGGTGGAGCCGCCAACCAGGATGACCTCATCGACGTCGCTTTTGGAGTGCCCCGCGTCGTTGAGGGCCTTTTCCATCTGCGGCACCGTCTTCTCGACCAGGTCCCCTATCAGGTTCTCGAAGGTGGCCCGGTTGAGGTCCATGTTGAGGTGCTGCGGACCCTCGTCCGTGGCCGTAATGAACGGCAGGTTGATCGTCGTCGTCTTGGCGCTCGACAGCTCAATCTTGGCCTCCTCGGCGGCCTCCTTCAGCCGCTGCAGGGCCATCGGGTCGTCCCGAAGGTCGATGCCGGTGTCCTGCTCGAACTCGTCGGCAATGTGGTCGATGAGGCGCTTGTCGAAGTTGTCGCCCCCGAGGTGCGTGTCCCCATACGTGGCGTTTACCTCAAAGACCCCGTCCCCGAGCTCCAGGATGGAGACGTCAAAGGTACCGCCGCCGAGGTCGTACACGGCGACCACTTGATCGCTCTCGTCGTCGAGGCCGTAGGCGAGGGAGGCCGCCGTGGGCTCGTTGATGATGCGCTGCACGTTCAGGCCTGCAATCTCGCCGGCCTCCTGTGTGGCCTTCCGCTGTGCGTCGTTGAAGTACGCCGGCACGGTGATCACCGCGTCGGTGACCTCCTGGCCCAGGTACTCCTCGGCCGTCTGCTTCAGCTTCTGCAGCACCACGGCCGAAATCTCCTGAGGGGTGTACTTCCGGTCGCCAATCTGGACGCGCGCCGTGTCGTTCTCGCCGCGGACGACCTCGTACGGGACCTCTTCGATCTCGTCCTCAACCTCGTCGTAGAAGCGGCCCATGAACCGCTTGATCGAGGACACGGTGTTTTCCGGATTCGTGATGGCCTGGCGCTTCGCGGGGGCACCCACGAGGCGCTCGCCATCATCTTTGTAGGCCACGACGGACGGCGTGGTGCGCGATCCTTCCGCGTTTTCGATGACTTCGGGGTCGTCCCCCTCCATCACCGCCACGACCGAGTTCGTCGTGCCAAGGTCGATTCCAATGACTTTACCCATGAGTGTGTGTGCGTTGGTTCGGATCAGTTCGAAAGTCGAAGGCGTGTCGGGATCGAGGGACGACTGCTTTCCGGCGTCCCTGCCTCTACATCGCCACGGTAGCTTGTTCTCAAGAACGATGCCGGCCCGCAAAGTCCCCGAAATAGTCCGTCAGAATGACAGGGTGGCAGAGCAGGGCCGGTCGATCCTTACTGGTGGGGCGTCAAGTGTGGCACTGGGGCCCCTACACACTGAAAAGTTTGCAGGCCCGAAGGCATGATCCTTGATCCTGCAACCGCGGGCCCTTCGCTTCCGTGCAAATTTTCACCAATATCGCCGAAAGCCGGAGATATTCCAGCGGCTCGTGCTTATTGTCTAGTTGCCATGTACACCTCCGCAGCCCTCCGGTACATTCCCAACCTGCTGACGGTCGGTCGGATTCTGGTGACCCCGTTGCTGCTCCTGCTCCTGTCGATTCCGAGCAAGGCCGGACAGATGAGTGCGGTCGTGCTCTTCGTCCTGGCCTCCCTGACGGACTACTACGATGGGGTGCTGGCCCGTCGGTACGGGGTGCGGTCGCGGCTCGGACAGTACCTTGATCCCCTGGCGGACAAAATTCTGATCCTCGGGACCTTCATCGCCCTTGCACTCGAGGCCCCCGACCTCGTCCCGTGGTGGGCCGTCGTGGCCATTGCCCTCCGCGACGTCGTCGTGACGGTCCTTCGGTCGTGGGCCGAAGCGTCCGGACAGACGCTGCACACCTATCGTGTGGCAAAAGGAAAGACGATGCTGCAGGCCGCATTCCTCTTCGGGGTGCTCACCCTCCGGGCCGCAACGCACTTTTCCCCGCCGCTTCGCGACGCGGCCCGGTGGTTGCTTTACGACAGCGGCCTGCCCGGGCTGGCCCTAGCGGTCGTCGTCGGCTTTACGTTGGCCACGGGTGCGCTGTACGTGGTGGCGCCGGTAGAGGAAAAGGGGACCCTAGAGTAGGCCCGCACTCCCCACTCGTGAACTTGACTGATTGCTGTCGTCCGTCATGCCCACCCCCCAAGAGATTTTTGCCCCGTCGTCGGCCGATCGGGCCCGCGCCCTCGCGGACACCCTTTTGAACATTGAGGCCGTTTTCTTGCGCCCGCGCGACCCGTTCACGTGGTCCTCGGGCCTCGCGGCGCCCATTTACTGTGACAACCGGCAGACCCTCGCGCATCCGTCCGTCCGCGAACGCATCGCAAACGGGTTTACCGAGATCGTCCGGGATCACGACTGGACGTCGCCTACCGTTGCCGGAACGGCCACGGCCGGCATCCCCCACGCGGCGTGGCTGGCCGACCGGATCGATGCCCCAATGGCATACATCCGCTCTTCGGCCAAGGGGCATGGGCAGGGACGGCGCATTGAGGGAGCACAGCCGGGAGCGGGCGACACGGTTATCGTGGTGGAGGATCTCATCTCGACGGGCCGATCCGTGTTGGACGCGGTGGCGGCCGTTCGGGAGACCGGTGCCACCGTTCCGGCGGTACTGGCCATTTTTTCGTATGGGCTGGACGCCGCCGCCACGGCGTTCCGGGAGGCCGGTGTGCCCTGCCACGTGCTGACGACGTTTCCCGTGCTTCTGGACGTGGCGCATCGCCAGCATGCGCTCTCGGAAGACGCACAGGCGTTGCTCAACGACTGGCGGGCCGATCCCGACGCCTGGTCCCAGGAACACGGGGGCTGAACCACCCTACTCGCTAGACAATCCCATGCCGACTCCACGCATTGGAAGCCGCCCCCGTCAAGACGCGGGAGTCGTCTCGTTCCGATTTCCTCTGGGTTCTTCTTCCCTGTATCGATGAAGGCACAGCTCCTGACCATTGGCGATGAACTGTTGATTGGCCAGACCACCAATACGAATGCCGCGTGGCTGGGGGGGGAGCTTAGTCGGCTCGGCGTCCGCATGACCCGGACGGTGACCGTCGGGGACGCCCGGGAAGACATCTTCCGAGAGCTGGACCGGGCGTACGAGGAGGCCCGTCTCGTCATCTGCACCGGTGGGCTTGGCCCTACCCATGACGACTTGACGCGCACGGTCATCGCCGATTATTTCGGCGCTCCGCTCCAGACCGACCCGGATGTGCTGGAGCGTGTTCGCCAGTATTACGACCGCCGGAATCGAGACGTGCCGCCGTCGGCCCCGGCCCTCGCCCAGCGGCCGGAGAGTTTTGAGACGCTCGCCAATCCGGTCGGGGCCGCCGTGGGGCTGTGGCATGAGGCCCCGGACGGGCGACTAATTGTGCTGCTGCCTGGCATTCCGGAGGAGATGACTGCTATCTTTGAGGCCTCGGTCCAGCCGCGGCTCGAACAGCAGTCGGGCGTGGGCGAGGTGCGTCACCGGACCCTCGTGACGGCGGGGATCGGGGAGACGGCCCTGCAGGAGAAGCTGGGCGATCTGTCCGACGTGCTGGGGGACGATGTGTCCCTGGCGTACCTGCCCTCCACGAGCGGTGTGCGCCTGCGCCTGTCGGCCGATGCTCAGCAAACGACGGCGGATGCGCGTCTCGACACGGTGGAAGCGGCAATGCGGGAGCGGGCCGGCAACGACATCATTGGCACCGGCGACGTTACCCTGGAAGAGGTCCTGGGGAATGCGCTGCGAACGCGTGACGCCACGATTGCCAGTGCGGAGAGTGCCACGGGCGGTCTCATCGGGCACCGGCTGACGGGCGTCTCCGGGTCGTCCGACTATTATCTGGGGAGCGTGGTCGCCTACGCCAATTCCGCAAAGAAAACGGTCCTTGGAGTGGAGGAGGCAGCGATCCGCGAGCACGGTGCCGTGAGCGAGGCAGTGGCCCTCCAGATGGCCGAGGGGGTTCGGGAGGCGCTAGGCACCACGGTGGGCGTGTCGACGACCGGCATCGCGGGGCCGACGGGCGGCACGCCCGAGAAGCCGGTAGGCACCGTGTGGGTCGGGTACGCCGACGCATCCGGAGGGCACGCCCGACGCCACCAGTTCGTGGAGGACCGCACGCTCAACAAAGAGCTCTTCGCGTCCGCGGCCCTCGAACAGGCGCGTCGGACGTTGTCGGCGTAGGGGCTCAGCGACTGGGCCGCCAGCCCCGCTGGTCGATGCGATCCTGTGGGGCACCTCTCCACGCTCGAGAACGTGCGAGAGTACAGAGAGGCCACCGACGAGTTATTTGCCAACCAATCTGTCTGTGCATCCTATGCGAGCCGTTCGCGTCCCCGAGCCTGGCGACCCGTCCGCAATGACCATCGGCGAGGTGCCGACCCCGACCCCTAAGGCCGACGAGGTCCGTGTCCAGGTGCACGCCACTGCTCTCAACCGCGCCGACACGTTCCAGCGCCGCGGCCACTATTCCCCACCCGACGGGGCATCCTCCATCATGGGGCTCGAGATGGCCGGGATCGTTCAGGAGGCCGGGTCTGGTGTGACCGACTGGCACGAGGGAGATCGCGTATTCAGCCTGCTGGCCGGGGGCGGGTACGCCGAACAGGTGGTTGTGCACAAAGACCTGCTGATGGCCGTCCCGCCGGGCCTCTCCATGCAGGAGGCGGCGGCAATCCCGGAGGTGTTTCTGACGGCGTACCAGGCGCTCCATTGGCTTGGGGGGCTACAAAGCGGGCACGACACGCTTATCCATGCCGGCGCCAGTGGCGTGGGAACCGCTGCCATTCAACTCACGCGGGAGGCCAGTGCGCGCCCCTACATCACGGCCTCGGCCCCGAAGCACGATCTCTGCCGCGATCTCGGAGCGGCAGCCACCATCGACTACGAGTCGGAGGACTTCGCCGCCCGGGTCGACGACCTCACGGAGGGAGAGGGGGTAGACATCGTGCTCGACTTCATCGGCGCGCCGTACTTTCACCAGAATGTGGAGGCCCTGTCGGTGGACGGCCGCATCGTCCAACTTGCGACTCTGGGGGGCAGCACCGTGGCGGAGGTAAGCCTGCGCGCCCTGATGGCCAAACGCATTCAGCTCCTAACCTCGACGCTCCGCGACCGAAGCCTCGACTACAAGGTACAGCTTACCCGTGCGTTTGCGGGGGATGTCGTGCCCAAGTTCGCGGACGGCCCGCTCCGCCCAGTGATCGATTCGACCTACGACTGGACCGAGGTGGCCGACGCCCACCGGCGCATGGAAAACAACGAGAACGCCGGAAAGATCGTCCTTCAAGTGGTCTCGTAGACCGACACACAAACGCCCCGAGTCCTTTTGAGGACCCGGGGCGGAACGGGGACGAGACCGTCCGAATACGTCAAGGCCTACGCTAGGCTCGCGTCGAGCGTGATCTCCGTACCGGCGAGGGCCTTCGAGACTGGGCAGCCGTCCTTGGCCGCCGCAGCGTGTTCTTCAAACGTGTCCGCGTCGAGGCCCGGCACGGACGCTTCCGTCGTCAGGTGGATCCCGGTGATGGTGGGGTCCCCCTCGACCATCTGAAGCGTCACGTCCGCGGTGGTGTTAACCGACTCGGGCTCATGCCCGGCCTCGGCCAACACGTTGGAGAGGGCCATCGAGTAGCAGCCCGAATGGGCGGCGGCAATCAGCTCTTCAGGATTGGAACCGTCTCCGTCCTCGAAGCGGGAGCGGAACGAGTATGCACCTTCATAGGCTCCACTTTCGAGCCGCATGGTGCCGCTGCCGTCGGGCAGGTTGCCGGTCCACGTTGCGTCCGCAGAACGAGTAGGCATAACGAGATGTGTGGGTTGGTGGTTGGGGATCTCAAGTGACACTCACTGCAAGCGCGCGTCCCCCCGTACGTTCCTCTCCAACGTCGCTTTTCGGAAAGAACACACCACCACCACCGCCCCGCCCGCTGAGGGCTACGCCGCCTCGCCGTTGCCGTTGAGTTCGTCGAGGTGCACGTCCATCTGCGGATACGGAATGCCGATGTCCGCCTCGTCCAGCTTGTACTTCACCTGGCGGGTCAACTCCTGCCGGAGGCGAAAATAGTCGTCGGTCTCGGCCCAGACGCGCACCTGCCAGGCAATGGACGAGTCTCCAAGGCCCGTGAGTGCGGCCTGCTCGCCCTTTTCCGCCACGCGACCGTCAACGCTGCGGGCCGCCTCGAGCAGCACCTCGCGGGTGGCGTCGATGTCCGCCGGGTAGTCGGTTCCGACGTTGCAGTCCACCCGGACAATATCGTGCGCAAAAATATTGCGGATGGTGGAGCCGAAAATGTCGCCGTTCGGAACGATGATAAGACGGTTGTCTCGGGTGGTGAGCCGCGTAAAGAAGAGGGAGATGTCGCGCACGAAGCCGGTCTCGTCGGCAATTTCGACGTAGTCGTCGACCTTGAAGGGCCGAAAGATCAGCAGCATGATGCCCGCGGCGAAGTTGGCGAGGGTGCCCTGCAGGGCGAGGCCAACCGCAAAACTGGCGGCGGCCAGGACGGCGACGAAGCTCGCCGTTTCGATCCCCACGGTCTCCAGGCCGGCGAAGAGGGCCAGCAGGAAGATGGCGTAGTACGCAAAGTTGCCGGCAAACTTCGTCAGGGTCGTGTCGACCTGCGGCTTGTCGAGCCCTCCCCGGATCGTATCGCGGACCCAGGTCGCCACGTACCGCCCCACGATGAGAATGAGGACAAAGGCAACAATGCTCAGTACGTAGGAGCCGAGCACCTGTATCGTCTCGGCGTTTAGGTAGTCCTGAGAACGGGAAAGAAGGTCGTTCATGACGGAGAAGAGTCGCGGCTTATAGGAGTGGAAAGCACCCTGAAGGTACTGAGCCAAGAGGGGAAGTATCAATTTTTAGACGGCCGTGCCCGCCGAATGGGCATTAATTGCCGAAAATTGCCCCCGACTCTTAGGGGAGCGACTCAGGCTGGCCCTGAATGCGGGCAAGGAATTGGCGAAGGAGTGCGGCGTTGAGTTCGAACGGCGGCTCGGGGCGCGTGATGCCGATGATGGTTCCGTCCGGTCCTGCCCGCAGCCTGTACGTGAACAGATACTCGCCATCGTCGGTGAGGCCGACGTCGTTGCGCCCGAACCGAAGATCATGAATCCGCAGAGCGCCCCCGCCGTCCCGACGGACGACGAAGTAGCCCTGAGAGAACCGGCGCAGCTCCCTCACGACGGGGGTGTCCCACTGATCTTCCAAGAGGTCGTGTTGCTTAGGCACGTACTGGAAATTGACGGAGCGATCTGGGTCGAGAAGCGAGTAGTCCCCGACGTAATATCCATCCTTAGTTTCCGCGACGCCCTGCCAAAGGAGGTTGTTGAAAGGGGTGGGGGACGTGAAGATGCGTTCGTAGTGGGGAGCCGTGTCCGAGAGGGCCTCCTCAAAGACCTGCTTGACGTGTTCCTTGTTGACGACGGTGAAGAGAAGGTACGCGGAGCTCAGCGCAAGGCCCACGTAGTTCGCCCAGCGCCGCGCCGGCACTGTGGCGTTCCACCGGAGAGACACGAGCAGCCCTGCCGCCAGCGGCAGGGTATACAGTGGGTCGATGACAAAGACAGCCCCGTAGATGACAGGGTAGTTGCTGAAGGGCCAGAAGACCTGCGTGCCATACGTTGTGAGGCAGTCGAGTCCCACGTGTGTACCGAGCGTGAGCGCGACCAGGGCCCCCCACTGCCCCGTGGAGACCGGAACGTCCCGATGAAAGCGCCGAAGCCCGTATGCCGCACACACACTTACCAGGGCAATAAACACCAGGGAGTGCGTGACACTCCGGTGCATGGTGAGCGCCTGAATTTCTGTCAGAAACGGGTTGGCTAGCACGTCGAGATCGGGCAGGAGGCCGAAGGCCGCGCCCCACAGCGGCGCTTTGAGGTCGGCCTCGCGGCCCGCCGTCGCCTCGCCCACCGCGGCGCCCAGTGTAATCTGTGTCACGGAATCCATAGGGTGGGAAGTATTCGGTGTTGAAGAGGAACGTGACAAGGGGCCTCCTGTACGGCGCCCTTCCCCCGTTGAGCCAGGCTTTGCCGTAATGTCTGTACACCCGTTACGAGGCTGCCATGCCCGACCGCTATCGCTGTCGCGTCGAAGATGCTGTCGTTCGTCCCGAAAAGCACGAGGCGCTGGAGGGCCTCGTGCGGAAGCTGTTTGAGCGGCGGCACCACGGCCTCATCGGCGGGCGGGAAAAAGACTGGCTGACCGTCGAGCTCGTCCAGTCGCTGCGGGCGGAGAGCCAGGTGTATCAGGAGGAGTTGAGCACCAAGACCGACGGCCCCCTTCCGTTTGCCCTCGGTTATTTTCAGATCCGCGGTGACGAGCTCACGCTGGTCAGCGATGAGGTGCCCGCCAACGTCTCTCCCGAAACGTTCGTGCGCTTCCTGAGCGAGTTTGTGCAGCCCGGGGCACGCTTTTGGTTTGCGGATGGGGAGAACGAACAGAAATGGCAGGTTCGGGGCGTCGGGGAGGTGGACTGCGTCACCGGTGCTCCGTCCCGTCAGACAGCCGAGGGCGAATCATCGGGGGCTAGCAGTTGAAGAAGGCGGGACGCAGCCTCCTCCGTGGATAGGTTCTCGACATCGTTCTGGGCCTCCGGTAGGAGCGTGACGGTGCGGTACCGGCTGCCCTGCTCGTTGCCCAGGTGCTCCCGCACCCGGACCCCCAGGCACGAGCCGTCGTGGCCGACCAGACCGGTGACCGTGTTGGGCCGGTTCGGAAACGGTGTTCCGTCTGGAAGGGCCTCCTCCACGGTGTGCAGGGCCGCCTGTGCGGCTTCAGGGGACGGCGCCGCCAGTCGCGTGAATACGTCGACGGCAAGCTCGCGGTGGAAGTCCACCTCAACGCGACTCATGGTGGGATTCATGGGCGTCCAGTCGAGGTCGATCGTCCCGCATCCCCCCGTCAGCTCCTCGACGGCATTGAGGAGGCTCGGAAAGCGCTCCTCAAAGGCCGCCTTCAGCTGCCCGTACCCGCGCATCTCACCGCGCATGTCGGGGCGCTGACTCATTCCCTCGGCCGCCTCCGTCGAAGCCTGGCGGAGCCACTGCCGGATTTCTTCGGTCTGCATGAGCCGTTCGTTGGCGGACTGCACCGAGTCTGAGAGGAGAGGGTCAAGGAGGGCGGTCCAGTCCTCTTTGGAGCGGGAGGAGGGCATCGTCGAGAGCGTCAATTCCGGGCGAGGTAGAAGATGGGTGGGATGAACACGTAGAAACAAAAAGGGACATTCTCTGTCTAATGTACGTCACCCTTTTTCCCTAATGCCACCGGATGCATATTGTGCCTGACCGACCCGCGACGTCGCGGCAGCCGAAGACGATGCCGCTCGACGAGCTCTCTGAGCACCTTCAGCTCTCGAAGCAGACCCTGGTCCGCTGGACTGATCGTCACCTGATTGACGCGGACCTGTACTGGTCCCTCTCCGACTCCAACGAGGAGATTCGGATGATTGACCTCACGGACGAAACCCTCGACTTCCTCGAGGACTTTGCCGCCGATTATCGGGAGGACGTCGTGAGCCGAACAGAGGCGCGACGGATCCTCAAGCAGATCGACCGGAAGAAGATCAAGAAGCTGATCCGGGCTGGGGACGTC